>NZ_JBFBCB010000078.1:0-21078 GCF_040682975.1 Streptomyces sp. NPDC051051
CCCTTGGCTCGCGCGTCCGAAAGCCGCTCCACCAGCAGCAGACCACCGCCCTCGGAGAACCCCGTCCCGTCCGCCGCATCCGCGAACGCCTTGCACCGGCCATCCGCCGCAAGACCCCGCTGACGGCTGAAATCGACGAACAGACCCGGCGTCGACATCACGGTGACTCCGCCCGCGAGGGCGAGGTCGCACTCCCCCGCCAGCAGCGAGCGCACGGCCAGGTGCAGGGCGACCAGGGAGGACGAGCAGGCGGTGTCGACGGTGACCGCGGGGCCTTCCAGACCGAAGGTGTACGACAGCCGGCCCGACATGACGCTGGCGGAGTTGCCGGTGCCCAGGTGGGCGCCGACCTCGTCGCCCGGCGCGATCGGACGGGACGAGTAGTCCTGGTAGTTGGTGCCTGCGAAGACGCCGGTACGGCTGCCCCGCAGGGCGCGCGGGTCGATCCCGGCCCGCTCGAACGTCTCCCACGCCATCTCCAGCAGCAGCCGCTGCTGCGGATCCATGGCGAGCGCCTCACGCGGCGAGACGCCGAACACGCCCGGGTCGAAGTCGGCGAAGGTGTCGAGGAAGCCGCCGGTGAGCGTGGAGGTGCGGCCGGCTTGTCCGGGCTCGGGGTCGTAGAGCGACTCCAGGTCCCAGTCCCGGTCCTCCGGGAAGGGGCCCATCGCGTCGGTGCCGTCGGCGAGGAGCTGCCAGAACCGTTCGGGGGTGTCCGCGTCGCCGGGGAAGCGGCAGGCCATGCCGACGATGACGACGGGGTCCTCGGCGGTGTCCGGGCGGTGCGACGCGGTGGCGTCGCCGACGGCGGACGGGGCGGTGGGCGGGGCGAGTTGCTCGTTGAGGTGTTCGGCGAGCGCGGCCGGGGTCGGGTAGTCGTAGACGAGGGTGGCGGGCAGGCGCATGCCGGTCGCCTCGCCGAGGGTGTTGCGCAGTTCGACGGCGGTGAGGGAGTCGAAGCCGAGTTCGCGGAAGGCGCGGGCGGGTTCGACGTCGTCGGGGCTCGGATGGTTGAGGACGTAGGCGATGTGGGCGCGGACGAGGTGCAGCAGGGCGTGCCTGCGGTCCGCGTCGGACAGGGCGGCGAGCTGGGCGGGGAGCCCGTCGCCGGTGTCCGCCGACTCCTGGTCCGCGGTGCCGGGAGCACGCCGGTTCGCCCGCAGCCGGTCGAGGTCGGGCAGGGCGGCGTACAGGCGCCGGGGGCGGCCCTTGTCGAGTTCGGCGCCGAAGACCTCCCAGTCGATGTCGGTGACGACGAGCGCCGTGTCGTCGTGGTCGAGGGCGTCCTGGAGGGCGGTGACGGCGACGGCGGGGTCCATGAGGCGTACACCGTGCCGTTGGAGGCGTTCACCGACGGTGCCGGAGGCCATGCCGCCGTCGGCCCAGCCGCTCCAGGCCACGGCGGTGGCGGGCAGCCCGCGGGCGCGGCGGTCCTCGGCGAGCGCGTCGAGGAAGGCGTTGCCGGGGGCGTAGTTGCCGTGTCCGGGGCTGCCGAAGACGCCGGAGGAGGAGGAGAACAGCACGAACGCGGACAGGTCCAGGTGTGCGGTGGCGGCGTCGAGGTTGAGGGCGCCACCGACCTTGACCCGCAGGACCTCGGCGAGCCGGTCGGGGGTGAGGGAGCCGATGACGCCGTCGTCGAGGACGGCCGCGGTGTGGAAGACGGCGGTCAGCGGGCGGTCGGCGGGGATGCCGGCCAACAGCGCGTCGAGGGCGTCGCGGTCGGCGATGTCGCAGGCGGCCAGTTCGGCGCGGGCGCCGTGGACGGCGAGTTCCGCCAGCAGGTCGGCGGCGCCCTCCGCCTCGGGTCCCGAGCGGCTGACGAGCAGCAGGTGTTCGGCGCCGGACCGGGCGAGCCAGCGGGCGACGTGCCGGCCGAGGGCGCCGGTGCCGCCGGTGACCAGGACGGTGCCGCCCGGCCGCCAGCGGCGGCGGCCGGGCAGCCCGCCGGTGGCGGCGCGTTCCAGGCGGCGGCCGTAGGCGCCGGTGGGGCGGACGGCGACCTGGTCCTCGTGGTCGGTGCCGGCGAGGACCGCGACCAGCCGGTCGGCGACGCGGTCGTCGGGGTCGGCGGGCAGGTCGGCCAGGCCGCCGAAGCAGTCGGCCTGTTCCAGCGCGACGACCCGGCCGAAGCCCCACACGAGGGCCTGCGCGGGGTGGTCCGGGCCCGTTCCGGGCGCGGTGGCGACGGCGCCCCGGGTCAGGAACCACACCGGCAGGCGGGTGTTGAGGTCGTCCATGGCCTGGACGAGGGCGACGGTGGCGGCGAAGCCGCCCGGCAGCAGCGGGTGTTCGGGGTGCGGGCTGTCGTCGAGGGCGAGCAGGGACAGCACGGTGCGTGCTCCGTCGGCCGCTGCGGCGAGGGCGGCGGCGAGGGCGGCGCGGTCGGCGGTGGGGTCGACGACGACCGGGACGCCGTCGGCTCCGGCGCGGGTGAGGGCGGCGCGTACGGCGGTGGCCTCGGGGCCGTCCTCGTGGCCGCGGGGCACCAGCAGCAGCCAGCGTCCGGTCAGCGCGGGGGCCGGCCGGCCGGCCAGCGGGTGCCAGGTGATGCGGTAGCGCCAGCGGTCGGCGGTGGCCCGGTCGGTGCTGCGGCGGCGATAGCCGGCCAGGGCGGGCGCGAGCCGGGAGACGGTGTCCTCGTCCAGGCCGAGGGCGGTGGCCAGGGTATCCACGTCACCGGACTCGACGGCCTGCCAGAACGGGGCGTCCGCGGTGTCGGCGGCGGAGCCCGTCGCGGCCTGTGCCCCGGTGAACTCGGGCCAGTAGCGGCGGCGTTGGAAGGCGTAGACGGGCAGGTCGACACGGTGGGCGGGCTCGTCGTGGACGGCCGTCCAGTCGACGCGGCCGCCGCGCACGGCGAGGGCGGCGGCGGAGGCGAGGAAGCGCTCGCGGCCGCCCTCGGAGCGGCGCAGGGTGCCGAGGACGGCGCCGTCGGTGATGCCGAGGTCCTCCAGGATGTCGCCGACCGCGGTGGTGACCACGGCGTGCGGGCCGGCCTCGACGAAGACCCGGTGCCCGGCCTCGGCGAGGCCCCGCACGGCGGTCTCGAACTGGACGGGGCGGCGGATGTTGTCGTACCAGTAGGCGGCGTCGAGGGTGGTGGTGTCCTCGACGCGCTCTCCGGTGACGGTGGAGTGGAAGGGGATCTCGGCGGGGCGCGGGCGAATCGGCGAGAATCCGGCGAGCAGCGCGTCACGGACCTCCTCGACCTGCGCGCAGTGGGAGGCGTAGTCCACGGGCACGCGGCGGGCGCGGATCCCGGCTTCGGTGAGGGAGGCCAGGAGTTCGGCGAGGGGTTCGGCGTCCCCGGAGACGGTGACCGAGCGGGGGCCGGTGACCGAGCCGACGGAGATCCGGCCCTCGTAGGGGGTCAGGAGCTGTTCGACCTCGGCGAGCGGCAGGGGGACGGCGACCATGCCGCCGCGGCCGGTGATGGTGGTCAGTTCGCGGGAGCGGGTGACGACGACGCGGGCGGCGTCCTCCAGGGTGAGGACGCCCGCGATGTGGGCGGCGGCGATCTCGCCCTGGCTCTGCCCGGCCACCGCCGCGGGGCGGACCCCGCACGCCATCCACAGCCGGGCCAGCGCGACGCAGACGACGAACAGGGTGGGCTGGACCACGTCGAGGCGTTCCAGCGGCGGGGCCCCGGGCGCACCGCGCAGCACGTCGAGGACCGAGTAGTCGGTGAACGCCTCGACCGCGGCGGCGGCTTCGTCGAAGTAGCGGCGGAACCGCTCGTCGGCCGCGTGGAGTCCGGTGGCCATGCCCTCCCACTGGGGCCCCTGGCCGGGGAAGAGGAGGACGGGATCGCCGTCGGTGTCGGCGACGCCACGGACCACGGCGGCGTCGGGTGCGCCCTCGGCGAGGGAGGTCAGGCCGCGCAGGAGTGCGTCGCGGTCCTGGGCGACGACGACGGCCCGGTGTTCGAGGGCGGGCCGGGTGGCGGCCAGGGACCAGGCCAGGTCGGCGGGGTGGAGGGTGCCGTCGGGGGTGGCCCGCAGGTGGGCGGCGAGGCGGGCGGCCTGCGCGCGCAGGGCGGCGGCGGTGCGGCCGGAGACGGGGAAGGCGCGCGGGCGGGGCGTGTCGTCGACGGTCCCGGCGGAGGCGTCCGCGTCCGGCTCGGGGGCCTGTTCGAGGATGACGTGGGCGTTGGTGCCGCTGACGCCGAAGGAGGAGACCGCGGCCCGGCGCGGCCGGTCGTCGGTGCGGGGCCAGTCGCGGGCCTCGGTGAGGAGTTCGACGCGGCCCGCGCTCCAGTCGACGTGCGTGGAGGGCCGGTCGACGTGGAGGGTGGCCGGAAGGCGTCCGGCGCGCAGCGCGAGGACCGTCTTGATGACGCCGGCGACACCGGCGGCGGCCTGGGTGTGGCCGATGTTGGACTTCACCGAGCCGAGCAGCAGCGGCCGTTCGGCGGGCCGGTCCTGGCCGTAGGTGGCCAGCAGCGCCTGCGCCTCGATGGGGTCGCCGAGGGTGGTGCCGGTGCCGTGCGCCTCGACGGCGTCGACGTCGGCGGGGGCGAGCCCGGCGGAGCGCAGGGCCTGCCAGACGACCCGTTCCTGGGAGGGGCCGTTGGGGGCGGTCAGACCGTTGGAGGCGCCGTCCTGGTTGACGGCGGAGCCGCGCAGCACGGCGAGCACGGGGTGGCCGTTGCGGCGGGCGTCGGCCAGCCGCTCCACGACGAGGACGCCGGCGCCCTCGCCCCAGGCGGTGCCGTCGGCGGCGTCGGCGAAGGCCCGGCAGCGCCCGTCCGGGGACAGGCCGCGCTGGCGGCTGAACTCCAGGAAGATCGTGGGCGTCGACATGACGGTGACGCCGCCGGCCAGGGCGAGGTCGCACTCCCCCGCGCGCAGCGCCTGCGCGGCCAGGTGCAGGGTGACCAGGGAGGAGGAGCAGGCGGTGTCGACGGAGACGGCCGGGCCCTCCAGGCCCAGGGTGTAGGAGACGCGGCCGGACAGCACGCTGGGCGAGTTGCCGACGCCGTCGTCGCCGGCGTTGTCGGAGTGGGCCAGCAGGGCGGGGTAGTCCTGGAGGTTGGTGCCGGAGAACACACCGGTGCGGCTGCCGCGCAGGGCGAGCGGGTCGATGCCGGCGCGTTCCAGTGCCTCCCAGCAGATCTCCAGCAGCAGCCGCTGCTGCGGGTCGGTGCCGACGGCCTCGCGCGGGGAGATGCCGAAGAACGAGGCGTCGAAGTCGGCGACCCGGTCGATGAAGCCGCCGGTGCGGGTGTAGCTGCGGCCGGGCGCGCCCGGTTCCGGGTCGTAGAGCGCGTCGACGTCCCAGCCGCGGTCGCGCGGCCAGTCGGTCATCGCGTCGGTGCCGTCCTCCAGCAGTCGCCACAGGTCGTCGGGGTCGGACACGCCGCCGGGGAAGCGGCAGCCCATCGCGACGATCGCTATGGGTTCGTTCTCGCGGGCCTCGGCCGCCGCCAGCCGCTGTCGCGTCTGGTGGAGATCGGCCGTGACCTTCTTGAGGTAGCCGAGGAGCTTGTCCTCATCGCTCATGCGTGTCTCACCCGTTCCCAAGGTCCCGTGGCCGTCCCCGTCAGGAGATGCCGAGGTCGTTCTCGATGAAGTCGAAGAGTTCGTCCGCCGCGGCGGACCGCAGGCGGTCGGTGATGTCGTCGCCCTCGGCGGGGGCGGCCGGTGCGCCACCGGCCGCACCGCCGCCGAGCCGCGCGGCCAGCGCCGTGAGGCGGGCGCCGATGCGGTCCAGCCGGGCGTCGTCGGCCGGCAGCCCGGACAGGGCCGCCTCCAGCCGGTCGAGGTCGGCGAGGACGGCGTTCGCCCCGTCCGTGTCCTCGGTGAGCCGGCCGCGCAGGTATCCGGCGAGCGCGGTGGCGTCGGGCTGGTCGAACAGGAGCGTGGCCGGGAGGGCGAGACCGGTGGCCGCGCCGATCCGGTTGCGCAGTTCGACCGCCATCAGCGAGTCGAAGCCGAGCGCGTTGAACGCCTGCGCGGCGCCGACGCGGTCGGTGGAGGCGTGTCCGAGGACGGCGGCGGCCTCGGTGCGCACCAGGGCGACGAGGGTGCGTTCACGCTCGGCGGGGCTCTGTCCGGCCAGCCGCGCGCGCAGCACCTGCCCCGCGTCGGCGTCCGCGCTCTGCGGGCGCCGGGCGAGCAGGTCGCGCACCTCGGGCAGTTCGGCGAGGAGCGGGCTGGGCCGGGAGGTGGTGAAGCCGGGGGCGAAGCGGGCCCAGTCGATGTCGGCGACGGCGAGCACGGCGTCGGGGCGCTGCGTGGTCCGGCCGAGGGCCTCCACGGCCCGGTCCGGGTCGAGGGGGTTGATGCCGCTACGGCGCATGCGGGCCTCGGTGTCGGCGTCCCGGGTCGCCATGCCGCCGTCGGCCCAGGGTCCCCAGGCCAGGGAGGTGGCGGGCAGCCCGGCGGCACGGCGCTGCTCGGCGAGGGCGTCGAGGAAGGCGTTGGCGGCGGCGTAGTTGGCCTGGCCGATGGTGCCGAGGGTGCCGGAGACCGACGAGTACAGGACGAACGCCGTCAGGTCGCGGTCCCGGGTGAGGTCGTCGAGATTGCGGGCGGCGGCGAGCTTGGGCCGCAGCACGGTCTCCAGGGCGTCGGCGTCCATCGCGTCGAGCAGCCGGTCGTCGAGGACGCCCGCGGTGTGCACGACCGCGTCGACGGGATGCTCGGACAGCAGCGCGGCGAGCGCGTCCCGGTCGGCGACGTCGCAGGCGCTCAGGACGAGGTCGGTGCCGGTGTCGGCCAGGGCCTCCTTGAGGCGGGCGGCGCCGGGCGAGCCGGTGCCCGAACGGCTGACGGCGACGATGCGGGACGCGCCCCGGGCGGCGAGCCAGGCGGCGGTGCGCAGGCCGAGGGCCCCGGTGGCGCCGGTGAGCAGGACGGTGCCGGTCCAGTCGGTGGCGGCGTGGGCGGCCGGTGCGGCGGGCACGCGTTCCAGGCGGCGCAGGAAGGTGCCCGCGGGGCGGACGGCGGTCTGGTCCTCGCCGCTGTCACCGGCGAGCACCGCGCACAGGCGGCGGGCGGCATCGGGGGCCACGGCGGCGGTGGTGCCGGCGGGCAGGTCGACCAGGCCGCCCCACAGCTGCGGGTGTTCCAGGGCCGCGGTGCGGCCCAGGCCCCACACGGCCGCCTGCTCCGCCTCGGCGGGCGCCTCGCCGCCGAGGACGCCGGCCGCGCCCGCGGTGACGGCCCACAGGCGCGGGCTGTCCGGACCCGCCGCCCGGTCGGCCAGGGCCTGCACGAGGGCGGTGGTCGCGGCGAGACCGGCCGGGACGGCACGGTGGCCGGGCAGTGGCCGGGTGTCGGCGGCCAGCAGGGACAGCACACCGGCGGGTGCCGGACCGTCCTCGCGGGCGGCGTCGAGAGCGGCGGCCAGGCCGGCGCGGTCGGCGGTGGCGCAGTCCACGGGCAGGACGCGGACGCGGGCGCCGTGCGCGGTGAGCGCCTCGGTGACCGACGTCGCCCAGGGGTCGCCGTCCAGCGTGTCGGGGACAGCGAGCAGCCAGGTGCCGGTGAGGGTGGCGGTGGCGCCGTCGGCGGCGGGCCGCCAGGTCACGCGGTGTTCCCAGCGCTGTTCCCCGCTGTGCCTGCGGTCCGCGCCCCGCCAGGCGGCGAGGGCGGGCAGGACGGCGCTGAGCGGGGCGTCGGCGTCGACGTCGAGCCGCTCGGCCAGGGCCGCCGGGTCGGCGCCCTCGACGAGTTCCCAGAACGCGCTGTCCGCGGTGGGTGCGGCGGCCGGCGCCGACGGCTCCAGCCAGTAGCGCTCGCGCTGGAAGGCGTACGTCGGCAGCGTGACGGGCCGGGCACCGGCGTCGGCGGGGACGGCGGGCAGGTCGCCGCGGCCGTGCGTGTGCAGGGTGGCGGCGGCCAGCAGCGCCGCGTGCCGCTCGGGCAGGTCGCGGTGGAGCAGGGACACGGCGGTGACGTCGGCCGGGTCCTGGACGCCGTCCCGGACGAGGGGGGTGAGGGTGGCGTCGGGTCCGAGTTCGAGGCAGAGGGTGACGCCCTCGGCCTCCAGGGTGCGCACCCCGTCCGCGAAGCGCACGGTCTCGCGGACGTGCCGCACCCAGTAGTCGGGGGTGCGCAGGTCCTCCCCGGTGCACAGGGCGCCGGTCAGGTTGGACACCACGGGGACGGCCGGCGGCGCGTACCGCACACGGGCGGCGACCTGCCGGAAGTCCTCCAGCACGGCGTCCATCAGCGGCGAGTGGAAGGCGTGGCTGACGCGCAGGCGCCGGGTGCGTCGGCCGCGCGCGGCGAACTCGGCGGCGACCGCCTCCACGTCGTCGGCGGCACCGGAGACGACGACGGAGACGGGCCCGTTGACGGCGGCGACCGCGACCCGGTCCCTCCGGTCGGCCAGGAACGGCAGCACCTCCTCCTCGGTGCCCTCGATCGCGGTCATCGCGCCGCCCTCCGGCAGTGCCTGCATGAGCCGTCCGCGCGCGGCGACCAGGGCGCAGGCGTCGGCGAGGTCGAACACCCCGGCGGCGTGCGCGGCGGTCAGCTCGCCGACGGAGTGCCCGGCCAGCACCTCGGGCCGCACCCCCCAGGAGGCCGTCAGGGCGTGGGCGGCGGTGCCGAAGGCGAACAGGGCGGCCTGTGTCCAGGCGGTGCGGTCCAGCAGCGCCGCCTCGGTGCTGTCCTCGGCGGCGAAGACCACCTCGCGCAGGGGCGGCCCGTCCAGGTGCCGGTCCAGTTCGGCGCAGACGGCGTCGAAGGTCTCGGCGAAGACCGGGTGGGCGGCGTACAGGCCGCGGCCCATGCCCGGGCGCTGTGCGCCCTGGCCGCTGAACAGGACGGCGAGACGGCCGCCGTCGGCGCTGCCGGTGACGGCGCGCCCGGCGCGGTCGCCGGTGGCCACGGCGACGAGCCCGGCCAGCAGTTCGTCGCGGTCCTCGGCAACGACGACGGCCCGGTGCCCGAGCGCGTGACGGGCGGTGACGAGGGTGTGCGCGAGGTCGCGCGGGTCGTGCTCGGCGGTCAGGAGGTGGGTGCGCAGCCGGGCGGCCTGGGCGCGCAGCGCTTCGGGGGTGTGCCCGGACACGGGGTACGCACGCGGTACGACGTCCGCCGCCGCCCGTTCGGTGACGGGCTCGGGGGCGGGGGCGGGCGGTTCCTCCAGGACGACGTGGGCGTTGCTGCCGCTGATGCCGAAGGAGGAGACGCCTGCCCGGCGGGGGCGCCCTTCGCGGGCGGGCCACGGGCGGGGCTCGGTGAGCAGTTCGATGGTGCCGCTGGACCAGTCGATGTGCGGGGAGGGTTCGTCGACGTGCAGGGTGCGGGGCAGTTCGCCGTGGTGCATCGCCAGCACCATCTTGATGACGCCGGCCGCGCCCGCGGCGGCCTGGGTGTGGCCGAAGTTGGACTTGGCGGAGCCGAGCAGCAGCGGCTGTCCCTCGGGCCGTTCCCGGCCGTAGGTGGCGAACAGTGCCTGCGCCTCGATGGGGTCGCCGAGGGTGGTGCCGGTGCCGTGCGCCTCCACCGCGTCCACGTCCGCCGGGGAGAGCCCGGCCGACGCGAGGGCCTGGCGGATGACGCGCTGCTGGGAGGGGCCGCTGGGGGCGGTCAGCCCGTTGGAGGCGCCGTCCTGATTGGTGGCCGAGCCCCGGACGACGGCGAGCACCGGGTGCCCGTTGCGCCGGGCGTCCGAGAGCCGCTCCAGCAGGAGCATGCCGACGCCCTCGGAGAAGCTGGTGCCGTCCGCGGCGGCGGCGAACGCCTTGCAGCGGCCGTCGGCGGCCAGCCCGTTCTGCGCGGTGAACTCGGTGTACGTGCCGGGGGTGGCCATGACGGTGACGCCGCCGGCCAGTGCCATCGAGCACTCGCCCTGCCGCAGCGCGTGGGCGGCGAGGTGCAGGGCGACGAGCGCGGAGGAGCACGCGGTGTCGACCGTCATCGTCGGCCCTTCCAGGCCGAACGCGTAGGCGACGCGGCCGGAGATGACGCTGCCGGACACACCGAGGCCGATGTAGCCCTCCATGCCCTCGGGTATGTCGGCGAGGCCCGACGCGTAGCCGGAGCCCATCGCGCCGACGTACACGCCGGTACGGCTGCCGCGCTGGGCCAGCGGGTCCAGGCCGGCCCGTTCGAAGACCTCCCAGGAGGTCTCCAGGAGCAGGCGCTGCTGCGGGTCCATGGCGAGGGCCTCGCGCGGCGAGATGCCGAACAGGGCCGCGTCGAAGTGGGTGGCGCCGTGCAGGAATCCGGCCTGCAGGCCCGGCAGCCGGTCCAGGTCCCAACCCCGGTCGGTGGGGAAGGCGCCGATGGCGTCGCCGCCCTCGGACACGAACCGCCACAGGTCCTCCGGAGAGGTGACGCCACCGGGGTACTGGCAGGCCATGGAGACGATCACGACCGGGTCGTCGTCGCCCGCGATGCCGGTGGCGGCCTCCGCCGTCTCGCCGGTGCCGGCGAGTTCGCGCCGCAGGTGCCGGGCGAGTGCGCTGGGCCGGGGGTGGTCGAAAACCAGGGTGGCGGGCAGCCTGAGCCCGGTCTCGGCGTTCAGCCGGTTGCGCAGGTCGACCGAGGTGAGGGAGTCGAACCCGAGGTCCTTGAAGGACTGCTCGCCGTCGACGGCACCGGCCGAGCCGTGGCCGAGGGCGACGGCGGCGTGCCGCCGCACCACGTCCAGCAGCAGGCGTTCCTGTTCTGGCTCGGTCAGTCCGGCCAGGCGCCGGCCGAGGTCGGAGGCGCCGGTGTCCGCGGTACGGGCCGTGCGGCGCGCCGGTGCCCGGACCAGGCCCTGCAGCAGGGCGGGCAGCCGGCCGGCGGCGGCCGCGGCCCGCAGCGCGGCGGGGTCGGTGCGCAGCGGGGCGAGCAGCGCCTCGTGCGCCGTGAGTGCCTCGTCCAGCAGCCGCAGGGCGTGCGCGGGGTCGAGCGCGGGCAGCCCGGAGGCGGCGATACGGCGTACGTCGTCGGCGTCGAGGCCGCCGGTCATGCCGCTGTCGTGCTCCCACAGCGTCCAGGCGAGCGAGACGGCGGGCAGGCCATGGGCGCGGCGGTGCTGGGCGAGGGCGTCCAGGACGGTGTTGGCGGCGGCGTAGTTGGCCTGTCCGGCGCCGCCGAGGAGTCCGGCGGCGGAGGAGAACAGCACGAACGCGGTCAGGTCGGCGTCGCGGGTGGCCTCGTGCAGGGCGAGCGCCGAATCGGCCTTGGCGCGCAGGACGGAGGCGAGGCGCTCGGGGGTGAGGGAGCCGAGGACGCCGTCGTCGAGGACACCGGCGGTGTGCACGACGGCACGCAGCGGATGTTCGGCGGGGACCGTGGCCAGGGCGGCGGCGAGAGCCGCCGGGTCGGCCGTGTCGCAGGCCTCGATCCGTACGGTGGCGCCGTGGGCGGTGAGTTCACCGGCGAGGTCGGCGGCACCGGGGGCGTCGTGGCCACGCCGGGAGAGCAGCAGCAGGGAGCGCACACCGTGCACGGTGACCAGGTGCCGGGCGACGAGCGCGCCGAGGGCACCGGTGCCGCCGGTGATCAGGACGGTGCCCTCGGGGTCCCAGGCGGCGGCGCCGTCCGCGACGTCGGTCCGCGGGGTGCGCGTGAGCACCGGTGTGAGCAACCTGCCCTCTCGCAGGGCGAGTTGCGGGGTGCCGGAGGCGATCGCGGCGGTCAGGGCGGCACGGGAGGCATCCGTGTCGTCGAGGTCGGCGAGGACGAGACGGCCGGGGTTCTCGGTCTGGGCGGAGCGGACCAGGCCCCACAGCGCGGCGGCGGACAGGTCGGGTACGTCCTCGTCGCCGGCGGCGACGGCGCCTCGGGTGACGACGACCAGGGTGGCGTCCCGGGTGCGCTCGTCGGCGAGCAGCGCCTGGAGGGTGTCCAGGGTGCGGGCGGCGATCCCGGCGGGCGTCTCGCCGGGTGCGGAGGCGAAGGGCAGGACGGCGACGGCACAGCCGTCCGCACCGAGCGCGGGCCGGTCGGGCACCAGGCCGGCGGGGTCGTCGGCGGCCAGCCGCCAGCCGTCGGTGGCGGGTGCCTGCGGCAGGTCGGTCGCCGTCCAGCGGACCGCGTACAGGGCACCGTCGGCCGGGCGGGCGGTCGCCGTGGCCGCCGCGGACAGGGGGCGGCTGACGAGGGAGTCGACGGTGGCCACCGGGCGTCCGGTGCCGTCCGCGACGCGCAGGTCCACCGAACCGCCCGGGTGCCGCTCGAGCCGGACGCGCAGGGCGGTGGCGCCCACGGCGTGCAGGCGCACGCCGCTGAAGACGAACGGCAGGCCCACTCCCCCGCCTTCGCCGCCTGCGCCCTCCTCCTCGCCCGTGCCGGTGAGCTGGGCGTGCAGGGCGGCGTCCAGGAGGGCGGGGTGCAGCCCGTAGCGGGCCGCGTCGCGGTGCTCGTCCTCGGGCAGGGAGACCTCGGCGTACCAGACGTCGCCCTCGCGCCAGGCGGCGCGCAGGCCCTGGAAGACGGGCCCGTACTGGTAACCCTGGGCGGCGAGGGCGGCGTAGAAGCCGTCCAGCGGGACGGGACGGGCGGCGGCGGGCGGCCAGGCGGTGAGGTCGCCGCCGGTGGAGGCGGTGGTGGCCGGGGCGAGGACGGCGGTGGCGTGCCGGGTCCAGGAGGTGTCGTCGTCGGTGTCCGGGCGGGCGTGGACGGTGACCGGGCGGCGCCCCACGTCGTCGGGGGCGCCCAGCACGATCTGGAGCTGCACGCCCGTGCCGTCGGGCAGGGCCAGCGGCGCTTCCAGGGTGAGTTCCTCCAGCAGGCCGCAGCCGGCCTCGTCGCCGGCCCGCAGGACGAGTTCGACGAAGGCGGTGCCGGGCAGCAGGACGGTCCCGGACACGGTGTGGTCGGCGAGCCAGGGCTGGGCCCGGGTGGACAGGCGGCCGGTGAGCAGCACCCGGTCCTCGTCGGCGACGCGGACCACCGCACCGAGCAGCGGATGTCCGGCGCCCGCGAGACCGGCGCCGGTGACGTCGCCGCTCCGGGCGGCGGGGCGCAGCCAGTAGCGCTCGCGGGTGAAGGCGTAGGTGGGCAGCTCGATTCGGCGGGCGTGCGGACCCGGGGCGCCCAGAAGACGCTCGTGGTCGACGGGGACGCCGTGCGCGTGGGCGCCCGCGACGGCGGCGAGCAGGGCGGCCGGCTCGGGGTGGCCCTTGCGCTGGAGGGGCAGGCACACCCGCTCGGTGGTGTCGTCGGGCAGGCAGGTGCGGGCGAGCGCGGTCAGGGTGGTGTCGGGGCCGAGTTCGAGGAAGCGGCTGACGCCCCGCTCGACGAGGTGGCCGACGCCGTCGGCGAAGCGGACCGTGTGCCGCAGGTGCCGTACCCAGTAGTCGGCCGAGGCCAGTTCGGCGGCGGTGGCGGGGCGGCCGGTGAGGTTGGAGACGACGGTGATGCGCGGCGCGCGGGCGGTGACGCTCTCGGCGACGCGCCGGAACTCGTCGAGCGCGCCGTCCATGCGGGCCGAGTGGAAGGCGTGCGACACGCGCAGCCGTCGCGTGGTCCGGCCGCGGGCGCCGAGTTCGGCGGCGACCGCCTCGACGGCCGCGGCGGGGCCGGAGATCACCGTGGCGCGGGGCCCGTTGACGGCCGCGACGGACACGGCGTCGCCGTGCGCCGCGAGCAGCGGGACCACCTCGTCCTCGGCCGCGTCGGCGGAGATCATGGCGCCGCCCTCGGGCAGGGCCTGCATGAGCCGGCCGCGGGCGGCGACCAGCCGGCAGGCGTCGGCGAGCGACCAGACGCCCGCGACGTGGGCGGCGGTCAGCTCGCCCAGGGAGTGACCCAGCAGGTGCTTGGGGGTGATGCCCCAGGACTCCAGCAGCCGGAACAGCGCGACCTCGAAGGCGAACAGGGCCGGCTGGGCGAGTCCGGTGGCGCGCAGGGCCTCCTCGTCGCCGCTGTGAAGGACGGTGTCCTTGAGGGACTGGCCGAGGGGCAGGCCGAGTTCGGGGTCGAGGTGGGCGCAGACCTCGTCGAAGGCGGCGGCGAACGCGGGGAAGGCGGCGTACAGGTCCCGCCCCATGCCGGGGCGCTGGGCGCCCTGCCCGGAGAAGAGGAACGCGGTACTGCCGCGCAGGGTACGGCCGGTGACGACGGCCGGGTGCTCCTCGCCGTCGGCGAGGGCGCGCAGCGCGTCGCGGGCGGTGGCGGTGTCCGGGGCGAGGACGGCGGCCCGGTGCTCGAAGCCCTGCCGGGTGAGGGCGAGGGCGCGGGCGGTGTCGTGCGGGTCGTCGTCGACGTGGTCGGCGGCATGCCGCAGGAGTCGGGCGGCCTGACCGCGCAGGGCCTCGGCGCTGCGCGCGGACAGGAACCAGGGGGCCGGGGGCAGCGGGCCGGCCGTACCGTCCGTGGGGGTGGTGCCGTCCTCGGCGGGATCCGGCTCGGGCGCGGCCTCCAGGATCGTGTGGGCGTTGGTGCCGCTGATGCCGAAGGAGGAGACGGCGGCCCGGCGCGGTCGGTCGCCGGTGGCGGGCCAACCGGCGGGCTCGGTGAGCAGACGGACGTGTCCGGCGTCCCAGTCGACGTGCGTGGAGGGCGTGTCGACGTGCAGGGTGCGCGGCAGCCGCCCGTGCCGCAGCGCCATGACGGTCTTGATGACGCCGGCGACACCGGCGGCGGCCTGGGTGTGGCCGAGGTTGGACTTCAGGGAACCGAGCAGCAGCGGCCGTTCGGCGGGCCGGTCCTGGCCGTAGGTGGCCAGCAGGGCCTGCGCCTCGATGGGGTCGCCGAGGGTGGTGCCGGTGCCGTGCGCCTCGACGGCGTCGACGTCGGCGGCGGTCAGTCCGGCGTTGGCGAGGGCCTGTTCGATCACCCGCTGCTGGGCGGGGCCGTTGGGGGCGGTCAGGCCGTTGGAGGCGCCGTCGGAGTTGACGGCGGAGCCGCGGACCACGGCGAGCACGGGATGGTTGTTGCGGCGGGCGTCGGAGAGTCGCTCCACCAGGAGCAGACCCACGCCCTCGGACCAGCCGGTGCCGTCGGCGGCGTCGGCGAACGCCTTGCAGCGGCCGTCGGGGGCCAGGCCGCGCTGTCGGCTGAACTCGAACAGCAGCCCCGGGGTGGCCATGACGGCCACGCCGCCGGCCAGTGCGAGGTCGCACTCGCCGTTGCGCAGGGCCTGCACCGCCCAGTGCAGTGCGACCAGGGAGGAGGAGCAGGCGGTGTCGACGGTGACGGTGGGGCCCTCCAGGCCCAGGACGTAGGAGATGCGGCCGGAGGCGACGGAGGTGGCGTTGCCCGCCAGCATCAGGCCGTGCACGTCCTCGGGCACCTCGACGGGGCCCTGGCCGTAGCCGGAGGTGGCCGCGCCCACGAAGACGCCGGTGGCACTGCCGCGCAGGGTCTGCGGGCGGATCCCGGCCCGCTCCAGCAGTTCCCAGGAGGCTTCGAGGAGCAGGCGCTGCTGGGGGTCGGTGGCCAGGGCCTCGCGCGGGCTCATGCCGAAGAAGGCCGCGTCGAAGGCGGCGGCATCGCCGAGGAAGCCGCCCTCTCGGGTGGAGAAGGTGCCGGGACGATCGGGGTCGGGGTCGTAGCGGTCCTCGATGTCCCAGCCGCGGTCCCGGGGCAGCGCGCCGATGGCGTCACCGCCCTCGTCGACGAGTCGCCACAGGTCCTCGGGGCTGCGGATGTCGCCGGGGAAGCGGCAGCTCATCGCGACGATGGCGATCGGCTCGCGGACCCGGTCCTCCGCCTCGCGCAACCGGCGGCGGGTCTGCCGCAGTTCGCCCGTGACCCGCTTGAGGTATTCCACGTACTTGTCGTCGTCAGCCACGTGTGTCACTTCCTTGAACCCGGCGGGGCCGGGGCGTCGGGTGCGTGCGGGAGAGCGGCGGGGTCCTCATGCGTCGCCCAGCTCGCGGTCGATCAGGTCGAAGAGGTCGTCCGGTGTCTCGACCCCGGCGAGTTCCTCGTCCGCCTCCGCCTCCTCCGCTGCGGGAGCGGTGGCCGCGGGGACGGTGGTCTGGGCAGTGGTGGCCGCGGGCAGGGGTTCGCCCTGCCAGCGGGAGAGCAGCTCCCGCAGCCGGGCGGTCACCCGTTCACGGTCCTCGCCGTCGACCGACGCGTCCTGCAGGGCGCTCTCCAGGCGGTCCATCTCGCCGAGCAGGGCCTGCGCGGTGCCGGGCGGCTCGGGCAGGTCGAGTGCGCCGATCAGGTGCCGGGCCTGGGCGAGCGGGGTCGGGTGGTCGAAGACCAGCGTGGCGGGCAGCCGCAGTCCGGTGACCGCGCCGAGCCGGTTGCGCAGTTCGACCGCCGTGAGGGAGTCGAAACCCAGCTCCTTGAACGTCTGCTCGGGCTCCATCGCGTCGGCCGAGCCGTGTCCGAGGACGGCGGCGGCCTGTTCGGCGACCACGTCGAGCAGCAGTTGCTCGCGGTCGGCCGCGGACAGCGGGGCCAGCCTTTCGGCCAGGCTCAGTTCGGCCGCCGCGCCGGCTCCGGCCGCGCCGGCTCCCGTCGCCGTGGCGGTGTCGGCACGACGGCGGACGGGGGTGCGCACGAGGCCGCGCAGCAGGACCGGCAGCACGTCGTGGTGCTCGCGCAGGGCGGCGGCGTCGAGGTCCATCGGCAACAGGGCGGCCCGGTCCGAGGCCGACGCGGCGTCCAGCAGGCGCATGCCGCGTTCCGGGCCCAGCGGCACCATGCCGGTACGGGCGTGCCGTTCCCGGTCGGCGTCGGTCAGCTCGCCGGTCATGCCCGCGTCGGGCAGCCAGGTGCCCCAGGCGAGGGACACGGCCGGCAGGCCGAGGGCGCGCCGGTGGGCGGCGAAGGCGTCCAGGAAGGCGTTGGCGGCGGAGTAGTTGGCCTGTCCTGCGCCGCCGAAGGTGCCGGCGACGGAGGAGAAGACCACGAACCGGGCCAGGTCGAGGTCGCGGGTCAGCTCGTGCAGGGCGACGACCGCGTCCGCCTTGGGCCGCAGTGCCTCGGCGAACCGTGCGGGCGTCATCGAGGACAGCACGCCGTCGGCGAGGACGCCGGCGGTGTGCACGACGGCGGTCAGCGGCCGGTCGGCGGGGATGCCCGACAGCAGCGAGGCGAGCGCGGTGCGGTCGGCGATGTCGCAGGCGGCGACGGTCACCTCGGCGCCCAGTGCGGAGAGTTCGGCGCGCAGCTCCGCCGCGCCGGGGGTGTCGGGGCCGCGCCGCCCGGCGACCAGCAGGTGCCTGACACCGTGTTCGGCGACCAGGTGACGGGCGGTGGCCCGGCCCAGTCCGCCGAGACCGCCGGTGAGCAGTACGGTGCCCTGGGGGTCGGGTGCGGCCGGCAGGGTCAGGACGACCTTGCCGATGTGCTTGGCCTGGCTGAGGTACCGGAACGCCTCGGGGGCACGACGTACGTCCCACACGGTCATCGGCAGCGGCCTGAGCACCCCGCGGTCGAACAGCTCGACCAGTTCGCGCAGGATCTCGCCGATCCGGTCGGGTCCGGCCTCGATCAGGTCGAAGGCGCGGTAGGTGACGCCGGGGTGGTCCTCGGCGACCGTGGCCGGGTCGCGGACGTCGGTCTTGCCCATCTCCAGGAAGCGTCCGCCGCGCGGCAGCAGCCGCAGGGAGGCGTCCACGAACTCCCCCGCCAGGGAGTCGAGGACGACGTCGACGCCACGGCCTGTGGTGGCGGTGCGCAGCCGTTCCTCGAAGCCGAGGTCGCGGGAGGAGGCGAGCCGGCTGTCGTCCAGGCCGGCGGCGCGCAGCGCGTCCCACTTGGCCGGGGAGGCGGTGGCGTAGACCTCGGCCCCGAAGTGGCGGGCGAGTTGGACGGCGGCGGAGCCGACCCCGCCGGCCGCGGCGTGGATGAGGACGCTCTCGCCGGGCTTCAGCGCGGCGAGGTCGGCCAGGCCGTAGTAGGCGGTGAGGTAGACGATCGGGACGGTGGCGGCCTCCGCGAAGCTCCAGCCCGTCGGGACGGGCACCACCATGCGCTCGTCGGTGACCGCGACGGGTCCGAAGGCACCGGAGAACATGCCCATCACACGGTCGCCGGGGGCCATGGAGGTGACGTCGCGGCCGGTCTCGACGACCACGCCGGCGCCTTCCAGACCGATCGCGGTGGCGTCCCCCGGGTACATGCCGAGCGCGGTGAGGACGTCGCGGAAGTTGACGCCCGCGGCGCGCATCGAGATCCGCACCTCGCGCGGCGCGAGCGGAGCGGTGACCTCCGGGCAGGGGGTGAGCCGCAGGCCCTCCAGGGTGCCCTGGCGTTCGACGCCGAGCCGCCACACGTCGGTGTCCGGCGGCGGGACCAGGGCCCGGTCGGCGGCCATCGCAATCACCCGGGGCGCGGTCACCGCGCCCTCGCGCAGGGCGAGCTCGAACGCGGTGTCGCCGAGCGCGCCGGGCAGCGCGGCGGCGGAGGCGGCGGTGCCGTCGGTGTCGACGAGGACCAGCCGCCCCGGGTTCTCCGTGCGGGCCGAGCGCACCAGGCCCCAGACGGCGGCCTGGGCCGGATCCGCGGGCCGGGGCCCGGTGGACACGGCGTCGCGGGTGATGACGGCGAGACGAGCGGCGGCGAACGCCGGGTCGTCCAGCCACCGCTGGAGGAACGCCAGTACCTGGGTGGTGATCTCCCGCGCGCGTGCGGCGAGTTCACCGTCCGGATACCCGGTGGCGGTCGGCACGGCGTACAGGACCGTGTCCGGCACGTGCTCGAGCGCGTCCGGGTCCGGTACGGCGGTCACGGCGTGCCCGGCCTCGCGCAGGGCCGCGGCCAGCTTCCGGGCCTCCGCGGAGCCGATCACCGCCGACTCGGCCGGAACCGGCGTACCGGAGACGGTCACCGGCTGCCAGTCCACCTCGTACAGGCCCTGGCGGTCGGGGCTGCCGACCGTGGCTCCGTCGAGGTCGCCGGTGAGCTCGCGCAGGGTGAGCGAACCGACGGAGGCGACCGGACGGCCGGCCGGGTCGGCGAGTTCGAGGGCGACGGCCTCCGGGCCCTGCTGGACCATGCGCACGCGCAGGACGGAGGCGCCGGCGGCGTGCAGCCGGACGTCGTTCCAGGAGAAGGGGAGCCGTCCGGCGTCCTCCATGGGCACGAACATCACGGCGTGCAGGGCGGCGTCGAGCAGCGCCGGGTGCAGGTCGAAGGCGTCGGCGGCGGGATCGGCGTCGGCGGGCAGGGACACCTCGGCGAAGACCTCCTCGCCGCGCGCCCACACCCGGGTCAGCCCCTGGAAGAGGGGTCCGTAGAGGTGACCGCGGTCGGCGAACGCCTCGTAGAAGCCGTCCAGGGCGACTTCTTCGCCGTCCCGCGGCGGCCAGGCGGTGAGGTCGTAGGCCGGGGCGGCCGGTTCGGCCACGGGGGCCAGCAGGCCGCTGACGTGCAGCGTCCACGGGTCGTCGGGGTCGGCGTCGTCCGGGCGGCCGTGCACGGTCAGCGGGCGGGCGCCGGTGGCGTCGGGTGCCTCGACGCGGAGCTGGACGTGGACTCCGCCATGCGCGGGCAGCGTGAGCGGGGCCAGGATGGTCAGCTCGGCGACCTGCTCGCAGCCCGTCCGCGCCCCGGCGTGCAGGGCGAGGTCGAGGAAGCCGGTGGCCGGGAACAGGGCGGTGCCGGTGAGGGCGTGCTCCTTCAGCCAGGGGCTGGAGTGCAGGGACAGACGCCCGGTCAGCAGGTGGGTGTCGCCGTCCGCGAGGTCCACGGCCGCGCCCAGCAGCGGGTGGCTGCTGGCGCCCAGGCCGGCGGCGGTGACGTCGCCCAGCAGGGCAGGGGGCCTGGGCCAGAACCGGCGGCGCTGGAAGGGGTAGGTGGGCAGTTGGACGACGCGGGCGCCGGTGCCGTCGAAGAGGCGGGGCCAGTCGACGTCCACGCCCTTGACGAAGGCGCGGGCGAGGGCGTCGAGCAGCGCGCCGGGCTCGTCGCGGTCCTTGCGCAGCGACGGGACGAACAGGATGTTCCCGGTGTCCTCGGCGACGCAGTGCTGGGCGAGGGCGGTCAGGGTGCCGTCGGGGCCGATCTCGACGAACCGGTCGACCCCGTGCCCGGCGAGCCAGGCGACGCCGTCGGCGAAGCGGACCGCCTCACGGACGTGCCGCACCCAGTACTCGGGGTCCTCCAGTTCGCCCGGTGCGGCGGCCCGTCCGGTGACGTCGGAGACGACGGCCATCCGCGGCGGGGTGTAGGAGATGCCGACGGCGACCTCGCGGAACGCGTCCAGCATGGGGTCCATCAGCGGCGAGTGGAAGGCGTGGCTGACCTGCAGCCGGGTGGTGCGACGGCCGGTGGCGGCGAGTCCGGCGGCCACTTCGGCCACCGCCTCCTCGGCGCCCGAAAGGACCACGGAACGGGGGCCGTTGATCGCGGCGATGCTCACGTCGGCACGGTCGGCGAGCAGCGCCAGCACCTCGGCCTCGGCGGCCTCGACGGCGAACATCGCGCCGCCCGCGGGGAGTTCCTGCATCAGTCGGCCGCGTGCGGCCACCAGGGCGCAGGCGTCCGGCAGCGTCATCACCCCGGCCACATGGGCCGCGGCGATCTCACCGATGGAGTGTCCGGCGACGAAGTCGGGCCGCACGCCCCAGGATTCGAGAAGACGGTAGAGCGCGACCTCGACGGCGAACAGGGCGGGCTGCGTCCATCCTGTCTGGTTCAGGCGGTCGGCGTCGTCGCCGAGGACGACGTCGCGCAGGTCGTCACCGAGGTGGGCGCACACGGCGTCGAAGGCATCGGCGAACACCGGGAAGGCCTCGTACAGTTCGCGGCCCATGCCCGGGCGCTGGGAACCCTGTCCGGAGAAGAGGAAAGCGGTCTTCCCTTCGCCGCGGCGGGTGCCCGTGACGGTGTGCGGTCCCGTCTCCCCGTCGGCGAGCAGCCGAAGCCCGTCGGTGAGGGCGGCGCGGTCAGCGCCGAGCACGACGGCCCGGTGCTCGAAGACGGTACGGGTCGCGGTCAGGGAGAGCCCGAGATCCGCGGGGGTGAGATCGGCGTTGTGCCCGGCGTGGGCGAGGAGTTGGGCGGCCTGAGCGCGCAGGGCGTCGCGGCTGCGAGCGGTGAGGACCCAGGGCAGGGTGCCGTGGGTGGCGGCCGGGCTTGCGGTGGGTTCCTCGACAGTGCGCTCCTCGGAAACGGCTTCCTCGGGGGCGGTTTCGAGGATGACGTGGGCGTTGGTGCCGCTGATCCCGAAGGACGACACCCCCGCCCGCCGCGGACGACCCCCGGTCTCGGGCCA
>NZ_JBFBCB010000079.1:0-20449 GCF_040682975.1 Streptomyces sp. NPDC051051
GCGCTGACGCTCCTCGGCGGAGTGGATGCCGAGCGCGGAACGGGTCTCGAAGGGCAGGAAGTCGAGTGCCCGGGAGGTCACTTGACCCGGCCGTACCAGACGCTCTTGGTCCAGATCTTCTGGAGCCTCACCACGTCCCCGGTCTTCGGGGAGTGCCAGATCTTGCCCTTACCGGCATAGATCCCGACGTGGTAGACGCTCGACCCCGAGTGGAAGAACACCAGGTCCCCGGCCTTGCGGCTGCCGGCGGAGATGTGGCGCGTCTTGTTGTACTGCTGGGCGGCCGTGCGCGGCAGCTTCTTGCCGGCCTTCTTGAACGAGTACAGCGTCAGCCCGGAGCAGTCGAACCTGTTCGGCCCGGTGGCCCCGTATCGGTACGGGGCACCCTTCTTGGAAGCGGCGATCTTCAGTGCCTTTGTCGCCGGGGTGGCGGCAGCGGCGTCGGACGCCACACCCGGGACCACGATCGAGCCGCCGACGGCGGCGATGGCGAACGCCGAGGCCGTACCGGCCCGGGCCATGAGGGACGGGACACGATTGAGCGCAGTCATGCGCAACCCTTCGTCAGCCGCCTGTGAAGGATGACCTGTCGGATTCGGGCTGGCGAAGTTGCCCGGCCGCTGCTGCGGCTTCACCCCAAGGGCTGCTCGGCCCGGCGCCTCCCTCTCGGGGACGTTCGGTCCGGCGGCCCGGCTTGCTCGGGTCCTCCACTCCTGCCGGTGCACTCCTGTCGACTCGGGCATCCGGACGGCGGCAGGACTCGGCGTCCGCCCGGACCGCCCCGCCGCTTGTGGCGGGGGCTTGTCGTCAGTCAGGGATCTTGGCTCACCGATGTCCGAAAATCCCAACGGAACCGGGGATTTGTGGGGTTACTCACCACTCACCCGTTCGGGTGGACACCCTGATGTTCGATCAGATGTCAAGGTGCCACCAGGCCTCCGACCAGCGCGGGAACCTCGGATTCCGCCCACTTTCGCCGCCCTCCGCGCAACTTGAGGGGTCGGGGAAAGCGGCCAACGATACGCCGAACAGGGGTACGCCGTTTGGTCCGTTTGTGTCCCGGTCCGGACGCCGCGCGCTCCGCGCCCGCCGTCCGGACCGGACGGACGTGGGTCAACTGTCGGAGAGCGGCGGCACCGTGACGCGCGCCGTGCGGCGCTCCCCGTCGAGGAGGCGCAGCGCCCGCGCGAGCGTGGGCGCGTGCAGCTCGCTCTCGCCCCGCTGGTGCATCAGCGTCAGCGCGTCCCGCAGTGCGGTCGCCCGGCTCACCAGTGCCTGGGCGGCCCGCAGTCCGCCGTACGTGTCGCCGCGTCGGGCGGGATTGACACGGCCGACCAGGTCGACCACCTCCAGGTAACGGTCGATCAGCTCGGCCTCGGCGCGGGTCAGTGCCGGCAGCGGCGGCAGTTCGGGAAGCATCGGCGGCTCACCCCGCGTCCGGGGTGTGGCGGGCGGGCGGTCGGACCATGGGAACCCCCTCCTCGGGCATCGGTAAAAAATGTACAGGACGTACGTCACGTTAGAATGGGTTCATGGCCTACGAGATTCCGGTGACACAAGCCAGGGCTGAACTCGCCGACCTGATCAACCGGGTGGTGTACGGCGGTGAGCGCGTCGTCGTGACGCGGCACGGCAAGCCCCTCGTCGCCCTCGTCTCCGCCTCCGACCTCGAGCGGCTCGACGCGCTGGACGCGCCCGACGCCCCGGCCGGGGAGCGGGTGATCAGCTCGGTCTCGGCCGTCCGCGACGCGGCGTCCGCCTCCCGCGAGCGGCAGCGGTTCGGGATCGCGGCGGAACACCGCGGGCCCGATCCCTCCTAGACGCGCGCACCGGGCGTGCGGACCGGACACGCCGATCACAGCTCGGTTAACGTCCGCGAAACGCGCTCCAACTAGCCTGCCCCTCCACGCCACCAGGCACTTTGCCCGATGGCCGCGGCAACCGGACCCCGCACGGTCCGGAGCGAGGAGGTGAGGTGGGACGTGCAACTGACCCCGCACGAGCAGGAGAGGCTGCTCATCCATGTGGCTGCCGACGTCGCCGAGAAGCGCAGGGCCCGGGGGCTCAGGCTCAACCACCCCGAGGCCGTCGCCCTGATCACCGCGCACATCCTCGAGGGGGCGCGGGACGGCCGTACCGTCGCCGAGCTGATGGCCTCCGGCCGCAAGCTGCTCACCCGTGACGACGTCATGGAGGGCATCCCGGAGATGATCCACGACGTGCAGGTCGAGGCGACCTTCCCGGACGGCACCAAGCTCGTCACCGTCCACGACCCGATCGTCTGAGGGGGCCTCGATGATTCCCGGCGAGATCCTGTTCGGGTCCGGCCCGATCGTCTACAACGCGGGCCGCGAGACCACTCGGCTCACCGTCCTCAACGCCGCCGACCGGCCCGTCCAGGTCGGCTCCCACTACCACTTCGCCGAGGCCAATCCCGGACTGGAGTTCGACCGCGCCGCCGCGCGCGGCAAGCGGCTGAACGTCGCCGCCGGCACCGCAGTGCGCTTCGAACCCGGGATCCCCGTCGACGTCGAACTCGTACCGCTCGCCGGCGCCAGGGTCGTGCCCGGTCTGCGCGGGGAGACCGGAGGTGCCCTCGATGCCTGAGATCTCGCGTGCCGCGTACGCCGACCTGTTCGGGCCGACCACCGGGGACCGCATCCGGCTCGCCGACACCGACCTGATCGTCGAGATCGAGGAGGACCGCTGCGGCGGGCCGGGCCTCGCCGGTGACGAGGCCGTGTTCGGCGGCGGCAAGGTCATCCGGGAGTCCATGGGCCAGGCGCGCGCCACACGCGCGGACGGCACGCCGGACACCGTCATCACCGGGGCCGTCGTCGTCGACCACTGGGGCATCGTCAAGGCCGACATCGGCATCCGCGACGGGCGCATCACCGGCATCGGCAAGGCCGGCAACCCCGACACCATGGACGGTGTCCACCCCGACCTGGTGATCGGGCCCGAGACCGAGGTCATCGCCGGCAACGGACGCATCCTCACGGCCGGCGCGATCGACGCGCACGTCCACTTCATCTGCCCCCAGATCGCCGACGAGGCGCTGTCCGCGGGCGTGACCACCCTGGTCGGGGGCGGCACCGGGCCGGCCGAGGGCTCGAAGGCGACCACCGTGACGCCCGGCCCCTGGCACCTGGCCCGCATGCTGGAGGCGATGGAGCAGTACCCGCTCAACGTCGGCTTCCTCGGCAAGGGCAACACCGTCTCCCACGAGGCGATGCTCTCCCAGATCCGGGGCGGCGCGCTGGGCCTGAAGCTGCACGAGGACTGGGGCTCCACCCCGGCCGTCATCGACGCCTCCCTCACGGTCGCCGACCGCACCGGCATCCAGGTCGCCATCCACACGGACACGCTGAACGAGGCCGGATTCGTGGGCGACACGCTCGCGGCGATCGCCGGCCGCGGCATCCACGCGTACCACACCGAGGGGGCGGGCGGCGGGCACGCGCCCGACATCATGACCGTCGTCTCCGAGCCGCACGTGCTGCCGAGTTCGACGAACCCGACCCGGCCGTACACCGTCAACACCGCCGAGGAACACCTCGACATGCTGATGGTCTGCCACCACCTGAACCCCGCGGTGCCGGAGGACCTCGCCTTCGCCGAGTCCCGGATCAGGCCCTCCACGATCGGCGCGGAGGACATCCTCCACGACCTCGGCGCCATCTCGATCATCTCCTCCGACAGCCAGGCGATGGGCCGGGTCGGCGAGGTCGTCCTGCGGACCTGGCAGACGGCGCACGTGATGAAGCGACGCCGGGGCGCACTGCCCGGGGACGGCAGCGCCGACAACCACCGCGTACGCCGCTACGTCGCCAAGTACACGATCAATCCCGCGCTCGCCCAGGGGCTGGCGAGGGAGATCGGCTCCGTCGAGACCGGCAAGCTGGCCGACCTCGTCCTGTGGGAACCGGCGTTCTTCGGTGTCAAGCCGCACCTCGTCATCAAGGGCGGGCAGATCGCGTACGCCCAGATGGGCGACGCCAACGCGTCCATCCCCACCCCGCAGCCGATCCTGCCGCGCCCCATGTACGGGGCGATCGGCCGGGCACCGGCGTCCAACTCGTTCAACTTCGTCGCACCACTGGCGATCGAGGACGGGCTCCCCGAACGCCTGCAACTCGGCAAGAGGTTCGTCGCGATCGACTCCACGCGGGGCGTCACCAAGGCCGACATGCGGGAGAACGACGCCCGGCCGCGGGTCGAGGTCGACCCCGACAGCTTCGCCGTACGCATCGACGGCGAGCTGGTCGAGGCGGCACCGGCAGCCGAACTTCCCATGTCCCAGCGCTACTTCCTCTTCTGATGAGCCGGCGATGAGCAGGGCGGCACTTCTCGTCCTCGCCGACGGACGCTTCCCCGCCGGCGGGCACGCCCACTCCGGCGGAGCCGAGGAAGCGGTCAAGGCGGGCCGGATCGCCGGCGCGGCGGACCTGGAGGGCTTCTGCCGGGGCCGGCTGCACACGGCCGGCCTGGTGGCGGCGGCGCTGGCCGCGGCCGCGGCGGCCGGGGCCGACCCCGGCGAACTGGACGCCGCCGCCGACGCGCGGACACCGTCGCCCGCGCTGCGGGTGGCCGCCCGCCGGCTCGGCCGGCAACTGCTCCGGGCGGCGCGGGCCACCTGGCCCGATGTCGAACTGGACGCGCTGGCAAGGAAGTTCCCCAAGGGGGCGCATCAGCCGGTGGTGCTCGGGCTGACGGCCCGTGCGGCCGGGCTCGAGCCCCGGGACGCGGCGTACTGCGCGGCGTACGAGAGCGTGAGCGGGCCGGCTTCGGCGGTCGTGCGGTTGCTGAGCCTCGATCCGTTCGAGGCGACGGCCGTGCTGGCGCGGATGGCCGCCGAAGTGGACGGGCTCGTCGACCGGGCGGTGCTTGCGGGCGTGGCGGTGCCGAGCGAGGGGGTGGGGGTGCTGCCCGCGGCGTCCGCGCCGTTGCTCGAGATCGGGGCGGAGGCGCACGCGGGGTGGGGCATGCGGTTGTTCGCGTCCTGAGGTTCCTCGCCCCCGCCGCCTCTTCCCCGGGGCTGAGCCCCCGGACCCCCATCGGCCCGAACGGCCTCGTCCTCACACCCAGGGGGCACCCCGGACGGGCTGTGCAGCCCAGCCAGTCGAAAAGGAGCCGTACATGCACCTCGACCACTCCCACCACGGTCCCGCCGCCGTCAGCGCCGACGCCCGGCGGCCCGACGGGGCCCGCCGCGCCCTGCGGATCGGGCTCGGCGGACCCGTCGGGTCCGGGAAGACCGCCACCGTGGCCGCGCTCTGCAGGGCGCTGCGCGACGAGCTCTCGCTGGCGGTCGTCACCAACGACATCTACACCCGCGAGGACGCCGAGTTCCTGCTGCGGGAGGCCGTACTGCCGCCCGAGCGGATCACGGCCGTCGAGACGGGGGCCTGCCCGCACACCGCGATCCGGGACGACATCTCCGCCAACCTCGAAGCGGTGGAGGACCTGGAGGACGAGGTGGGGCCGCTGGACCTCGTTCTGGTCGAGTCCGGCGGGGACAACCTCACCGCCACCTTCTCCAAGGGGCTCGTGGACGCCCAGATCTTCGTCATCGACGTCGCCGGAGGGGACGACATCCCCCGCAAGGGCGGGCCCGGCGTCACCACCGCCGACCTCCTCGTCGTCAACAAGACCGACCTCGCGCCGTACGTCGGCTCCGACCTCGCCCGGATGGCCGCCGACGCCAAGGCACAGCGCGCCGAACTGCCCGTGGTGTTCCAGTCGTTGCGGAGCGAGGACGGCGTACGGCAGGTCGCCGCGTGGGTGCGGGAGCGGCTCGCCGCGTGGACGGCCTGACGTGAGCGGTGTGCACGCCACCGCGCGGATCCGGGCCCGTGCGGACGGTCGTGGCGGCACCGCGCTGCCCGTGCTGGAGAGCGACGGGCCGCTCGCGCTGCGGCGGACCCGCGGCGACGCCGACGAGGCCCGCGTCGTGCTGGTCGGCGCGATGAGCGGACCGCTCGGCGGCGACCGCTTCGCCGTCGAGGCGGAGGTCGGGAGCGGCGCCAGGCTGCGCGTCGGCTCGGCCGCCGCCACCATCGCCCTGCCCGGCCAGGTCAAGGACGAGGCCCGTTACACGGTACGGCTGGACGTCGCCGACGGCGGCGAACTGCACTGGCTCCCTGAGCCGTTGATCTCCGCGCGGGGCAGCGACCTGTACGTCACCACCCGCGCCGACCTCGCCCCGGGCGCCCGGCTCGTCCTGCGCGAGGAGCAGGTGCTCGGCCGGGCCGGCGAGGAGCCCGGCCGGCTCACCGGCAGGCTCGTCGTCCGGGTCGGCGGGCGTGACGTCCTCGTCCAGGAACTGGCCTGCGGGCCGGGCGCCCCCGGCGGCTGGGACGGACCCGCCGTCCTCGCGGGACACCGCGCCGTCGGTCAGCTGGTCGTCGTGCGGCCGGAGTTCGCCGACGATCCGGTCTCCGCCCGCATGCTGGGCGACAGCGCCACGCTCGTGCCGCTGGCCGGACCCGCCGCTCTGGTGACCGCGGTCGCGCCGGACGGCCTGCGGCTGCGGCGCGTCCTGGACGCGGCCCTCAAGTCCCTGACCTGACGAAGGCGTTCATCCGGTGAGCGGGACGTGTCTCTCCGGTTATCGGATTGGCAAAGAAGGTCAACGACACCTGTTCCCAGGGACCTCACAGCGGCAAGGATCCCGTACTGACGTTCCGGAACGACGAACTGAGATACGGGGAGGGCCCACTTGAGGGACATACGACCGACCAGACGGACGGCGGCGCTCGGCTCGGCCGGCGCACTCGTCGCCGCCACGCTGGTGGCCGGCGCGGTCATGGCACCGACCGCGAACGCGACCAGCTCCCGGTCGGGGCAGGACCGCGAGATGCGCGGCGCCGCGATCGCCGCGGAGCGGGCCGCGAAGGCCGGCATCGACTGGCAGGACTGTCCGGCCGACTGGGGGCTGGAGAAGCCCATCCAGTGCGGCTACGTGACCGTGCCGCTCGACTACGCCAGGCCCGACGGCAAGCAGATCAAGATCGCCGTCGACCGCATCGGCAACACCGGGACGAAGGAGGAGCGCCAGGGCGCCCTCGTCTACAACCCCGGCGGCCCCGGCGGCTCCGGCCTGCGCTTCCCACGCCGGGTCACCACCAAGGCCCCGGTCTGGGCCAACATCGCCAAGGCCTACGACTTCGTGGGCTTCGACCCGCGCGGCGTCGGCCACTCCGCGCCCATCTCCTGCGTCGACCCGCAGGAGTTCGTCAAGGCGCCCAAGGCCGACCCCGTCCCGGACACCGAGGCCGACAAGCGCGCCCAGCGCAAGCTCGCCCGCGAGTACGCCGAGGGCTGCTACGAGCGCAGCGGCGACATGCTGCCGTACATGACCACGCCGAACACGGTGCGCGACCTCGACGTCGTCCGCGCCGCCCTCGGCGAGAAGAAGCTGAACTTCCTCGGCGTCTCCTACGGCACCTACCTCGGCGCCGTCTACGGCACCCTGTTCCCGGGGCACGTGCGCCGCATGGTCGTCGACAGCGTGGTGAACCCCTCGCGGGAGAAGATCTGGTACGAGGCCAACCTCGACCAGGACGTCGCCTTCGAGGGCCGCTGGAAGGACTGGCAGGACTGGGTCGCCGCCAACGACGCGACCTTCCACCTCGGCACCACCCGTGCCGCCGTCCAGGCCAAGTGGCTCGACCTGCGCGCCACGGCCAAGAAGAGCCCCCTCGGTGGCGTCGTCGGCCCCGCCGAGCTGATCTCCTTCTTCCAGAGCGCCCCGTACTACGACTCCTCCTGGGTCCCGGTCGCCACCGTCTTCAGCAAGTACGTCGCCGGTGACACCCAGGCCCTCGTCGACGCCGCCGCCCCCGACCTGTCGGACACGGCCGGCAACGCCGCCTCCGAGAACAGCAACGCCGTCTACACGGCCGTCGAGTGCACCGACGCCAAGTGGCCCACCAGCTGGACCAGGTGGAACCGCGACAACACGCGTCTGCACAAGGACCACCCGTTCATGACCTGGGCCAACGCCTGGATGAACCTGCCGTGCGCCACCTGGCCGGTCAAGCAGCAGACCCCGGTGAACGTCAAGACCCACAAGGGCCTTCCGCCGGTGCTCATCGTGCAGTCCGAGCGGGACGCGGCCACCCCCTACGAGGGCGCCGTCGAGCTGCACCAGCGCTTCAAGGGCTCCCGCCTGATCACCGAGAAGGACGCGGGCTCCCACGGCGTCACCAGCCTGGCCAACTCCTGCATCAACACCCGCGTGGACACCTACCTCCTCACGGGCAAGCTGGACACCGCGGACGTGACCTGCGCCCCGCACGCCACGCCCAAGCCGTAGGCTCCGCGACGGCTCCGCAGCAGCGGCCGACACGACGGTGAGGGGCGGCCGGATCATCCCGGCCGCCCCTCACCCGTAGCGCCGTGCCCTCGTTCCGTCCCGCCGGTGTCAACGCGTGGGCAGCCGGCGGAACCTGCGCGCCCTCTCCTTCGCCGCCGCCGCTTCCTCGGCCTTGACCTCGGCCGCGTACCGGTCGACGTACTCCTGCCCCGACAGCGTCAGGATCGCGTACATGATCTCGTCGGTGATCGCGCGCAGGACCGCCTTCTCGCCCTCCATGCCGGCGTAGCGGGAGAAGTCGAGTGGCTCGCCGAAGCGGATCGTCACGGGGCGGAGGTTCGGGATCTTCTTGCCGGGCGGCTGTGCCTCGAACGTGCCGATCATCGCGCAGGGCACGACGGGCACCCCGGCCTTCAGGGCCATCACCGCGACACCGACCTTGCCCTTGTAGAGGCGGCCGTCGTGCGAGCGGGTGCCCTCCGGGTAGATGCCGAGCAGCTCGTCCTCGCCCAGGACGCCGAGGCCCTCACGGATGGCGGCCTGGCCCGCGTCCTTGCCGGAGCGGTCGACCGGGATCTGCCCCGCACTGCGGAAGAACGCCGCGGTCAGCCGGCCCTTCACCCCGGAGCCCGTGAAGTACTCGGCCTTCGCGAGGAACGTGATGCGCCGCTTGAGGATCGCCGGCATCAGGAAGTGGTCCGAGAACGACAGGTGGTTGCCCGCGATGATCGCCGCCCCCGATGTCGGCACGTGCTCGAGCCCCTCGATGCGGGGCCGGAACAGCAGGCGCAGGAGCGGTCCCAGCACCACGTACTTCAGGAGGTAGTAGAACAACGGGTGGCTCCTCAATCCGGCGGATCGGCTCAACCGCCGTGTCCCAGCAGGTCAACCGGCATGGTGTGGGGTGCAAGTCTAGGCGGGGCGGCGCACGGCCGGAACCCGCGCGCATCGACGTCACGAGCCGTTCGGCACAACGCTGTTGGCCGTCACAGCCGGACGACGACGAGGGCCGTGTCGTCGGTGGCGCGCCCGTGCGGCAGCAGTTCCAGCAGGACGGCGTCGGCGAGCTCCTCGGGGTCGGCGTGCCGGTGGCGGGTCAGGGAGTCGGCGAGCCGCGCGAGGCCGGTGTCGATGTCCTCGCGCCGCCGTTCCACCAGGCCGTCGGTGTACAGCGCCAGCAGCGCGCCCGGCGCGTAGGCGGTGGACGCCTGAGGCCGGGGCCGGGGATCGGGGCGGGCGTCGAGCGGGGGATCGGTGGCCCGGTCGAGGAACTCCACGTGGCCGTCGGGGTGCACCAGCACCGGCGGGGGATGGCCCGCGCTGCTGTAGGTGATGGTGTGGTCGTCGCAGTCGATGAACGTCGTCACCGCCGTCGCCGACTCGGCGCCGTCCACGACGTGGGCGTAGCGGCCGAGCACGTCCAGTGCCTGGGCGGGCCCCACCGCGACCCGGGAGGCGGCGCTGAGCGCGCTGCGCAGCTGCCCCATCACGCCCGCGGCCGCCAGCCCGTGCCCGACGACGTCGCCCACCGACACCCCGATCCGGTTGCCGCCGACCAGGTCGACGAGGTCGTACCAGTCGCCGCAGACGTTGAGCGCGCCGGCCGCGGGACGGTAGCGGACCGCCGCCTGGTGACGACCGACCTGCCGGCGGGCGGGCAGCATCGCCTTCTGGAGGGCCAGGGCCACCTCGCGCTCGCGGGTGTGCGCCAGCCGCAGGTTCTCGTTCAGCTCCTGGAGTTCGCGCGCACGGGTGTACAGCTCGGCCTCCAGCACCCGGTCCCGGCCCCCCGCGCGGCCGCCCCGGGCCCGGATCAGCTCGGTGACCTCCTCGACGCGGTGCACCAGCAGCACCACCGAACCGTCCCCGTCGCGCACGGGCGCGTTGACGGGGCTCCAGTACCGCTCCTCCCACTCGCCGGGCCGGTCCGGCGACTCCACGTCGTAGCGCTGCAGGGCCATCGCGTCGCGTTCGCCGGTCGCCAGCACCCGGCGCAGCGAGGCCTCCAGGTTGCGCATGCCGCTGGCGGCGGGGTCCTGCGGGTTGTCGGGGAAGACCTCGAAGAGGTGGCGGCCGACCACCTGCTCGCGCCGGCGGCCGGCCATGCGCAGGAACTCCTCGTTGGCGTCGGCGTACACCAGGGCCGGGGTCAGCAGCGCCACCATGCCGGGCAGGGACTGGAACACCGCCGCGTAGTCGATCGCCGAGTCGTTCATGGCCACGCCCCATCTGCCGGTTTTGGGTTATTTTCGCATGCGGTGGCCAGAGGGTCGGGTGGGGCGGCGGGTGCGTCAGACGCCGGGGTCGGTGAGGGACTGCTCGGCCCAGATGATCTTTCCGTCGGGGAGGAAGCGCGTGCCCCAGCGCCGGGTCATCTGGGAGACCAGCAGCAGGCCGCGGCCGCCCTCGTCGGTGGTGCGGGGGTGGCGCAGGTGGGGAGCGGTGGCGCCGCCGTCGTGCACCTCGCAGACCAGGGTGCGCTCGCGGATCAGGCGCAGCAGGATCGGACCGTCGGCGTACCGGATGGCGTTGGTGACCAGCTCGCTGACGACCAGCTCGGTGGTGAACGACAGCTCCGCGAGGTCCCACTCCGCGAGCCGGCGGGTCGCGACCTTGCGGGCCTCCGCGACCGCGGCCGGATCGGCGGGCAGCTCCCACTGCGCGACCCGGTCCGGTGGCAGCCGCCGGGTACGGGCCATCAGCAGGGCCACGTCGTCGTGCGGGCGGTCCGGGACCAGCAGGTCGACCACCGTCCGGCAGCGCAGGTCGAGCGACTCCGCCTGCGCCTTCAGGGCCTGCACCAACTGCTCCCGGGCGGCGTCCGGAGCCTCCCGTCCGCCCTGGGCCAGCAGTCCGTCCGTGTGCAGCGCCAGCGTGCTGCCCTCCGGCAGCAGCAGCTCGGCCGACTCGAAGGGCGGCCCGCCCGCCCCGAGCGGCGGCCCCTGCGGCAGGTCGACGAACGCGATCGTGCCGTCGGGCAGCGCGACCGCCGGGGCGGGATGCCCGGCGGCGGCCATCGCGCACCGCCCGTCCACGGGGTCGTACACCACATACAGGCACCCGGCCTCCACGGCCTGCGCCACGCCCTCCTCCGCGGCCGCCGCGCCCTCTCCCGCGTCCTCCTGCGCCGTGCGCGCCACCTGGTCGTCGAGGTGGGCGAGGACCTCGTCGGGCGGCAGCTCCAGCGCGGCGAGGGTGCGGACGGCGGTGCGCAGCCGCCCCATGGCCGCGGCGGCGTCGATGCCGTGCCCCTGCACCTCGCCCACCACGAGGGCCACGCGGGCCCCCGAGAGCGGGATGAGGTCGTACCAGTCGCCGCCGAGGCCGGTCAGCTCGTCCGCCGGCCGGTAGTAGGCGGCCACCTCGACCGCCTCCTGTTCGGGCAGCCGGTGCGGGAGCAGGCTGCGCTGCAGCACCAGGGCGGCGTCCCGCTCGCGGGTGTAACGGCGGGCGTTGTCCACGCAGACGCCGGCGCGCGAGACGAGGTCCTCGGCCAGCGTCACGTCGTCCTCGCAGAAGGGCTCCTGCGTGGCGCGGCGCAGGAACGCGGCCATCCCCAGGGTGGCGCCACGGGCCCGCACGGGCACGATCAGCACGCTCGCCGGCCCCTCGCCTGCCCCCGGCGAGGCGTCCAGCGGCGGAAGGTCCCGGCTCCAGTCCGCGGCTTCCGGCCAGAGCCGCTCCGCCCACCAGGTCCGCCCGGTGACCAGACAGTTGACAGCGGGGGAACCGGCCCGGTGAGCCACGACGGCAGCGGGGCCGGACTCCGTCTCCCCGTCCGGCCGCGGGCCGTCCGCCGCCGACCGCTGCCCGGCCCTGCGCAGCACCATCGACCCGTCCGGCCGCGCCGCCCGTCCCACCACGGGCTCGGCCCCCCGCAGCACCGACTCCAGGAGGTCCACGGCCACGGTGTCGGCGAAACCGGGGACCACCACCTCGGCGAGTTCCTGCGCGGTCCGGGCGATGTCCAGGCTGCGGCCGATGTGCCGGCCGGCCCGGTCCAGGAGGGTGAGGCGCTGCCGGGCGCGGTGCCGGTCGGTGATGTCCACGACGGTGTAGTAGACGCCCATCGGCTCGTGGTGGTCGTCGTCCAGACGGGTGAACGACAGCATGTGCGCCGTCTCGCGCAGCGGAGCGGTCCGCAGCCGCCCCACGTGCTCGTAGCCGACGACGGGCTCGCCGGTCTCCAGCACCTGCCGCATCTGCGCCTCGACCGCCTCCGCGTCGAAGCCGGGCTGGACGTCCGCCAGCCGCAGCCCCAGCCGGCTGTCGGGCGCGCCGCCGCCGAACCGGGTCAGGGCCGCGTTCGACCACACGAACCGCAGGTCCGTGTCCACGATCGCGATACCGATCGGCGAACCGGCGACCATCTGCTCCAGCACGTCACGGCTCATGCTCCAGCCGTGTGCTTCGCCCATCTCGTTCACCAGGACCAGCCAGCGCCACGGCCCGCCGGGCTCGTCCGCCGAGGTGATCCGCGCCATCACGGGCACCGGCCGCCGGTCCTTGCGGCGGGCCGACAGCAGCCCCGCCCATCCACCGGACCGACGGCACCGCTCCAGCACGTCCGGCACCCGCGCGGCGTCCCCGACCGTCAGCAGTTCGGCCAGACCCTTGCCCACCGCCTCCGCGGCCCCGTAGCCGAACAGCCGCTCGGCGTCCCTGGTCCAGCTGGTCACCACACCACGCGCATCGAGCAGCAGGGGTACGGCATCCGCCACGTCGAACCGCCGGCGGGCAACATCGTCCAGGTCGTGACTGCCCACGGCCGACCTCTCTGTCGCTGAGAGTCCTGATGGTCCTGTGAGTCCTCTCCCACCTCTCGACTCCATCTTCACCCCGCACCCCGAGGACGGCCTCCGGCGAGGTGACCGGGCCGGCCACGGCCCCCGGCCTCGACCGGAACCACGACGCGGACAAGGGCCCAGGCCCACGCCCGGCCCCGCGCCGGACCTGCCCCACACGCGGCCCACTGCCCGGCCCCATCGGCCGGTCACGCCCGACGAGCCCGGGCCCGCCCTGCGCACGGCCCGCCCGCGGCCCCACTCGGGAGCCGGTCAGCGCGGCCCGCCTCGGGCCGGGCGCCGCACACAGCCGCAGCACGCGCACGCAGCCCTCGCTCCCGGAGAACCGCCCCGTGGGCCCTCCGAGGGATTCGCCCCCGGGGGAAACCCCTCCGTGGAGGGGTTTCCCCCGGGTCCCCAGGGAATCCCCCCGGGGACCCCGAGAGCCCCGCCGACTACGCCCCCAACACCCCCTCCAGCGTCCCCAGTGCCATCCGCAGCTCCTCCTCCGTGATCGTCAGGGGCGGGGCCAGCCGGATGGTGGAGCCGTGGGTGTCCTTCGCCAGGACGCCCTGCGCGAGCAGCCGTTCGCCGATCTCCCGGCCGGTGCCGATCGCCGGGTCCACGTCGACCCCCGCCCACAGCCCGCGCGCGCGGAACCCGACGACCCCCCGGCCGACCAGCCGGGTCAGACCGTCCCGCAGGACACTCCCCAGCGCGGCCGCCCGCGCCTGGAACTCACCGGTCTCCAGCAGCGACACCACCGCCGTCCCCACCGCCGCCGCCAGCGGGTTCCCGCCGAACGTCGACCCGTGCTCACCCGGCCGCAGCACGGACAGCACGTCCCGCCGCGCCACGACGGCGGACACCGGCACGATCCCGCCGCCCAGCGCCTTGCCGAGCAGCAGCACGTCCGGAACGACCCCCTCGTGGTCGACGGCCAGCGTCCGGCCCGTACGCCCGAGCCCGGACTGGATCTCGTCGGCGACGAAGAGGCAGCCCCGGCGCCGGGTCAGCTCCCGCACCCCGGCCAGGTAGCCGTCGTCCGGGATGACGACGCCCGCCTCGCCCTGGATCGGCTCGATCAGCACGGCCGCCGTCGTCTCGTCGACCGCCGCCTCCAGCGCCGCCAGGTCGTTGTACGGCACGATCCGGAACCCCGGCGTGAACGGCCCGAACCCTGCCCGCGCCGTCTCGTCCGTCGAGAAGCTGACGATCGTCGTCGTACGGCCGTGGAAGTTGTCCGCGGCGACCACGACGGTCGCCCGGTCGGCCGGCACCCCCTTCACGTCGTACGCCCACTTGCGGGCCACCTTGATCCCGCTCTCGACGGCCTCGGCGCCGGTGTTCATCGGCAGCACCATGTCCAGCCCGGTCAGCCGGGCGAGCCGTTCCGCGAACTCGGCGAGCTTGTCGTTGTGGAAGGCGCGGGAGGTCAGCGTCAGCCGGTCCAGCTGACGGTGCGCGGCCTCGATCAGCAGCGGGTGGCGGTGCCCGAAGTTCAACGCCGAGTACCCGGCGAGCATGTCGAGGTAGCGGCGGCCCTCGACGTCCTCCACCCAGGCCCCCTCGGCTCGCGCGACGACCACGGGCAGCGGGTGGTAGTTGTGCGCGAGGACGGGCTCCTCGGCCCGGATCAGGTCGGCGGACGAACGCGTGCGGGCGGGTGCGGTCATGAACGGATCTCCTGGGTGCAGCACTTGATGCCACCTCCGGCCTTCTGGAACTCCGAGAGGTCGACGGGGACGGGGACGTAGCCGTGGTCGGCGAGACGGCCGGCGAGCGCCTCGGCACGCGGCGCGATGAAGACGTTGCGGCCGTCGGAGACGGAGTTCAGCCCGAACGTCATCGCGTCGTCGCGGGTGGCGAGCACCGCGTCCGGGTAGAGCCGGGCGAGCACCTCGCGGCTTCCCGGCGAGAAGGCCTCCGGGTAGTACGCGATGTTTCCGTCGGGCCCGCCGTCGAGCACGAACAGTGCCGTGTCCAGGTGGTAGAAGTGCGGGTCCACCAGCGTCAGGCTGACCACCGGGTGCCCGAAGAACTCCTGCACCTCCCGGTGGGCCTCCCGGGTGGTGCGGAACCCGGTGCCGGCCAGCATGTACCGGCCGGTCCACACCAGGTCGCCCTCGCCCTCGCAGACGGCCGCGGGCCGGTGGACGTCGAAGCCCGCCGTCCTGAACCACGTGTCGTAGTGGGTGGACTCGGCGCGCCGCTCCGGCGCGTGGAAGAGGGAGCCGAAGACGCGGCCGTCGACGACGACCGCCGAGTTCGCGGCGAAGACCATGTCGGGCAGCCCGGGGGCGGGCTCGACGGTGTCGACGGTGTGGCCGTGCGCACGGTACGCGCTGATCAGCGCCTGCCACTGCTCGTGCGCGAGGTCGACGTCGACGGGGGAGTCGGGATGCATCCAGGGATTGATCGCGTACTGCACCGCGAAGTGTCTGGGTTCACAGACGAGGAAGCGCCGAAGGCGCGGCACACGGCTGACGGTCACAGAGGGGTTCCTCCGCTTTTCCTGCGCGGTCGACTGGGGGGTGACACCACGGTAGAAAGCGAGCAGGACGCCCGACAAGGAAGATGAGTTGCGTGTTCACGCAGGAACGCTGCGTCTTCGCCCTGCTCAGCGCACGTCTGCTGCGTCACCGGGTTCGGCGTGCGGGGCCTCGTGGGTCGCGCCCGCCTCCGGGCTCTCCGGCAGCAGGTGCGACAGCACCATCACGCTGATCGTCTTGCGGATGAACGGCTCCACCCGGATGCGCTCCAGCACCTCCTCGAAGTGCTCCACGTCCCGCGCCCGCACGTGCAGCAGCGCGTCCGCGCCGCCCGTCACCGTCATCGCCGCGGTGATCTCCGGGTGGTTGCGCACCACCTCCGCGAGCCGCCGCGGCGGGGCCGCCCCCTCGCAGTACACCTCCACGTACGCCTCCGTGCGCCAGCCCAGCGCCGACGGCTGCACCGTCGCCGTGAACCCGGTGATCACCCCGCTGTCCCGCAGCCGGTCCACCCTGCGCTTGACCGCCGTGGCCGACAGCCCGATCGCCGTGCCGATCTCGGCGAAGCTCGTCCTGGCGTTCGCCATCAGCGCGGTGAGGATCTTCCGGTCGAGTCCGTCGAAAGGGGCGGGGCCGCTGTTCATGCGGGCACTGTATCCAGCGGACACGTCCGTCCCCCGGTACGTGTCCAGCCGTCCGGATCGCCCCTACACTCCACCTTCATGCTGCGCGCCCTCGCCGTCGACGACGAACGCCCCTCGCTGGAGGAACTGCTCTACCTGCTCTCCGCGGATCCCCGGATCGGCAGCGTGGAGGGCGCCGGTGACGCGACGGAGGCGCTGCGCCGGATCAACCGGGCCCTGGAATCCGGCCCGGACGGCCCCGAAGCCGTCGACGTCGTCTTCCTCGACATCCAGATGCCCGGCCTCGACGGCCTCGACCTGGCCCGGCTGCTCACCGGCTTCGCCCGCCCGCCCCTGGTCGTGTTCGTCACCGCCCACGAGGACTTCGCCGTGCAGGCCTTCGACCTCAAGGCCGTCGACTACGTCCTCAAGCCGGTCCGCAAGGAACGGCTCGCCGAGGCCGTCCGCCGCGCCGCCGAACTGCGCGGCACCGCCCCGCGCATCCCCGTCCACGAGCCCGACCCCGACCACATACCCGTCGAGCTGGGCGGCGTGACCCGGTTCGTGTCCGTCGACGACATCACCCACGTCGAGGCTCAGGGCGACTACGCCCGCCTGCACACCGACCGCGGCAGCCACCTCGTCCGCATCCCGCTGTCCACCCTGGAGGAGCGCTGGCGGGCCCGGGGCTTCGTCCGCATCCACCGCCGCCACCTCGTCGGCCTGCGCCACATAGGCGAACTCCGCCTGGACGCCGGCACGGTCAGCGTCGTCGTCGGCGGCGAGGAACTCCAGGTCAGCCGCCGTCACGCCCGCGAACTGCGGGACCTGCTGATGAGGAGGCCGTGACCGTGCCCCAGCAGGACCCCGCCGAGCGCCGCGTGGTCGTCACCGGCCCGCCCCGCCGCACCCTCCCGCACGCCCGGCCCCGCTCACGCGGGCGGTACCCCCACGCCTCCGGCCACTACCGCCCGCGCACCGAGATCGACGAGCAGACGACCCTCGGCCACACCTACGTCCGCTCCCTGATGCGCACCCAGCTGCGGGCCGCGCTCACCGTGTTCGCCGTCCTCGTGCTGCTGGTCGGCCCACTGCCCCTGCTGTTCGCGGCGATGCCCGACGCCCGCCGCCTGGAGTGGGCGGTCCTCGGTTTCGGCCTGTACGCCCCGCTGGTCCTGCTCGCCCGCTGGTACGTCCGCCGCGCCGAACGCAACGAACGCGACCTCGTACGCCTGGTCGAGGACCGGTGAACTCCGCGTTCGCCGTCCCCGCCGTCGCCCTGGTCGTCGTGGCGACCGTCCTCGTCGGCGCCTTCGGCCTGCGCATCTCCCGCACGACCTCCGACTTCTACGTCGCCTCCCGCACCGTCGGCCCCCGCCTCAACGCGGCCGCCATCAGCGGCGAGTACCTCTCCGCGGCCTCCTTCCTCGGCATCGCCGGACTGGTCCTCGTGCAGGGCCCGGACATGCTCTGGTACCCGGTCGGCTACACCGCCGGCTATCTGGTGCTGCTCCTCTTCGTCGCCGCCCCGCTGCGCCGCTCCGGCGCCTACACCCTCCCCGACTTCGCCGAGGCACGCCTCGCCTCCCAGGCGGTACGGCGACTCGCGGGCGCCTTCGTCGTGGGCGTCGGCTGGCTCTACCTGCTGCCCCAGCTCCAGGGCGCCGGGCTGACCCTGACCGTGCTCACCGGGGCGCCCGACTCGCTCGGCGGGCTGATCGTGGCCGTGGTCGTCACCGCGACCGTCGCCGCCGGCGGCATGCGCAGCATCACCTTCGTGCAGGCCTTCCAGTACTGGCTCAAGCTGACCGCCCTCCTCGTCCCCGCCCTGTTCCTGATCCTCGCCTGGCAGGGCGACGGCGCGCCCCGGCAGGTCTTCGAGGAGCCGCCCGCCTTCCGCGACCAGCGGGCCGTCCGGGTCGACTCCACCCTCGACCTGACACTGGACCGGCCCCTGACCGTGACGGTGACCGGCACGGTCGACGGCCGACGGTACGAGCGGGCCGCGCTGAGCCTGCCCGCCGGCACCCACCGCATCGACCGGGGCACCCGCCTCACCTTCACCCCGGGCACCCCCGTCCCCACCGCCGAACGCGGCAGCAACGGCGGCATGTCCACCAGCCTCGCCGCCGGCCGCGAGGAACGCCCCCTGTACGCGACGTACGGTCTGATCCTCGCGACCTTCCTCGGCACGATGGGCCTGCCGCACGTCGTCGTCCGCTTCTACACCAGCCCGCACGGCGTCGCAGCCCGCCGCACCACCGTCGTCGTCCTCGCCCTGATCGGCGCCTTCTACCTGCTGCCGCCCGTCTACGGGGCCCTCGGCCGCCTGTACGCCCCGGAGCTGGCCCTCGCCGGCGACGCCGACGCGGCCGTCCTGCTGCTGCCCGACCGGGTGATCGGCGGACTCGGCGGCGATCTGCTCGGCGCGCTGGTCGCGGGCGGTGCCTTCGCGGCGTTCCTGTCCACCGCGTCGGGCCTGACCATGGCCGTGGCGGGCGTCCTCACCCAGGACGTCCTGCCCACCCGCGGCGTCCGGCACTTCCGGCTCGGCACCGGTCTGGCCGTGGCCGTCCCGCTCGCCGCGAGCCTGCTGGTGGGCGGACTGCCGGTGGCCGACGCGGTGGGCCTGGCCTTCGCGGTGTCCGCGTCCTCGTTCTGCCCGCTGCTCGTCCTCGGCATCTGGTGGCGGCGGCTGACCCCGCCGGGCGCGGCCGCCGGGATGCTCGTGGGTGGCGGCTCGGCCTTCGCCGCCGTCGCCGCGACCATGGCGGGCCTGCCCGTGACGGGCGGGCTGCACGCCCTGCTGGCCTGGCCCGCCCTGTGGTCGGTCCCGCTGGGCTTCCTCACCATGATCCTGGTCTCGCTGGCGACCCCGGGCCGCGTCCCGGCCGGCACGGCGTCCATCCTGGCCCGCTTCCACCTCCCCGAGGAGCTGCGGACCGCGGAGGTCAAGGCATGAGCGGCTTCCTGGCGGGCCTGTGCATCGCGATCCTGCCCTTCCTCGCGGCCGGTTTCTGGCTGGGCCGCCGCACCGCCCGCCCCCAGAGCCTCGGCGACCTCGGCACCCCCGTCGAGCACGCCACCTTCCAGACCCTGCACACCGCCTCCCTCGCCGCCCCACCCCTGCGCGCCGGCCTCACGGAGGAGACGGCCCGCAGGTCCGCCGGCCGGCTGCGCACCCTGCTCGGCACGGACGCCCTCTGCCTGACCGACCGCGAACACCTCCTGGCCTGGGACGGCGTGGGCGCCCACCACCGCACGGAGATCATGGCCCGGCTGGCCGGCCCGCTGGACACCGGCCGCGGCGAGGCCTTCCCGCTCACCTGCGACGCCCCCGACTGCCCGGTCCGCTGGGCCGTCCTCACCCCGCTCACCGTCGACGACCGGGTGCACGGCGTCCTCGTCGTCTGCGCGCCCCGCGAGTCCGCCGTCCTGGTCCGGGCCGCGGGGGAGGTGGCCCGCTGGGTGAGCGTCCAGCTGGAGCTCGCCGACCTCGACGACTCGCGCACCCGCCTCATCGAGGCCGAGATCAAGGCCCTGCGCGCCCAGATCTCCCCGCACTTCGTCTTCAACTCGCTCGCGGTGATCGCCTCGTTCGTCCGGACCGACCCCGAGCGGGCCCGCGAGCTGCTCCTGGAGTTCGCCGACTTCACCCGCTACTCGTTCCGCCGGCACGGCGACTTCACCACCCTCGCCGACGAGCTGCACGCCATCGACCAGTACCTGGCGCTGGTGCGGGCCCGCTTCGGCGACCGCCTCTCCGTCACCCTCCAGATAGCCCCGGAGGTCCTCCCGGTGGCGCTGCCCTTCCTCTGCCTCCAGCCCCTGGTGGAGAACGCCGTCAAACACGGCCTGGAGGGCAAGGCCGACAAATGCCACATCCAGATCACCGCGCGGGACGCCGGCGCCGAGGCCCTGGTCGTCATCGAGGACGACGGCGCGGGCATGGACCCCGTCCTGCTGAGCCGCATCCTGGCCGCCGGGGTCAGCCCGTCCGGCGGCATCGGGCTGTCCAACGTCGACGACCGGCTCCGCCAGGTGTACGGCGACGACCACGGCCTCGTGATCGAGACCGCGCCCGGCGCGGGCATGAAGGTCAGCGCCCGGCTGCCGAAGTACCAGCCGGGCGTCCACTAGGGCGTGTTTCGAAAGTCCCGTCTGCCCGGCGACGCCTGGCACGCACGCTCGCCGCGTTGTCGGGATCGCCCCGATACAACCAGTATCGGG
>NZ_JBFBCB010000080.1:0-20327 GCF_040682975.1 Streptomyces sp. NPDC051051
CCGCCGCCCACGTCGCGGGAGTCTTCTCGCTGGAGGACGCCGCACGACTCGTGGCCGCCCGCGGACGCCTCATGCAGGCCGCCCGCCAAGACGGCGCCATGGCCGCCGTCCAGGCCACGGAGGACGAAGTCCGCGCCTCCCTGCTGCCGTACGGCGAGGAACGCGTCGCCGTCGCCGCCGTCAACGGCCCACGCGCCACCGTCGTCTCCGGCGACGAGGACACCGTCACCGCCGTCACGGAGAACTGGCGGGCCAACGGCACCCGCGTCAAACTCCTGACCGTCTCCCACGCCTTCCACTCGCCCCACATGGACGACATCCTCGACGAATTCCGTCAGGTCGCCGCCACCCTCACCTACGACAAACCCCGCATCCCCCTGGTGTCGACACTGACGGGGCGCATCGCCGATGCCGACGAACTCGCCACCCCCCGCTACTGGACCGACCAGATCCGCGGCACCGTCCGCTTCACCGACGCCCTCACCAGCCTGCGCGAGGCCGGCGCCGACACGTTCATCGAGATCGGCCCCGACGCCGTCCTCACCGCCCTCACCCGCGACACCCTCGAAGACACCACCGCCGTCCCCCTCCTGCGCCGCGACCACGACGAGACCCGGACCCTCGTCCAGGCCGTCGGCGCCCTGCACACCCACGGCGTCCGAGTGGACTGGACGGCCTTCTTCGCCGGTACCGGCGCCCGCCGCATCGAGTCGCCCCTGCCCACCTACGCCTTCCAGCACGAGCGGTACTGGATCAAGCCCGTCGCCGGTGCCCTGGACACCGCCGGCCTCGGTCTCCGGCCGGGCGGACACCCGGTCTTCGGCGCCCAGGTGGAACAGGCGGACGGCCGGGGCGCGCTGTTCACCGGCCGCGTCTCGGTGCGCAGTCACCCGTGGCTGACCCGGTACACCCTCCTCGGAGCGACCGCGCTGCCGCCGGAGGCCCTGGTGGACGCCCTCGTGCGCGCCGGTGACGAACTCGGCACGGGCGCCGTGGAGTCCCTGGTCCTGGACCTGCCGCCGACGCTGCCGGAGGACGGCAGGCTCCAGCTCCAGCTGTCCGTCGGGGAACCGGACGCGGACCTGACGCGGGCCTTCACCCTGTACGCCCGCCCCGACGGCGGCGACCTGCCGTGGTCGGAGTGCGCGCGGGGACGGCTGGGCCACGGCGGCTCCAGGGCGCCGTTCGGCCCCTCGGCCGCGTGGCCGCCCGCCGAGGCCGCCGCGCTCGCCCTCGGGGACACGGACACGGAGCGGGGCGTCACCGCCGGCTGGCGGCTCGGCGACGAGGTGTTCGCCGACCTCGTCCTCGACGAGGCGCTGCACGGCGAGGCCGCCGACTTCGGCCTGCACCCGGAGCTGCTGCGCTCGGCCCTGTACGCCGCGGCGCTGACCGGCCCGCACGCGGAACGGGACGACGAGACGCTCGCCGTCGAGTGGAGCGGCTTCCAGCTGTACGCGACCGGTGCCACCGCCCTGCGCGCCCACCTCGTCCCGACGGGCGAGCACACGGTCGCCCTGCGTCTCGCCGACCGCGCCGGCCGGCCCGTGGCCTTCGCCCGGGCCGTGACCAGCCGCTCCGTGGACGCCGGCCGGGTGCGCGACGCCCTGGCCCGGGACGCCGACGCGTTGTTCCACGTGCACTGGCGGGCCACCCCGCTGCCCGTGCCCCCCACCGCCCCGGCCCTCGCCGTCGTCGGCGAGGACTTCGACCGCCCCACCGCCGCCCCCGCCGGCGAGGGGGCCGACCGCACCGGCGAGGGAACCGACGGCCTCACCCTGGCCGAGGCGACCGGGCGGGCCGGGCGCGGCGAGGCCGACGCGGTCGTGGTGTTCAGGCCCGCCGTCGACCCGCGGAGTGCGGACGTCGTGGCCGCCGTGCACGCGCACACCCGTGCCACCCTCGATCTGGTCCAGCGGTGGCTGGCCGACGAGCGGCCCGGCGCCGTACCGCTGGTCGTGGTGACCCGGGGCGCCGTCGCCACCGGGGACGAGGAGTTCCTCGACCCGGCCGGCTCGGCGGACTGGGGTCTGCTGCGCTCGGCGCAGTCGGAGTCCCCGGACCGGATCGTCCTGGTGGACGCCGACACGGACGATCCGGCCGCCCTCTCGGGCCCCCTGGCCGCGGTGGTCGCCTCCGGCGCCGCCCAGGCCGCGATCCGCGACGGCCGCGTCCTGCTGCCGAGCGTGCTCCGAGCCCCCGGTGCCCCCCTTGCCGAGGACGACGGCGCCCGCCGCTGGAACCCCGAGGGCACGGTCCTGATCACCGGTGGCACCGGCAGCCTCGGCGCCCTCTTCGCCCGCCACCTGGCGGGCGAGCACGGGGTGCGGCACCTGCTCCTGGTCAGCCGTCGGGGGCCCGCCGCGCCGGGCGCCGAGGACCTGCGGGCGGAACTGGCCGGGCTGGGCGCCACGACGACCGTCGTCGCCGCCGACATCACCGACCGTGCCGCCCTGGCCGCCGTCCTCGACGCGGTGCCCGCCGAACACCCGCTGACCGGCGTCCTGCACCTGGCCGGTGTCACCGACGACGGTCTGGTCGGCGACCTCACCCCGGAGCGTCTCGACGCCGTGCTGGCGCCCAAGGCCGACGCCGCCTGGCACCTGCACGAACTGACCGAGCGGCTGGACCTGGCGGCCTTCGTGCTGTTCTCCTCCGTCGCGGGAGTCATCGGCGGCGCCGGCCAGGCCAACTACGCGGCGGCCAACGCCTTCCTGGACGGACTCGCCGCCCTGCGCGCCGCCCGGGGCCTGCCCGCCACCTCCGTGGCCTGGGGGCTGTGGGCCCAGGACTCCGGCATCGCCGGCGACCTGGACGAGGCCGACATCGCCCGCATCACCCGCGCCGGCTTCGGCGTCATCTCCCCGCAGCAGGGCCCCCGGCTGCTGGACCTCGCCCTCGCCCTGCCGTACGCCGCCCCCGTCGTCACCCCGCTGGACCTCGCCGCGATGCGGGAACGCCCCGCGCAGGTGCCGCCGCTGTTCGCCTCCCTGGTGCGCAGGCCGGTGCGGCGCGCCGCCAACAACTCCGCGCGCACGGCGGACGATCTGGCGCGGCGCCTGGCCGCGGCCGACGAACGCGAACAGCTCGCCCTCGTCCTGGACGTGGTGCTCACCGCCACGGCGGCGGTCCTCGGCCACGGCGACCCGTCGTCCCTCGCCGTCGAACAGCCTTTCAGCGGGCTCGGGTTCGACTCCCTCACCGCGGTGGAACTGCGCAACCGCCTCGCCGCGGAACTGGACCTGCGCCTGCCCGGCACCCTGGTCTTCGACCATCCCACCCCCCGCGCCCTGGCGGAGTTCCTGCGGACCGCCCTGACGGACGGCGCGGACGGCACGGGCGACAACACGGCCGCGGCGGCCGCCCGGCAGGGGGAGGACTACGCGGCGGAGATCCGCCTGGACGAGGCGATCCGGCCCGCCGCCGAGGTCGTACGGCAGGTCGACGACCCGGCGGAGATCTTCCTTACCGGCGCCACCGGCTTCCTCGGCGCGTTCCTGCTGCGCGACCTGTCGCGCGCCACCCGGGGCACCCTGCACTGCCTGGTCCGCGCGAGCGACGCGGCCGACGGCCTGCGGCGGCTGCGCGAGAACCTGGAGTACTACCGCGTCTGGGACGAGGTGGACCCCGCCCGGATCAAGGTTGTCGTCGGCGACCTCGCCGAGCCCCGGTTCGGCCTGGGCGAGGAGGAGTTCGACGCCCTCGCCCGCACCGTCGACGTCGTCTACCACGGCGGCGCCCAGGTGCACTGGCTGCACCCGTTCGGCACGCTGAAGGCGGCCAACGTGGGCGGCACGCGGGAGGTCCTGCGGCTCGCGGCACGGCACCGCACCGTTCCGGTCCACTATCTGTCCACCACCGGGGTCTTCGCGGGCCAGGAGACGGGGGGCCGGCCGCTGAAGGTGGACGACCCCACCGGGCCGGCCGAGGCACTGCCCAGCGGCTACCTGCGCAGCAAGTGGGTCGCCGAGCAGGTCATCGGCATCGCCCGCGACCGGGGTCTGCCGGTCTCCGTCTACCGCGTGGACGTCGTCTCGGGCGACCAGGTCAACGGCGCCTGCCAGACCCGCGACTTCGTCTGGCTGAGCCTGCGCGGGCTGATCCAGGCGGGCGCCGTCCCGGTCGGCCTGGACGTCGCGGTCCCGCTCACGCCCGTGGACTACGTCAGCTCCGCGCTGGTCGCCCTGTCGCTGTCGGGGCGGGTCCGTCCGGGCACCTTCCACCTCTACAACCAGAGTCACATGACCTTCGCCGAGTTCGTCACCGAGCTGAGGGCGAGGGGCCACTCACTGGAGGAGCTGGACCGGGACTCCTGGAGCGCCCTGGTCCGGTCGGACCCCGACAACGTGATGCTTCCGCTGCTGGAGGCCTTCGAGATGATGGCGAGGGGTGACGGGACCTTCTACCCGCCGGTCGACACGAGCGTGGCCGAACGGGCGCTGGCGGACACCGGGATCGAGTGCCCGAAGATGACGGTCGACCTGTTCCGGCGGTACGTCACCTTCTTCACGGAGGCCGGTTTCCTCCCGCCGGTGGACGCGGCCGCGCAGCTCTCCGCCCGCCCCTGAACCATCCCCCAGCCGTTCGCGACGACAAGCGGCTGCCGCGCCCCACACCGCATCGCCGGGCGGGGCGCGGCGGCCGCTGGATTGGATCCGACATGTCCGTAGTGGAGAGCCGCTGGCTGCGGCGGTTCGCAGGCGCCGAGGGCGGTGGGGGCGGCGAGAGCGGCCGGCTCCAGCTCGTCTGCTTCCCGCACGCGGGCGGCGCGGCCAGCGCCTACCTGGGCCTGACCCGGGCCCTGGCACCCGACATCGACGTGGTGGCCGTCCAGTACCCGGGACGTCAGGAGCGCCGCCTGGAGCCCGCGCTGACCTCCCTGACCCATCTGGCGAGGGCCGTCGCCGAGGAACTGGCCCGCGTCCCGCAGCGCCCGTACGCGTTCTTCGGCCACAGCATGGGCGCGGTCGTCGCCTACGAGACGGCCCGTGTGCTGGCCGAGTTCGACCTGGTCACCCCGCGGCGGCTGATCCTCTCCGGGCGCGGCGCCCCGAGCCTGGAGCCCCGGGCGAGCGACCGCCTGGAGGGCGACGCGGCCCTGATCGCCGAGATCCGCCGCCTGGGCGGCACGGGCAGCCGGGTCCTGGACGATCCCGAACTGCTGGAGATGGTGCTGCCCACCCTCCGCGCCGACTACGGGGCCCTCAGCCGCTACCGCTGGCTGCCGGGACCGCCCCTCGACATCCCGCTGACCGTCATGGTCGGCACCGCCGACCCGGTCGTCCCGGTCGACGACGCCCGCGGCTGGCTCGCCCACTCCACGCGCCCGGGCGAGCTCCTCACCTTCGACGGCGGCCACTTCTACCTCGACACCCGGCTCCCGTCGGTGGCGGAGGCGCTGCGCACGCTCCTGGGACAGCCCACGACCGTGTGAACGGCCCACTCGCCGGGGCCCCTTCCCCGGCGAGGCGGTCGGCCGGCACCGCCCGGCACGGGTCCGCCCCCCGGTGCCCCGCCGGGGGGCGGACCCGTCGCCTGCCGAGTCGCCCACCGGGCGGCGAAGCCGACGAGCACGGTCCACGCGGCGGCGACGGGGACGGCGGGCCGGCTGATGTCCTCGCACGCCCCGTCCGCCGGACGACGACCGAATCCGGGACGCGATCGGCTGTTTCCACGCCGGGGGCTCAGATTCCTTTGATCCTGGCCGGAGTCCCGTCCAGGGCGAACGAGTCGTGGAAGGTGAAGGCGTGCGGCGCGGAGCCGTGGTCGTGGAGGTGCTCCAGCCGGGAAACCCCGTCCTGCCAGGTGGGCGTCACGCCGTCGGGGACCCGCCAGAACACGTAATTCGGGTGTCCCGTCCTCTCGAACCAGTCGTAACGCCTGGTCAGCGCCTCACGGTGCAGACCGGTGTAGACGGCGTCGAAGGCGGGGCGCAGGTCGGTCCAGAGCGAGAGGGACGCGGCCAGGGCGGTGGTTTCCGGCGTACGGCCCTTGCCGTACCAGGTCGGCACGGCGAACTCTCCCCATGCACCCCAGTCCGCATCGAAGAACGCGCCCCGGTCACCGTCCGCCGCTTCAGCATGCGCGAGGTATCCGGGGTGCTGACTGATCTTCCGGTAGACGGCCTCACCCATGTCGTAGAACTCTCGCGTGAGAGGTGCGGGATCGGCGAGAGGTGACGTCAGGACGCCGAATGTGTACAGCGCGAGATGGGGCATGCGTCTCTCCCTGGTCGGGGGGTGCCTGGTGTGGACCCGGTGCGGTGGCTCACGCATGGGGGGCGAGGATTCGTGGGGCATGACCGACTCGTCCCGCCGCGGGTGGCTCAGCCCGAAGTAACTCCCGTGCGACCGTGGGCGATCGCCGAGGACCAGGTGAAGGTAGCCGTCTCTGCGGGCCATGTCGAAGTTGCGTTTTCCCTGTCCAAGTGGCCTCTTGCACCGGCCATTGCGGGGGCCGGGGCGGTGACGGGCGGGGCAGGCTGCGGGTACCGGTGATCCACTTCGGCCGATCGGTTCACCCGCCGACCGGCTCCGAGCCTTCGAGGACCGCCACAGCACCACGGCACAGCCGTTCCGGTGGAGGTTCACCACCTCCGACCTGGACGATCTGCCGGCCAGGCTCGACCGGGACACCACCGATCACCACGAAGAGTCCTCTGTCGCACCGGCAGCGTGCCCCCGGGGGATTCACGGCGCCGACCCCCAAGGCCTCACGGGTTCCAGCCGCAGTAGCCGGGCCGGCCAAGGTGCCGGCTCGGCCGGGCCGAACCAGACCCGGACGTCCTCCCCGGTACGGACGGGCAAGCGGGGAAAGTCGTTCTCGGCGTGCTCGGTGCGGTGCAGCGCGTGGTCAGGGCCCAGGTACCGGGCCGCGTACGCGTCGAAGCAGGCCGCGTCGGTGGGGTGGCAGACGGTCGCGAGCACTTCACTCGTGCCCGGTTCCGGCGTGAAGCCTGGTCCGCGCAGCAGCAGGGCGTCGTCGCTGTCGACCATGGTGGCGTTGGCCGCGTCGCGGTGCTCCCGCCAGACCGGTCCGGTGTAGAACGCCTCCAGCGCGCGCCGGCGGCGCGCCATGTCGGGGAACGCGCGCAGCCAGACGAAGCGGTCCGGGTCGTCCAGGTCGCGGAACCGGCCGCCGACGGTGATGCCGACAGCCTGCTGGCCGGTCACGAACTCGCGCTCGAACAGTTCGATCAGCGTTTCCCGGGCACCGGGATGCAGGGTGTACTGCCGGAGTTCGACGATGCTCATGCGGTGGCCCGCCCGGTGCGCGTGAGGTCCGTGGTCCAGTTGTCTTCCATGCGCCGCAGGTTAGGGCCGGTCCGCTGACATCCACTGTCAGTGGATGATGAGCGGCATGCGTGCGAGCCGGCTGGTCACCCTGCTCCTGCTGCTCCAGAACCGGGGCCGGATGACGGCCCGGCAGCTCGCGGACGAACTGGAGGTCTCCGTCCGGACGGTCTACCGGGACGTCGAGGCGCTCGGTGCCGCCGGTGTCCCGCTGTACGGCGCCGCCGGGCACGCCGGCGGCTACCGGCTGGTCGACGGCTACCGGACCCGGCTCACCGGACTGACCGCGGACGAGGCACAGGCCGCGTTCTTCGCCGCACTCCCCGGCGCCGCCGCCGAACTCGGCCTCGGCGAGGCGCTCGCCACCGCCCGGCTCAAGCTGCTGACCGCCCTTCCGGCGGAGCTGCGCGAGCACGCCGAGCGGATCCAGGAACGCTTCCTGCTCGACGCCCCCGGCTGGTACGGCGACGCCCACCGGGTGCCTCATCTGGCCGCGGTCGCCGCCGCGGTGTGGGCGCGGCGGGCGGTGGTACTGCGGTACCGGCGCTGGCGGGCGCCGGAGGAGATCGAGCGACGGGTGGAGCCGTACGGGCTCGTCCTCAAGGCCGGTCGCTGGTACCTGGTCGCCGGCGGGCCGTCCGGGATCCGCACCTACCGGATCGATCAGATCCTCGAAGTCCGGCCACTGGAAGAAGAGTTCGGCATTCCGGACGGGTTCGACCTGGCCGGGTACTGGAACGGGTATCTGGCCGACTTCCGAGCGCGGCTGCACACCGGGGAGGCGCTGGTGCGGCTCACTCCGGAGGGCGCCCGCCGTCTCGGCGTGACACCCACGGGTGACGGGTGGACGGAGGCCCGCGTGCCCATCGAGTCGATCGATCACGCCCACCGGGAGTTCCTGCGGCTGGGTGCCGATGTCGAGGTCCTGGCGCCGGCCGAACTACGCGACCGCATCGCCGACACGGTACGAACCCTGACCACCCTCTACCAAGGGCGCCCCCCGGGCGGGGAGTCCCGCCGACCCGGGCACCGACCGCCCGCACCGGACACCCGCGCACGCGGGTAGGACCCGAGGGGCCTCTTCACCCGGGGAGCGCGGCGTTCCCGACCGCACCACGACTCCGGGACCCTGGACAAGTCCGCTCGCGCCAGGTCGGCGGCACCCCCCACGTCACGGACGCCGCCGTCAGAACGCGCAGAGGTCGGCGGGTACGTCAGGGGATCGCGTACGGGGGCGGGAGCCCGGTCAGGGAGTGGCGAACGGCTGGGCCAAGGAGACGTTGAGCCGATCGACCTCGCGGCGCACGAAGGCACGGTCGTGGAAAGCGTTCGACAGCGTGGCGGCGCCCTGACTGGAGGTCAGGACGTGCAGGGCGAGGTCGTCGGCGTCGGCCGCCCCGAGCTCTTCGAACTGCTCGCGCAGCCAGGCGCGGAACACCTCGAACACGCCGACCGCGTGCGCGCGGGAGGGATGGCCGAGCTTGGCCGGCTCGTTGGTCAGCGTCCCCACCGGACATCCGTGGTTCTCGATGCCGCTCTGGTTGGTGACGACGATCTCGATGAACCGCCGCACCCCACGTAGCAGCTGTGTTCCGTAGACATACGCTGTGTTGCATCCGTCGTGTTGCGGCTGAAAGTGCGAAGTGGCGTACGAGTGGCGGCGGTTCTGATGAGGACTCCTGAAATTCCCCAGAGCTGCTCGCGTTCCCCACTCGGTTGCGCAGTGAACGGAGGGGCCGGATCCGTCCGCCGGTTGAGGGTTCGGACGGCTCCGCCTCGTCAAGGGCGCCTACGGCGTCATGTATCCGCTCTGACGCCGGTACGGAGTGGCATTGCCGCTCTACCGCTCGGCGGTGCCGTCCTCACCGTCAATCTCGTAGATCCGCTCTTGAAGCCGTTCACCGGCCCAGTCCAGCCCGACGCCCAGGTCAAACCAGTGCCGATCCTTGCGGATTTCAGGCTGTGCGAGGTTCACCGCCGCCCAGGAGAACACCCCCAGGAGGATGGAACGCCCGTGATGCGTTGTGCGCACGGACAACGCAAACGGCGCGGCGAGTGCCGCGCGCGTGACCGACATGACCTGTTCGTCCTCGGAATGTCGACGCCCACCCGTGAGAAACCGGGGCGTTTCAAGGATCTTGACCCACTCGACCACTGCGTCTGCCGCCTGGGCACGCAAGGACTCTTCGATGCCCTTCCGGACGGCGGTCGCGGGGTCATCGCCGAGCCAGCCAAGCCAGTGATCAGGATCAGTGAGCTTGCTGAAGTCGTCCTGTGGCACCCCGTGACGGAGATTCTCCTGGTACTCCCCTGTCAGTCTTCCGCTGCTATCCACCAACCACGCGCCGCGGATTGCCTCGGGAGGTACGTAGCCGTTCGGGTCGTCGATATACGCCGGGTCGATCTCGGCAACGCTGCCACCAGGATTCTCAGCAGCCGCAGCCAGTAGCGCCGGCTCGTTCGGTATGCCCTTACGTCGGCCTCGCCAGCCAAAACGCCCCACGTTCCCACCCCCACCGTTGTGCCCGCCCAGTTGACAGCGATTGTGCCGTACCGGTCAGGACCGCATGAGGGGGGTGCGCGTGACCGCGACGGGCGGGTGGGGAATCTCAGCGAGCAGGTCTGTCCCACCCCGAGCAAGGGGTGGGACTTTCAAATATCGCCATCAGTTCTGGATCGGTGATGGCGGAGCGCCCGCTGCCGACTGGCCGGGGCAGGGTGGGAAGACCTGGAGGGGTTCGAGCGCGCGCGCTCCGGCTGCGCGAGCAGCAGCCGATCCTCGTCTCGCCGGAGGGGCGGGGCGATCACCGGCTGAGCGAGTGTTTCCGGCAGTCGGCGTTCTCCGCGAAGGCGCAGGGCACGCAGCTCACCTACGCGCCGCTCTACCGGCTGTTCTTCGCCTTCCTGTGGCAGCGCGAGCTGGACGCTTCGCGGCAGCTCCGGGAGAACAGGGCCTTTTCGGACGGCCGGGCCGCCAACCAGACGGTGATGGCTCATCTGGAGCACCATCGGGTGGCAGGCCGACCCAGCCGTCCTCCGAAGTCCGGCACTCATGGGACGGGTGCCGTGTTGTCAGCCGATGTTGATCCAGGCCCGGGTGGAACCGGTCCTGGGATTGACGTCGAGGTAGTCCTCGCGGCGGTCGGCGTTGATGTCGGCGAACTGGATCTGGTTGCCGGGCGCGTCGACGCCGGAGGCGGTCGTGCCTTGCGGCGCCCAGTACCAGTCGCCGCCCTCGGGGTTGGGTCCGCCGTTGGCCCACAGGTCTACCGCGCTGTTGCCGTGCACGACGAGGTAGTCGGCGCGTCGGTCACCGGTGAGGTCGGCGAAGCGGACGTTGCGGCCGGACGCGCCGACACCGCCCGCGATGGTGCCCTGCGACACCCAGTACCAGTCGCCGCCCTCGGGTTTGGGCCCGCCGTTGATCCACGCCTGGACCGAGCTGTTGTCGTTGACGACCACGTAGTCGGCCCGGCCGTCGCCGTTGAGGTCGGCGAGCCGGATGTTGGTACCTGGCGCGCCGACACCGCCCGCGATGGTGCCCTGCGGCACCCAGTACCAGTCGCCGCCACCTGGTTTGGGCCCGCCGTTGGTCCACGCCTGGACCGAGCCGTCCGCACCGACCTGCAGGTAGTCGGCCCGGCCGTCGCCGTCGAGGTCGACGAAGCGGACGTTGCGGCCGGACGCTCCGACACCGCCCGCGATGGTGCCCTGCGGCACCCAGTACCAGTCGCCCCCACCTGGTTTGGGCCCGCCGTTGGTCCACGCCTGGACCGAGCCGTCCGCACCGACCTGCAGATAGTCGGCCCGGCTGTCACCGTTGATGTCGGCGTAGACGACCTGGCTGGAGCTGCCCGCCGTGATCGAACCCTGCTCATGCCAGGTCCAGCCGGGGCCGGCAGGTGGGCCACTGTTGCGCCACAGCCAGGTGTTGCCGGTGGCAGGGTTGACATCGAGGATGTCCGCCTTGCCGTCGCCGTCCAGGTCGGCGAACTGGACCTGGCTGTCGGGCGAACGGAGGCCGGTGGCGATGGTGCCCTGCGGGCGCCAGGCGTAGTCGCCGCCTTCGGACTTGGGCCCGCCGTTGGTCCACGCCTGGACGGTGCCGTCGGGGTCGACGACCAGATAGTCGGCCCGGCCGTCGCCGTCGAGGTCGGCAAATCGCACATTGCCACCGGGCCTGCCGACGCCGGAGGCAACCACCCGCGTCTCTTCGGTCCAGGGGACCGATGCGCCAGGAGTGGAAAGCGCAGCTCTGACCGAGCCGTCAGGGTAGACCTGCAACCACTCGGCCGCGCCGTCCCCGTCGATGTCGGCGAAGCGGTGATTGATGTTCAACGAGGAGAGGGGCTTGTCGCCGGCGGGTCCGTACCACCCTGTGGGATTGCCCCACACATTTATCGAGTCGTATTTCACGCCTCTTACCTCATAGGACACGACGGATATCGTGTCGGCCCGACCGTGGCCGAGGACGTCGGCGAACTGCCATCGGGAAAAGCTGCTGCCCGGGATCGTGCTCGCGGAGTGGTTCCAGGTGATGGTGCCGTCGGTATTGAAGCCGCCGTTGAACCAGACCTCGGCCGCGCCGGTGTCGCGTGAGACGATGAAATCCGCCCTGGCATCGCCGTTGATGTCGGCGTAGTGGACCTGCTCATTGCCGCTCAGGGACAGACTGCCGGGGTGGGAGCCCGGAGCCATGGTGCCGCTCGCAATAACTTCCTGTGGAAGCCAACCCCGGACCGGGCCGCCGCCACCCCCACCGGGAGAAGGCGTCGGCGGGCTGATCCAGCCGGCCCACTCGGCAGCCTCGATACCCTCGTAGAAGACGTGACCCATCTTGCGGTAACCGTTGTCGCTGGGGTGCAGGAAGTCGGCCAAGTCGGACCCGGCGTTCAGCGCCGCGAAGTTGTCGACCAGCCATACGCGCTTGCCCTGGCTCCGCCGTTCGTAGACCTCCTGGGGCAAGCTGTCGTTGAAGGCGGTGATGCGCTGCTCTGTGACAGAGTTGGCCGACGGGACGAGCGTCGAGACGACCAACGTCACGTCCGGCTGCTTGGCGAAGATCTTGTCCATCAGGCTGCCCAGCCGGTCCGGAGCGCCGGCCGGGTCGACGGCCTCGTTCATGTCGTTGGTGCCGATGTGCAGCAGCACCACGTTGGGCTTGTAGGTGTCCATCACGGAGTCCGCGATGCCGATGAGATCGTGGATCTTCCAGTTCGGATGACCCTCGTTGTCGTTGTCCGGGATGTTCCCGTAGTGCTGGGAGCCGACGTAGCTCACCGTGGTGTTCTCCTGCTGCCGCAGCTCATCCCAGAGCGGACCCCGGTACGCGGCGGTCGTACTGCCCGCCCCGAACGTGATCGAATCGCCGAACGGCAGGATCCGCAACTCCGGCGGTTCGGCCGCCGCACGCATCGTGCCGAGCCCCACCGCGTAGTGATCGGAGCTCGATCCGGGCAGCCTGTGGACCGGATGGTTCGGGATGTTCTCCGAGGAGACGGCGTAGTCCAGCTCCCTACCACTTTGGTGGGTCGGCAGACCCGACCGGTAGAGCCAGGACTGCGCCGGCAGGAAGAACGATCCGGGCTCGCGGTTGAAATCGCCGAGCACGGTCCACGTCCGGTTCGGTCCCTGGTTGTTCACGAAGCCGGCGATCGCCTGCAGCATCGCCGGGGCGTCCCGGCCACCGTCGCCGTCGCTGCTGGAGAGGGCGTGGTAGCTGAAGTACCAGTTGTCACCGAAGCGGACACCCAAGGCGTTGCGGCCCGCCGGGTTCGGATTGGTCACGATGGTGACCTCGTCCGCCGCCCGCTGCGTGACCAGGGCGAGGTTGACACGGCCTCCCTCGTAGGAACCACCGTACGGGTCGGTCTGCAGGAAGTAGACCTCGAACTGCTCGTGCACCGCCCAACGGTGATGCTGGACGACGCCGGAGTTGCCGGGCGCGTTGGGAATGACGGGGATATCGGCGACAAATTCCCCAGGTGGCGTCGGACCTGCCTCCTGAAGCGCGACGATCTCCGCGGCCCGCGCGTAACCCGCCACCGTAGTGGTCCATTTGCTGTCACTTCCGGCACTGGCGCCCTGCAGGTTGTTGGTGATCACAGGCCACAACTGCAGGCCGGCGGCCGAAGCAGGGCTCGTCGTCACACCAACAGCCGTGAGAAGGGTCACCAGGATCGCCGACACGGTGATCAACGCACGTAATCGCACAAAGCTGTCCTTTCGCAGTGAAGAGAAGCGATACCCGAGCCAGGACCGGACCCCGCGGTCGTACCCGTATCTGCACCCGGCCGTTCCCGGCCCGGCCGATGGCCACCCGCCCGACGCGGGTCGTCGATTTCTGGCGCGAGGTGGCAAGGTCCCACGGGGATCCGGCTGTCGTACAGCGACACCCGCGATGGACCGCGTGGTCGGAAGTCGCGCCCACCCCGACAGAGAGCACTCTATGAGATCGGTGATCTGCAAACATCACCCCGCGGTGGACGGTCCCGTGCAGCTCGCAGGAGCGGCCACCCTTGGCTGCTGAGCGACGTACGACACCGCTGGCACCGGGATCTCCCCGGCATCCTTCGAGAACAGGGCCGTCATGAGCTGCTGCGCGTCCGGCGCGGTGGCCACTTCTGCGGCCTCGACAGGCTCCAGGGCGGCGAGCACCTTCCGGGCAGCAGCGTCTCGCGTGTCGGTCGCCTCTTCCAGTTGGTCCACTGTGCGGTCGATGCGCGTGAACAGGGCGCCATCGACGTCGAACTCGCCGCTGGAAGGGCGGTTGAGGAGTTTGAGACAGAAGACGACGCCGGTCCGGGTCTTGGCCGACTCACGGTGCCGGTCGGCCAGGTAGGCGTGCGGCTCGTCGAGGACGCCGAGGTCGCGGTAGGCCCACAGGGTGTCGATGTCGTGGCCGGTGACGGCTTCGAGGCGGTGGTCGAGCGGGGAGGAGGGCGAGGCTGCATCAATGGCTGTGAGCGTGACGTTGCGCGGGGTGAGCCGTCGGTATCCCGGGCTGACCGCTCTGGACGAGGTCGATCTGGAGGTCGCGGCCGGCGAGGTGGTGATGCTGACCGGGCCGTCCGGCGCCGGCAAGTCCACCGTCCTGCATGTGACGGGCGGCATGGACCAGCCCGACGAGGGGCACGTCGAGATCGACGGCACACAACTGGTACCCCGGGACCTGGACCGTCACCGGCGGCGTATCGGCTTCGTCTTCCAGCGCTTCCACCTGCTGCCCGCGCTGACCGCGCTGGACAACGTGCTCGCCCCCGTCCTGCCGCGCAGAGTGGACTTCGACCGGCGTGCGCGCGGCATGGAGCTGCTCGAAGCTGTCGGCCTGAACCAGCGGGCCGACGCCCTGCCCTCGCAGTTGTCGGGCGGCCAGCAGCAACGCGTCGCCGTCGCACGCGCGTTGATCAACCGGCCGGGACTGTTACTGGCCGATGAGCCCACGGGCAACCTGGACAGCGTCATCGGGCGGGAGATCATCGACCTGCTGATGTCGCTGCGCGAGCGCTACGGGATGACGATGCTGATCGCCACGCACGACGCGGAGGTCGCCGCGGGCGGCGACCGGGTGGTGCGGCTGCAGGACGGCAGGATCACCTCGGACCAGCGGATCGCACCGTCCGGCGACGTGCTGCACCGGCTGGGGGGCCTGCGCCCGTGATGGCGATGATCCTCGATCAGTTACGGCGGCGGCGCGGGCGCGCGCTGGCCCTGGCCGCCGGAATCCTGGTGGCGGCGACCAGTTTCACCCTGCTGACCGCGACGGTGAGCACGAGCCAGGCGACCACCGTGGGCACGGTACGGAAGAACGCACGGTCCGCGTACGACGTCCTGGTACGCCCGCCCGACTCGCAGACGGACGTGGAGCGGCAGAGCGGTCTGGTCGCGCCGAACTTCCTGTCCGGCACGTTCGGCGGCATCACCATGGACCAGTACCGGCGCATCCGCGGCATGGCCGGGGTCGACGTGGCCGCGCCGGTCGCCAACATCGGCTACCTCATGGTGGCGAGCACCGTCACGGTGGACGTGTCCCGCTTCCTGAACGGCAAGGCGTCCCGGCAGATCCTGCGCATCAGCCCTACGCTCACCTCCGGACTGGGCAGCTACCGCACCTCGGACGAGTACGTCTACCTCACCCGCTCCCCCTGACGTCGGCATCGGAGTCGGACGGCCTCTTCGAGTCCGACACCCTGGAAACGGGTGCGGCCGACAAGAGCACCCAGCGGTATCGGATCAAGGGGAAGTACGACGTCTGCTTCTACTTCAACTGGGACAAGACCGAGCAGACCGAGTTCAACCTGAATCTGCCGTTGAAGCCGAACATCATCGCCGAGGACCTCAGGGACAGGTCGCCGTTCGACCCGGACCTGAGTTCGCGGATGAACTGCCAGTCCGGCCAGGACAAGGCCACCATCGACGTTCCGGTCAGTTACCCCGTGCTGCCGTCCGCCGTCGACCCGGTGGCCGAGGACCGGCTGGTGGGCCTGGGCGACACCATCACCTCGGGCCGGATGCTCACCGAGCAGGACAAGCCGTGGACGGTGTCGTCCGCCAAGAGCGTCCACGGACGGCACGACTCCTACATCCCGGCGCTGCTCAGCGACAACCCGCTGACCACCGGCACACTCGACGCCACCGTCGAGCGGCTCGACGTCGGCGACCCGGCCGAGCTGCCCTCGAGACTGGGCAACCCGACAGCCGGCAGCTTCGTCCGAAGCCTGCACGGCACCACGGTGGGCAAGACCCGACTCGACCTGAGCAAGGGCTACCGGAAGGCACTGAACGAGGACTCGTTCGACACCGGGGCCTACTGGACGGTGGGCCCGGTCACCTACCGCCGGACCTCCGACGGCGACCTCGCCGCGCAGCCGCAGCCGCCGCAGAAGCCCAGCCTGTGGATCACCAACTCGAACCAGCAGCCGTTCTCCAACGTCCCCGAGGAGAACCACCAGGGCACCCAGTACCGGAAGGTGACCAGCCACGCCGCCACGGACTGCGTCGGACTGGGTACCTGCGACGGTGTGGACTCCGGACGCCTGCCCAATCCCTTCGTCCACCTGGTCGGCCGCTACGACACCGGCAAACTGCCCGGCTTCTCACCCCTGTCCGACACCCCGCTGGAGACCTACCAGACGCCGCAGGTCACCGGTGCGGACAGCGCGACCCGCGCGAGGCTCCACGGCAAGCCGCTGCAGCCCGACCGCAACCTGGGTGGCTACGCCAGCCCGCCGCCCACCATGCTGACGACGATGGACTGCATCACCGCGCTCACCAAGAGCCGTCGGGTCCCGAGCCTCCAGGACAAGGCGCCGGTCAGCGCGATCAGGATCCGGGTGGCCGGAGTGACCGGCGTCGACACCGCCTCCCGGGCGCGGGTGAACGCGGTGGCCGGGAAGATCCGGGCCGCCTACCCCCGGCTCCAGGTCGACGTCACCGTCGGCAGCTCGCCCGCGCCGCAGACGGTGGCGCTGAGTGCCTCGGCGCAGGTGACGGAGCGTTGGGTCGCCAAGGGCGTGGCACTGCGCATTCTCAGGGCGGTGGACACCAAGAGCGCGGTGCTCTTCGTGCTGGTCCTCGTCGTGTGCGCGCTCTTCCTCGGCCAGGCGGCGCTGGCCTCGGTGCGCTCACGTCGCATCGAGATCGGCACGCTGCGCTGCCTTGGCTGGAGCGGTGGCGAAGTGCTCCGCCTGGTCCTCGCCGAACTGGCGCTGATCGGCCTCGTCGCCGGAGCCGCGGGCACGGTGCTCGCGTACGTGCTGGGCCGGGAGCTGGGCCAGCCCGAAGCCGGCGCCAAGTCACTCCTCGTGCTCCCGGTGGCGCTCCTCCTGGCCACGGCGGCGGGCCTGATCCCCGCCTGGCTCGCCACTCGGCTGGGACCGATGGAAGCCGTCCGGCCCCCGGTGACGGCGGCCCGCCGCGCGCGCCCGGTGCGTTCGGTGGCCGGACTGGCCATGCTCAACCTGCTGCGGGTGCGGGACCGCACGCTGCTGGGTGCGGCAGGGCTGGCGCTGGGAGTGGCCGCCTTCACGGTGCTGCTCGCCCTGACGCTGGCCTTCCGGGGCGAGGTGGCCGGGTCGCTGCTCGGCAGTGCCGTGGTGGCGCAGGCGCGCGAGGCCGACTACCTCAGCGTCGCCCTGCCCCTGCTGCTGGGCGCCGCCGGCGCCATCGACGTCCTGGTCATCTCGCAGCGCGAACGCGCCGCCGATCTCGCGGTGCTGCGGGCGACCGGCTGGACCAACCGCGAGCTGGCGAGGCTGACCCTCTACGAGGGAGTCGGACTGGCTCTGCTGGGCGGCCTGTCCGGTGCGGTGGTTGGTCTGGCCGGGGTGCTGACCCTCGGCCGGGGCGTGCTGCACGGACACCTGTTCACGGTCGTCGGCGCCGCGCTGCTGGCCACGCTCGCGGCGACCGCCCTGGTGGTGGCGGCTTTGGCGGTGCCGATCCGGGGGCTGTCCCGGATCGGCACCGCCCACCTGCTCGCCGCCGACTGAGCCGACCACCACCGTCGGCCGCTTCGCCCAGCGGAAGACCCCGGCCGTGTTCACGGGCCGGAGTCTTCCGCTGTCGACGGACGTCCGCGGTCGTGCCCTCCCCTGTCAGCGACAGCCCTCAGCATTGGCTCACGTCGCCGGACACGGGGGCATTGAACCCCAGGATCCGGTCACGTGCTGGGCGGATCGCCGCGCTGTTCGGAAAGGTGGAAGGAGGCAGGCAGTGCGTCCACGGCGGCCGTGCGGGAGTCCTGATCGATTGCGGTGGGTACCGCGTCCATCCGCCGCTCGTGGGCGGTGGCACTCGGCGCGGTCGTCGCCTGGCTGGGCTGCTGCCGCCGTGGCGGCGAACTGTCCGACTCCGCCGACGCCGTCGCCCCCGGCCGGGTGCCGGCCCAGGCGATCGGCCGCTGGGGAAACCGCTTCAACCAGGAGCTGTACGGCCGCCGTTCAGTCACTCGGGTGGACACGCCCTGCGGCACGGTCCGGGGTCACACCGGGGGCCTGCCCGGCTACTCCAGTGAGATCTACACCGACGCCACCGGCACCCGTAGCGTCGCGGTCTTCACCATCACGAACTTCGGCATCAAGGAAAGGAAGGCCGCGACCGCGAACAAGGCCCTCGTCGACGCGGCCACCTGTTAGATGCTGGGCAACCCGCAGCCCTCGAACAGGACGACCGCATGACGGGCACCGCACCCGGCACGGGAACGGTCGGTGCGGCACTACGGGAAGCGCTAACGCGGTCGCACGCCCCCAGGAGCACCCGATACCCACGCCCCGGCGGCCCGCGAACACATCCTGCGCATCCGCGCCGTGCACCGTGTCAGGCAGTGTGTCGCAGCCGGCGCGGCGCGGTGGCCCTTCGCCCTGCGCGTGGCGAGCCGAGCGCCGACAGCTGACCGCGCCGGCGCCCACGGACCAGATGACCGTGGGCGCCGGCGGCGCGTTCGCCTCCTGCCAGACCCCGGAGCCCTCGTGCCCGTCTCACGGGGCGACGGGCGAAGTCGCCGGAGCGTCCGTCGGGACGTGGGCCGCGCGAGCGCTTTCGCAGGCGACGGAGACAGTCACCCGGTCACTGGTCGCCCTTACCGCGTATGCCGAAGAGCTCAGTCACAAGCTGGCGGGCGTACGCGGTGTCGAGCCCGGCCGGCCGGAAGAGGATGCGATACATCATGGGCGCGACGATGCGGTCCATGGCCGCCTCGACGTCGGGAGTGCTCTCCTCGCGGTCGGCGGCTCGGGCGAGAATGACGTTGATCTGTTCGGCCGCGTAGGCCGAGCACTGGCCGGCGTTGTTGCCGTCCGGGTCGCCGAGCAGGGCGTCGCGGATGTAGGCGCGGCCCGAGGCGGACGTCATTTCGTCGAGGAACTGTTCGGCCCATGCCGTGAGGTCGGACCGCAGGTCGCCGTGGTCCTCCGGTTCGGTGTCGGGTCGCAGCCGCTCCACCGCGACGTCCGACAGCAGTTCCTGCAGATTGCCCCAGCGTCGGTAGATGGTCGACGGGGTGACCCCGGCGCGCTGGGCGACCAGTGGGACGGTCAGTGCCTCGCGGCCCCTTTCCTCCATGAGTTCCCGTACAGCGGTGTGCACCGACGCCTGGACGCGTGCGCTGCGCCCGCCGGGGCGAACCCTTTGCTTGCTGCTCATCGCACCAGCTTAAAGCACAGTCCTTGCGTTTAGCGGGCCGGGAAGGGTTCTTGGCCATGTCCGAGAATCGCTGGAACCGTCCGACCGCTTCAGAGCTGCGCGAACCGGCGCAGCGTGACGCCGTCGTGCTGATGCCGGTGGGCTCGAACGAGCAACACGGTGAACACCTGCCGACCGGTGTCGACGACTTCCTCGCCTTGAAGGCATGCCGCAAGGCCGCCGATGTCCCCATGGTCATCGCCCCGTCGGTGTGGTGCGGCCTGGTCGAGCACCGCATGCCCTTCGGTGGCACCGTGACCCTGCCGCTGCCGACCCTCCACGCGCTCCTGCGGGATGTGTGCCGCTCGTCCTGCGCTCCGGATTCCGGCACCCCTGATCGTCAACGGGCATGGCGGCAACGTCACCGCGCTCAACGCGCTGGTGAACGAGCTGACAGTCCGCGGTCACCAGCCAGTTCACCGCTGGGCGTGAGGTGATCGCCGACACGTCGGAGGCCCAGCAGCGCCTCATGCATGCCTGCGAGGGCGAGACCTCCATGACACTGGCCGCCTCCCTGGCCATGTACGCACGGAGCGTGTCGCCCAGACGGTGGGCCCGGACATCTCGCTGCAGTCCGAGAATCCCTCGGCCGTCTGTCGTTCCGTCACTTTCGACATCATCACGCGCTCCGGCACCCGCGGGTGACGCCCGCACCCCCTCCGCGGCAGAGGGCGAGCGCCTGCTCGACGGCTGTGCCGGAGTCCTCGCCGATCCCATCGTCGCGGGCATCTGGTCGTGATCCCGACGGAGTCGAGCGGTGTGTGGGCCGGGCTCCTACGGCAAGGTCCCCTACGTCCCCAACGGCGTCGACCGCCTCGCCCACCAGGGAACCCTGGCCCGCACCGTCGCCGACGC
>NZ_JBFBCB010000081.1:0-19395 GCF_040682975.1 Streptomyces sp. NPDC051051
GCGCCCGGCGTGATGCCGGGCGCCCCTCCGCGTCGGTCTCCGCCCCGCTACTGGCTGCCGGTGCCGCTGCCGAACTGCGGATCCAGCGGGTTCTGGGGTTCGCCGGTCGTCGGCGCTCCCGTGGTCGGCGTCTCCGACGGTTCCTGGGTGGTCGGCGTCTCCGACGGTTCCTGGGTGGTCGGCGTCTCCGACGGTTCCTGCGTCTTCGACGGCTCGCTCGACGGGGACTCCGTGGTCGGTTCCTCCGACGGCTCCTGCGAGGGCGACTGCGAGGGGCTCGTCGTGATGCTCGGCTGGACCGCCGCGCCCTGGTCGGTCTCCAGGTCGAACCTGCTGACCTTGCTCGAGACGCCGAAGGTGTACGCCGCCCAGATCTGCGCCGGGTAGCCACCGCCGTTGATGCGGCCCTTGCCGGGGAGCAGGCCGGTCGCGCCGGTCATGGTGACCTGGGGGTGCGGCGGCTCGGCGGACTCGCCGAACAGGCCGACCGAGGTGACCAGGTCGGGCGTGTAGGCGGTGAACCAGGCCGACTTGTTGTCGTCGGAGGTGCCCGTCTTGCCCGCGACCTTCTGGCCGTTGCGCAGGGGGTTGTCCCGCACGGACTTCTGGGCCGTGCCGTCGTCGACCACGCCGGTGAGCACCGAGGTGACCGTGTCGGCGGCCTCGCGGCTGACGACCTGGTCGCCGATCGGGTCGGCCGGCTTCACCGCGTGGGCGCTGCTCTCCGCCGACTTGATGAGCGTCGGGGTGACCTTCTTGCCGTGGTTGTCGAGGGTCGCGTACACGCCGGCCATCTGCAGCGGGCTCGCGCCCATGGTGCCGAGGGTCTGCGCGGGCACGGCCTTCAGGTCCGCGGTGTCCATGCCGAGGTCGGAGGCGGTCTTGAGGACCTTGTCCATGCCGACGTCGACGCCCAGCTGGGCGAAGACGGAGTTGATGGACTTGTTCATCGCCGTCTGGACGGTGACGTCCCCGTAGTCGACGTCGTCCTCGTTCTCCGGGGCGAATCCGATGTCGCTGCCCACGACGGGGCGCTTGCTGGTGCCGTCGTAGACCGTGTTCACGCTGATCTTCTGGTCGTCCTGGGTCACCGCGCCCTGGTCCAGGGCGGCGGCCAGGATCACCGGCTTGAAGGTGGAGGCGGGCTGGTAGTCGGTGCGGGTGGCGTTGTTCGTGTAGTGCTTGACGTAGTCCACACCGCCGTACATCGCCACGACCGCGCCCGTCTTCGGGTTCACGGAGACGGCGCCCGCCTGGATGTCGCCGTCGACCGGGCGCTTCTTCGCGTCCAGCTTGCTGGTCAGCTGTTCCTTGACGGACTTCTCCAGCGCCTTCTGCTTCTTCTTCTCGATGTTGAGGGTGATGTTCCAGCCGCCGGCGCCGACCATCGCCTCGGCCTCCTGGCTGCTGTCGGCGACGCCCTGGGCGACGAGCTGCCTCTCCAGCTCGCTGTTGGCCGCCTTCACCAGGTAGCCGACCTGGCCCTCCTGGCCGGGGACGGCCTTGGGCTCCTCGGGGAACGGGAACTTCATGTCGTCGCGCTCGGCCTTGCCGAGCCAGTCCTCCTCGACCATGTTGTCGAGGACGTAGTTCCAGCGCTGCTGGACCAGCTTCTTGCCGGTGTCGCTGGCGGAGGCCCAGTCGTACTGGCTGGGGGCCTGGAGCAGGGCTGCGAGGTAGGCGCCCTGGGGGACGGTGAGCTTGTCGGCGTCGACGCGGTAGTAGGCCTGGGCGGCCGCCTGGATGCCGTAGGCGCCGCGGCCGTAGTAGCTGGTGTTGATGTAGCCGGCCAGGATGTAGTCCTTGGACTCCTCCCGGTCCAGCTTGAGGGAGATGACCAGTTCCTTCAGCTTGCGGGTGACCGTCTGTTCCTGGGTCAGGTAGTAGTTCTTGACGTACTGCTGCGTGATCGTCGAACCGCCCTGGGCGCCCTTGCCCATGACCGTGTTGAGGAGACCGCGTGCGGTGCCCTTCAGGTCGACGCCGACGTCGTCGTAGAAGCTCTTGTTCTCGGCGGCGACGAAGGCGTGCTGGACCTCCTTGGGGACCTCCGCGAGGTCGACGTTCTCCCGGTTGACGTCGCCGTCGCGGGTGAGCAGCGCGCCGTCGCTGTACTTGTAGACGTTGCTCTGGAGCTTGGCGGCGGCGTTGCCTGCGGGAATCGGCGTCGTCATGTACAGGACGATGAAGGCGCCGATGACGAGCACGCAGAAGCCCAGGAAACCGCCGAGCATCTTCTTCCAGGTGAACAGGCGGCGTATGCGGCCCTTGCCGCCCTCAGCCCCCCTGCCGCCCTTCGCCGCGCCGCGGCGGGCCGCCGCGCGGCCGCCCGCCGCGGTGCGCGTCGCACCCTGCGCCGACGACACCGACCCGGCGCGCGACGCGGGGACCGCCGTCTGCGGCGAGCGGTTCCCGGGCGCCGCGCGACGACCACCACGCTGTCGCGCTCGTCTCTCTTCCGCTCGTCCCATGAGTCCGCTCGCTCCGCTTCCTACTCGGCAGTCGCACCAGTGCCCGGAGGCAGGTCAGCTCAGAAAGCTAACACCGCTCTCTGTGACAAACGGGTCTCGATCCGGCCCCACGGGGGCGTGAGAATCAGCACCCCTGACGGGGGAACCGGCGCACCGTTCCACCGGAACCGACGTCCGAGAGCCGTCGAGGGTTGCCACCGCACGATAAAGTGATATCACTTAGATAGACCGCAGCTCATCCGCGGGCGACCACCGGACCACCGGCCCGTCCGCCCGCGAGGAACGGGGGGACCCATGTCCGCGAACGAGTCCACGCACGACCCGTCGGCCACCGCCGACGTGCCCGAGATGCCCGCCCCGCGGGTGCGCGAGTTCCCGGCCCGCAGCGTGGGCGGCGGCCTCGCCCTGCTGTCCGGACTGGTCGGACTGCTGGCCGGCGCCGCCCTGCTCGCCGCCGCCACCACCGTGACCGCGACCGGCGGCAAGGCCGCGCTCATCACCGGCGGCATCCTCGTCGCGCTCGCCGCGTTCCTCGCGATGTGCGGGCTGAACACGGTGGCGCCGGGCGAGGCCCGCGTGGTGCAGCTGTTCGGGCGCTACCGGGGGACCATCCGCGAGGACGGACTGCGCTGGGTGAACCCCTTCACCTCCCGCGAGAAGATCTCGACCCGCGTCCGCAACCACGAGACCGCCGTCCTCAAGGTCAACGACGCCTACGGCAACCCCATCGAGCTGGCCGCGGTCGTCGTGTGGAAGGTGCAGGACACCGCGCAGGCCTCCTTCGAGGTGGACGACTTCGTGGAGTTCGTCTCCACCCAGACCGAGGCCGCGGTGCGGCACATAGCCATCGAGTACCCCTACGACGCGCACGACGAGGACGGGCTCTCGCTGCGCGGTAACGCCGAGGAGATCACCGAGAAGCTCGCCGTCGAGCTGCACGCGCGCGTGGCGGCCGCCGGCGTGCGGATCATCGAGTCCCGCTTCACGCACCTCGCCTACGCTCCGGAGATCGCCTCCGCGATGCTCCAGCGGCAGCAGGCCGGCGCGGTGGTCGCGGCGCGGCGCGAGATCGTGGACGGCGCGGTCGGCATGGTGGAGGCGGCGCTCGGCCGGATCGCCGAACAGGGCATCGTGGAACTGGACGAGGAACGGAAGGCGGCGATGGTGTCCAACCTGATGGTGGTGCTGTGCGGGGACCGGGCGCCGCAGCCGGTGCTGAACACGGGGACGCTCTACCAGTGACCCCGCCCGAAGAGGGGGCCGCCCCTCGGCGTCGGCCGCAGCAGCGCAAGCAGGTGCTGCTGCGGCTCGATCCGCTGGTGCACGACGCGCTGGCCCGGTGGGCCTCCGACGAGCTGCGGTCGGCGAACGCGCAGATCGAGTTCCTGCTGCGGAGGGCGCTGAAGGAGGCGGGCAGACTGCCCGGGGAGGCCGGCCCCCTGCCCCGCCGGGGGCGGCCCCCCGGCCCTCCCGGCCCTCCCGGCGGCTCCACCCCGGGACCCCCGCCGGCCTGACCGCCCGGCCCTCGAAGCGGAGGCCCGCCGGGGCGGCCCGCGACGTCCGGCCACCACGTCCGGCCCCGGCGTTCAGCGTTCAGCCGCCACGCCCGGCCACCACGCCCAACCTCCGCGCACCGGGCGGTCGCTGTGACGAACCTGTGACAATCAGCCCCCACCTGCACCGCCGTACGGCGCGCCACCACCTCCGCACTCCGTGTATACACACCGCGTATACACCGTGTGTACAGTCGTCCTCATGTCCATCGGTCACACACTCCTCGGACTCCTGGAGTCCGGGCCCCGCCACGGTTACGACCTCAAGCGGGCCTTCGACGAGAAGTTCGGTCACGACCGGCCGCTGCACTACGGCCAGGTCTATTCGACGATGTCCCGGCTGCTGAAGAACGGCCTGGTCGAGGTCGACGGCATCGAGGCCGGCGGCGGCCCGGAGCGCAAGCGGTACGCCATCACCGACGCCGGGATCACCGACGTCGCCCGCTGGCTCGCCACGCCCGAGAAGCCCGAGCCGTACCTCCAGTCGACGCTCTACACCAAGGTCGTCCTCGCGCTGCTCACCCACCGCGACGCGGCCGACGTCCTGGACACGCAGCGCTCCGAGCACCTGCGCAGCATGCGCATCCTCACCGACCGCAAGCGCCGGGGCGACCTCGCCGACCAGCTGATCTGCGACCACGCCCTGTTCCACCTGGAGGCCGACCTGCGCTGGCTGGAACTGACCGCCGCCCGTCTGGACCGGCTGCGAGAGGCGGTGACCGCATGAGCGCCCCCGCCGGTTCGCTGCTCGCCGCGGAGAACCTCCGCAAGGCCTACGGTCCGACGCTCGCGCTGGACGGCGCCGAGTTCTCCATCCACCCCGGCGAGGTCGTCGCCGTCATGGGCCCCTCCGGGTCCGGCAAGTCCACGCTGCTGCACTGCCTCGCCGGGATCGTGACGCCCGACTCCGGCTCGATCACGTACGACGGGCAGGAACTGGCGACGATGAACGACGCCCGGCGCAGTGCGCTGCGGCGCTCGGAGTTCGGGTTCGTGTTCCAGTTCGGGCAGCTCGTGCCGGAGCTGACCTGCGTGGAGAACGTGGCGCTGCCGCTCAGGCTGAACGGCGCCCCGCGCAAGCAGGCCGAGCGGGCCGCCCTGGCGTGGATGGAGCGGCTGGAGGTCGACGACCTGAAGGGCAAGCGGCCCGGCGAGGTGTCCGGCGGGCAGGGGCAGCGGGTGGCCGTGGCGCGGTCGCTCGTCACCGACCCCCGGGTGCTGTTCGCCGACGAGCCGACCGGCGCGCTGGACTCCCTCAACGGCGAACGCGTGATGGAGCTGCTGACCGAGGCCGCCCGGTCGGCCAACGCGGCCGTCGTCCTCGTCACGCACGAGGCCAGGGTGGCCGCCTACTCCGACCGCGAGATCGTCGTACGGGACGGGAAGTCACGGGACATGGAGCGCGTCGTATGAACGTCCGCCAGTGGTCCAGGGACCTGGGCCTGGGGGTCCGGTTCGCCTTCGCCGGCGGACGGGAGGGCTGGGTCCGGGCCGTGCTGACGGCGGTGGGCGTCGGGCTCGGCGTCGCCGTCCTGCTGCTGACGACGGCGGTACCGAACGCCCTCGCGGCGCGCCACGCGCGTGAGGACGCCCGGCTCGACTGGCCGTTCGGGGCGAGCCAGCCGGCCAGGGCCGACGACACCCTGCTGATCGCCGACTCCGACACGACGTTCCGCGACAAGGACATACGCGGCCGGACGGTGGAACCGGAAGGGGCGCAGGCCCCCCTGCCGCCCGGTGTGAGCCGGTTCCCGGCGAAGGGCGACATGGTGGTCTCGCCCGCGTTGAGGGAGCTGCTCGCCTCCGACGGTTCGGCGTTGCTGCGGGAGCGGCTGCCGTACCGCGTCGTCGGGACGATCGGGGAGGCCGGACTGATCGGCTCCCGGGAACTCGCCTACTACACGGGCGCCTCCGGGCTCGCCGCGCACCTCGACGACGGCGTGGGGGCGATTCGGCTGAAGGAGTTCGGGAACCCCGAGCCGACGAAGGAGGAGACCGACCCGGTGCTGGTCCTGCTCATCCTCGTCGTCATCGTGGTGCTGCTCATGCCGGTGGCCGTGTTCATCGCCGCGGCCGTGCGGTTCGGCGGCGAGCGGCGCGACCGCAGGCTCGCGGCCCTCAGGCTGATCGGCAGCGACGGGCGGATGACGCGGCGCATCGCGGCGGGCGAGGCGATGGCCGGCTCGCTGCTGGGTCTGGTCCTCGGCGCGGTCTTCTTCCTGATCGGCCGCCAGGCGGCCGGTTCGGCCGAGGTGATGGGCATCAGCGTGTGGCCCAGCTACCTCGACCCCTCCCCCGCGCTGGCCGCCCTGATCGTGCTGGCGGTGCCGGCGGCCGCGGTCCTGGTCACCCTCTTCGCGCTGCGGGGTGTGGTGATCGAACCCCTCGGCGTGGTGCGCACGGCCCGGCCCGCACGGCGACGGCTGTGGTGGCGGCTGCTGATGCCGGTGGCCGGCCTCGCGATGCTCTACCCGATGATCGGACAGGGCCGCGAGAACGGGGACTTCAACAAGTACCTGGTGACCGGCGGCGTCCTGCTCCTCCTCGTCGGGATCACCGCCCTGCTGCCCTGGCTCGTGGAGGCGGTCGTGGCCAGGCTCGGCCCGGGCGGAGTCGCCTGGCAACTGGCCGTGCGAAGGCTGCAGTTGAGCAGCGGTACGGCGGCCCGGATGGTCAACGGCATCGCGGTGGCGGTCGCCGGGGCGATCGCACTGCAGATGCTGTTCGCGGGCGTGGACGGCGACTACACCAAGTCCACCGGCCAGGACGTCACCCGGGCGCAGATGCAGGTCCAGGTGCCGGACGGCGCCCCGATGACCGAGACCGCGCGGAAGTTCGCCGACACCGAGGGCGTCCGCAAGGTCACGGCCCTGTGGGAGGGCTACCTGGGCGACTCCTCCTGGAACGGCGAGAACGGCCCGAGCCTGAGCGCGGCGCTGACCGTGGGCGACTGCACGGCCCTGCGCGAGCTGGCGAAGCTTCCCTCGTGCGAGGACGGGGACGTCTTCGTGATCGAAGGCGCCGAGTACGCCACGGAGGGTCCGCAGCTGAACAGGCCCGGCAAGAAGCTGTACCTCGAGCAGTCCACCTCGGAAGGCAGCCGGGAGACCGTCTGGACCGTCCCCGCGGGCGTCACCACGGCCCGGTCGATCGAGGGCCTCACCGAGTGGGAGCGGGGAGGCTTCCTGCTGACGCCGAGCGCACTGCCCGAGGCGGCCGGGAAGCTGGTCAGCGGCCAGCTGTACCTCTCGTTCGACGAGTCCGTGCCCGACGCGTACGACCACGCCCGCAACACGGCGTTCCACGTGGATCCCATGGCCCGCCCGATGAACTGGTACTCCACGGAGCAGGACGAGAAGTTCACCTCCATCCGCACCGGTCTGCTCGTCGGCTCCGCCTGTGTGCTGGTGCTGATCGGCGCGAGCCTGCTGGTGTCGCAGCTGGAGCAGTTGCGCGAACGCCGCAAGCTGCTGTCCGCGCTGGTCGCCTTCGGCACCCGCCGCCGCACGCTGAGCATGTCGGTGCTGTGGCAGACGGCGATCCCGGTGGGGCTCGGTCTGCTGCTGGCCTCGGTGGTGGGCATCACGCTGGGCGGGGTGCTGCTGCGGATGACGGACACGCCGGTGGTCGTCGACTGGTCGAGCGTGCTGGCGATGACCGCCACCGGTGCCGCGGTCGTCCTCGGGGTGACGCTGCTGAGCCTGCCGCCGCTGCTGCGGCTGATGCGGCCGGACGGCCTGCGCACGGAGTGAGGCGCGCGAAGTCGCGCTCCTCCGTCCGCCGTGCTCCGCGCTCGTCCGGCCGTACGGGAGGGCGTCACGCGTTCGCTGCGAGAACGCGCACCGGCAGCGGCACCAGCGCCTCCCGCAGGGAGCCCGCCAGTTCGGCGTACTCGGCGCCGCGGGCCGCGCCGGAGCGCATGGCGAGGGCGATCCGGCGGGTGGGGGCGGGGTCGGCGAAGCGGCCGGTGAGGAGCTGCGTGCTGCGACTGGTCTCGACGGTGACGGCGGTGCGCGGCAGCAGGGTGCAGCCCAGGCCGCCGGCGACGAGCTGGACGAGGGTGGAGAGCCCGGCGGCCGTGGTGGTCACCGGGGCGTCCTCGCGGCCGGCCTCCCGGCAGATGTCCAGGGCCTGGTCGCGCAGGCAGTGCCCCTCGTCCAGGAGCAGCAGGTTCAGCTCCTTGAGGGCCTCGCGCGGGATGCCCTCGCGTCCGCCCAGCCGGTGGCCGAGCGGGGTGACGAGCACGAAGTCCTCGTCGAAGAGGGGGAGTTCGGTGACGCCGGGCATGCCGAGGGGGACGGCGAGCAGCAGCAGGTCGAGGCGGCCGGTGTGCAGTCCGTCGACCAGGCTGGCGGTCTGCTCCTCGTGGACCTGGAGGTCGAGCGCCGGGTAGCGGTCGTGGACCAGGCGCAGGACGGTGGGCAGGAGGTAGGGCGCGACGGTGGGGATGACCCCGAGCCGCAGCACCCCGGTGAACGGCGCCCGCACCGCGTCCGCCTCCTCCATCAGCGCCCCGACCTCGGCCAGCACCGCCCTGGCCCGTACGGCGAGACGCTCACCGGCCGGGGAGAGCAGCACCTTGCGCGTCGTACGCTCCAGGAGGGTCACGCCGAGGGCCTCCTCCAGCGCGGAGACGGCGCCGGACAGGGCGGGCTGGCTCATGCCGATGGCGGCGGCCGCGTCCCGGAAGTGCAGGTGCTCGGCGACGGCCGCGAAGGCCCGCAGTTGCGCCAGACTGGGCAGCCGCCTCTTGGCTCCGCCATTACCCATGGTCACTGATAACCACCTCCGATCAACCTGACCGAGTGTAGCGATTTCTGTAATCAATGCACCCTGTGCCAGCATCAGGTTCGTCCAACCCATGGGGAGCGTCCGCGATCCGGACGCTTCTTCGCTGCAAGGAGAGCGTGTGCTCACTGTCGGTGACAAGTTCCCCGAGTTCGAACTGACCGCCTGCGTCTCGCTGGAGAAGGGTGCGGAGTTCGAGCAGATCCACCACAAGTCCTACGAGGGCAAGTGGCTGGTCGTGTTCGCGTGGCCCAAGGACTTCACCTTCGTGTGCCCCACCGAGATCGCCGCGTTCGGCAAGCTGAACGACGAGTTCGCCGACCGCGACGCGCAGATCCTGGGCTTCTCCGGCGACTCCGAGTTCGTGCACCACGCCTGGCGCAAGGACCACCCGGACCTGACCGACCTGCCGTTCCCGATGCTGGCGGACTCCAAGCACGAGCTGATGCGGGACCTCGGCATCGAGGGCGAGGACGGCTTCGCCCAGCGCGCCGTCTTCATCGTCGACCCGAACCGTGAGATCCAGTTCACGATGGTCACCGCGGGCTCCGTCGGCCGGAACCCCAAGGAGGTCCTGCGGGTCCTGGACGCCCTCCAGACCGACGAGCTGTGCCCGTGCAACTGGACCAAGGGCGAGGACACCCTCGACCCGGTCAAGCTGCTGGCCGGGGAGTGACCTGAGATGTCCCTCGACACCCTGAAGTCCGCGATACCGGACTACGCCAAGGACCTGAAGCTCAACCTCGGCTCGGTCATCGGCAACTCCGACCTGCCCGCCCAGCAGTTGTGGGGCACCGTGCTGGCGACCGCGATCGCCTCGCGCTCCCCGATCGTGCTGCGCGAGCTGGCGCCGGAGGCGAAGGCGAACCTCTCGCCCGAGGCGTACGCCGCGGCGAAGTCGGCCGCCGCGATCATGGCGATGAACAACGTCTTCTACCGCACCCGCCACCTGCTGTCGGACCACGAGTACGGCAACCTGCGGGCCGGGCTGCGGATGAACGTGATCGGCAACCCCGGGGTCGACAAGGTCGACTTCGAGCTGTGGTCGTTCGCGGTCTCCGCGATCAACGGTTGCGGGATGTGCCTGGACTCGCACGAGCAGGTGCTGCGCAAGGCGGGCGTCGAGCGCGAGGTGATCCAGGAGGCGTTCAAGATCGCCTCGGTGATCCAGGCGGTCGGCGTCACCCTCGACACGGAGGCCGTCCTCGCCGAGTGACGGCGGCTTCGGCCTCGGGCCCCGTTCACCCCTAGGGGTGGGCGGGGCCCTGTCGTTCCCCGTCCGCGGTGCCCTGCCGGGCCCCGTCGCCGGAGGCTGCCACCGCCGGACCCCCGCCGTCGGGCTGAACGGACCCGTCCACGAGGGCCGGAGGGGCGGCCGGCGGGACCGGCGCCACGTCGACCGCGGTGGCGCCCCTGGGCTGCGGGGCCGTCCGCGGGGCCGGTTCGCGTGAGTAGGCGTGCAGGTAGCCCACCACCGTGTTCGTCACCGCCACCAGCGGTACGGCGACCACCGCGCCGCCGATGCTGGCGACCATGCCGCCGGAGGCGACCGCGAGGACCACCGCGAGCGGGTGGACGCGCACGGCGCGGCCCAGGATGAACGGCTGGAGGATGTGGCCCTCGATCTGCTGCACGGCCAGTACGACCGCCAGCGTCATCACCGCGGTGAACACACCCTGCGTGACCAGGGCGACGACGACGGCGAGCGCCCCGGAGGCGACCGCGCCGACCAGCGGGATGAAGGAGAACAGGAAGATGAAGACGGCCAGCGGCACCGCCATGGGCACGTCGAGGAAGTAGATGCCGAGGCCGATGAAGATGGCGTCGATCAACGCCACCACCACCGTGCCGCGCACGTACGCCGTGAGGGTCGCCCAGGCCCGCGGGCCGGCGCCCGCGACACCCGGCCGGGCGGCGGCGGGGACCAGCTTGAGGGTCCACTGCCAGATGCGCCTGCCGTCGTAGAGCAGGAACAGCGTCGAGAAGAACGACAGCAGGATGCCGGTGAGGGCCTCCACGACGACGGTGACGCCCTCCAGGCCGGCGGAGGTTATCTCGTCGGTGTTGGCGCCGACCGCCTCGCGCAGGTTCTTGGCGATCCCGTTGATCTGCTTGTCGGTGACGTGGAAGGGGCTGTTGAGGAGCCAGCGGCGGAGGTCGTCGATGCCGTCCTGGACCTGGTCGGAGAGGTTGTCGATGTTCTCCATGACCTGCCAGGTCACGAACCAGCCCATCAGGCCGATGACGACGAACCCGAGGATCGCCGTCAGCGCGGTCGCGGGCCCGCCGGGGACACCCAGCCGCTTCAGCCGGGCCACGGTGGGTTCGAGGAGCGCGGTCAGCAGCAGGGACACCACGAAGGCCAGCACGACCAGTTGGACGGCGGTGATGACCTTCATCAGGACCCAGACGGTCCCGGCGAGCACCAGCAGCCGCCAGCCCGCCTCGGCGGCGACCCGGACGCCCCACGGGACGACCTGTGCCGGGTCGGGGCGCGGCGCGGGCGGCGGCAGTTCCCCGGTGGGCGCCACCGGCGTCTCGGGCACCGCCGGTTCGGGTCCGGCACCGCTCTCCCGGTCGGCCTCGGCCCGACGTTCGTCGAGCCGCTCACCCATCTCGGTCAGACCGGCACCGAGCCGGCCGAGCCACCCTGGCACTCTCGACATGATCCGCCTTCTTCCCCCGTCTCTCCCCACCACTCACCCCTGGAGTCGTCGGCATCGACCGTACAGGGCGAAAGCCCCTCCCCCTAGGACGGGGAGGGGCTGCGCGGGGTTGCGAAGGACCGGCTCGGTACGGGCCGTCAGTACGAGCCGTTGGCCTGCCAGTAGGCCCAGGCGTCGCACGGGCTGCCGTAGCGGTCGTTCATGTAGTTCAGGCCCCACTTGATCTGGGTGGCCGGGTTGGTGCGCCAGTCGGCGCCGGCCGACGACATCTTCGATCCGGGGTAGGCCTGGACGAGGCCGTAGGCGCCGGAGGAGGGATTGACGGCCTTGTAGTTCCAGCCGGACTCGTGGTCCACGATGTTGCTGAAGCACTGGAACTGCCCACCGGGAATGATCTGGCGGGCGATGGCCTGCACCTCGGCGACCGAGTACGACCCCTGCTGGGTGAAGGTGGCGCTGCCCGCGGCCGACTGCGTCGCGGTGTCGGCCTTCGTCCGCGCGCGCTCCTCGGCCTCTTTCTCGGCCTTCTCGGCCTCTTCCTCGGCCTTCGCCTCGGCCGCGGCGGCCTTCTGCTTGGCGACCGCGTCCTCGGCGGCCTGTTTGCGGGCCGTCTCCTCCGCCGTCTTCTTGGCGGTGGCGTCGGCGGCGACGGCCTGGGCGTCGGCCTGCCGGGCCAGCGAGGCAGTCTGCACCTGGGCCTGTCGGCCTGCGGGTAAGTCGGCGAGCAGTACCGAACCGCCGGTCGCCTGGGCGTCGTCGGCGGTCTGCACGGCGTCGCCCTGGGCCACGCCCATGACGGCGCCGACGGTGGTGACCGCGGTCGCCGAGGCCACGGCGAATCCCCTGGCCGATATCGGACTCACACGGATTCCTTCTGCTGTGCCGTCAGGTGAAGGGGAACGGCGGCGGGAGCCGCCCGCGCTCAGTACCAGTGGTTGGCCTGCCAGAACGACCAGGCGTCGCACGGGCTGCCGTAGCGGTCGTTCATGTAGTTCAGCCCCCACTTGATCTGGGTGGCCGGGTTGGTCTGCCAGTCGGCGCCCGCAGAGGCGTACTTGCCGGCGGGCAGCGCCTGGAAGAGACCGTAGGCGCCGGAGGAGGCGTTGACGGCGCGGTAGTTCCAGCTGGACTCGTGGTCCACGATGTTGCTGAAGCACTGGTACTGACCGCCGGGCACCATCTGCTGCGCCATCGCCTGGATCTGGGCGATCGAGTAGGAGCTCTGGATGGGGAAGTCGGCGGAGCTGCGGCTCGCGGCGGCCTTGGCCTCGGCGCGTTCCTTGGCGTCCGCGGCCGCCTTCTCGGCGGCCTCCTTCTTCGCGATCGCGGTCTTGGCGGCGGCCTTGCGGGCCGCTTCCTCAGCGTCCTTCTTGGCGCTTTCGTCCGCGGCGATGGCCTGGACACTGGCCTGCTGCGTCAGGGAAGCGGTCTGCACCTGGGCCTGCTGGCCCGCGGGGATGTCAGCGAGGAGCGTCGTCGCGTCGCTTGCCGTCGCTTCCGCGTCGTTGGGCTGCGCGATGCTGCCCGAGGCAACACCGACCACGCTTCCGACGGCGGTGACCGCGGTGGCCGAGGCCACTGCGAATCCCCGGACCGAGATCCGGCTCACACGGTTTCCTTCCAGCATCGCCCGCTTCGGTGACCCTGGCGGACGCAATCGTGCCCCTGAACACTGGCCTCCGAACTGCGGGGTCACGGGAGGCGCGGGCCCGGTGGGCAACTCCCTGTTCGGGAGCGCCGCGTGGTGCTCGGGCGGCATACGACGAAGCTATGGAGTTGGTGTGGTGCCGTATCGCTGGCGATACCTGTGTGTCGTATGCGGGGCCTGACAGGATGGAGACTCTGCCGTAACCCGACGCCGGGTGGCAATTCCGAGTTGCGTGTGAAAGCTCACATCCCGTTTCGCCCTGGGTGTTTCCTCGTTCGCCCACACACGAAGGCGCCGCCCGGCTAGGCTCACAGCCTTTGCCGAGCGGCGCCAACTGTCCGACGACGCCCACGAAACCGGGCGGTCCGGTCAGATGTGACCGTCCTCCAGCATTTCGGTCACAAGAGCCGCGATCTGGGACCTCTCGGACCGGTTCAGGGTGACGTGCGCGAAGAGCGGATGCCCCTTCAGTTTCTCCACGACGGCGACGACCCCGTCGTAGCGGCCGACCCGGAGATTGTCCCGCTGCGCCACGTCGTGGGTCAGAACGACCCGCGAATTGGCGCCGATCCGGGACAGAACGGTCAGCAGGACGTTCCGCTCCAGCGACTGGGCCTCGTCCACGATCACGAACGCGTCGTGCAGCGAGCGGCCGCGGATGTGGGTGAGCGGCAGGACCTCGAGCATGCCGCGGGCGGTGACCTCCTCGATGACCTCGCGGCTGGTGACCGCGGACAGCGTGTCGAAGACCGCCTGCGCCCAGGGGCTCATCTTCTCGGCCTCGGAGCCGGGCAGGTAGCCCAGTTCCTGCCCGCCGACCGCGTACAGCGGGCGGAAGACCATCACCTTCTGGTGCTGGCGGCGCTCCAGGACCGCCTCCAGGCCGGCGCACAGCGCGAGCGCCGACTTGCCGGTGCCGGCCCGGCCGCCCATCGACACGATGCCGACGTCCGGGTCGAGCAGCAGATCGAGCGCGATGCGCTGCTCGGCGCTGCGGCCCTTGATGCCGAACGCCTCCCGGTCGCCGCGCACCAGCCGCACGCCGCCGTCGGCCGTGACCCGGCCGAGCGCCTTGCCGCGCTCGGACTGGATGGTCAGGCCGGTGTGCACGGGCAGCTCGGAGGCTTCCGGGACGTGCACGCGTCCTTCCTCGAAGAGGATGTCCACCTGTTCGCCGGGCAGCGTCAGTTCCGACATTCCGGTCCAGCCGGAGGAGTCCGTGATGGCCAGTTCGGCCCGGTACTCCTCGGCGAGCAGTCCCACGGAGGACGCCTTGATCCTCAGCGGGAGGTCCTTCGACACGACGGTGACGTCGAACCCCTCGGCCTGGAGGTTGCGGGCGACCGCGAGGATGCGTGAGTCGTTGTCCCCCAGGCGGTAGCCGGTGGGCAGCACGCTGGGGTCCGAGTGGTTCAGCTCGACACGGAGGGTGCCGCCCAGCTCCCCGATCGGAATGGGGGCGTCGAGACGGCCGAACTTCACCCGGTAGTCGTCGAGCAGGCGCAGGGCCTGCCGGGCGAAGTAGCCGAGTTCGGGATGGTGCCGCTTGGCCTCCAGCTCGGTGACCACGACGACGGGGAGCACGACCTCATGCTCGTCGAAGCGGTTCATGGCGTGCGGGTCGGCCAGCAGGACGCTGGTGTCGAGAACGTAGGTGCGCCGGTCTGGCTTGTGGCGCTTTGCGCTGGTCACCACGGAAGGACGTACCCCCTCGGATGAGGTCGGGGAGCGACGGAGTGGAGCTGGACCGGAATTCGACCGCCTGCACGGGCCGAAAACCGGCCCTCCGCTGCGTCCGTGCGGACCGCACGATCGGGCTGGTGCAAAGGGCCTCCCGGGCGGACGGCCCCGTGCCGTCCGCTGAGATCCGACACCCGTGGTTCGGGCGTCGACCTGCTTGGTCTATGCCCTCGAAAACGCGCCGCCATGCCACGGCACATGACGGCGCGTCGATGAACTCCTTGTTACTTCTGCTCCGGACGGGGTACCCGGGGGCTTTCACCGGGGGGGGCGGGAAGGTGCGGCCGGGTCCGTGGGTACGACCGGCCGGCCGTGGTGTCTTCGGTGCGTACGACGGTGCTGTCGTCGGCGGGGACGGCCGCGCTGTCGTCGGTGCGTGCCGTCGTCGGCGCGTACGGCCGGAAACGGCCGTCGTGCCGGTGGTGCGGTCGGCTCAGCCGCCGAAACGCCGGTGCCGGGCCTCGTAGTCGCGCAGGGCACGCAGGAAGTCGACCTTGCGGAAGGCCGGCCAGAACACGTCGCAGAAGTAGTACTCCGAGTGAGCGGTCTGCCACAGCATGAATCCGGACAGCCGCTGCTCGCCGCTGGTGCGGATCACCAGGTCGGGGTCGGGCTGGGCTCCGGTGTAGAGGTGGCGGCCGATCATGTCGATGTCGACGGACTCGGCGAGGTCCTCCATCGAGACGCCCTTGTCCCGGGCATCGAGGATCATCGAGCGGACCGCGTCGGCGATCTCCTGGCGGCCGCCGTAGCCGATGGCGACGTTGACGAGTATCCCGTCGACGTCGGCGGTGGCCTCCTCGGCCTCCTTCAGCGTGCGCTGCATGCCGGCCGGCAGGAGGTCGGGCGTACCGACGTGGTGCACGCGCCAGCGGCCGTCGGCGGCGAGGGTGCGGACGACGTCCTCGATGATGCCGAGGAGGGGGACCAGCTCCTCCTCGGCGCGGTCGAAGTTGTCCGTGGACAGCAGCCAGAGGGTGACGACGCCGACGTCCGTCTCGGAGCACCAGCCGAGGAACTCCTCGATCTTGTCGGCGCCCGCCCGGTGGCCGTGCACGGTGGTGGAACCCGCGGCCTTCGCCCAGCGCCGGTTGCCGTCCATGATCACGCCGATGTGCTTGGGCACCTGAGCGTGGTCCAGGTGGCCTTCCACCCGGCGCGCGTACAGCCTCACCAGCAGGCCGCGCAGCTTGTCGCGCAGGTTCACGTGAATGTCAGCCCCTCCGTGCGGTGGCGGTCCCCGCGGGCGGCAGCCTACCCCCAAGGGAGCCTGGGCGGGCGGGCGGGGTGCGGGAGGTCCTTGCGGGACCCCGACCCGCGCGAGCACAAAAAACGGGCCGGTCCGTGGGGGGGATACGGACCGGCCCGAGGGGGGGTTTCCACCATAACCCTTCGTGAGGGATGCCGTGTGCATCGGCGCGCCACAATTACTCTCCGGAGCCGTCCGGCGACGGGGCGCTGACGGGTCGGGGTGGGATTCGCAGGTGGTTCATGGCCGAAGGCGGCGGAATCCAGGCCGACCGCCCCGGACGCCGATGAAAGCGGAGGTTTTTGCGCCGATTGAGCCCCGACCGGGCCGCGCGGCCGATTTCCCCCCGACGGGCTAACCCCGGCCGCACGTCCGCTTGACGCGGCACGTCACCGCGCAGCCCCCTCCGCTGCGCGGTGACGCCCGCGCAGCTTTGCTGGCGCGAATTGCCTGGCGTCGAATCTACCGGAGGCGGGGCGGCGGTCCGGACCAACTCCGATAACGATGTGGAAACCCTGTGGAGATGGTGAGGTGATGTGTGAAGGTGTGGGTCGAATGCCCTTTTCGCACGGGGTCGTTGTCCCGGTGCGGGTCCGGAGGACGACCTACCTCGTGAGGTCCGACGGGGCCGACGGGCGCAAACACGTCGCGGCTCCCGGAGCGAGCGGGAGGAGAAGGGGAGTTGGGCGAGCAGGTCCAGTAGGTGGGCGAAGTTCGGTGAGCGCGGCCGGGGTTGACGGCCAGGGAGGTGACGGCCGGGCCGCGCGCCCGAGGGCCGGGCTCGCGGCCGGAGCGCCGGCACGTGCTACGGGGCGGTATCCGGACCCCCTACGGGGCCGGTCTGCGGGCGTCGACGAGGTGGCGGGTGCTGTGCGCCACGAAGGGTCCCTCGGACTCGATCCGCTCGTGCAGGGAACGGAGTTGCTCCTCGTACCGGTCCACGGTGAAGTCGGGCACCATCCACACCACCTTGCGCAGGAAGTGGACGACGGCGGCGATGTCGTGGAACTCGACGCGGCGGGGCCGGTCCTCGCCGTTGCGCGACGACGACTGCCGGGGGTCGTTCCCCTTGGCCGGCACCGTCACTTCACCAGGGGTCGTACGTCGTCGCCCACGAACCGGATGAAGCCCTCGGGGTCGGGTTCGTCGGCGGTCGGCAGGAGGACGACCGTGTCGGCGCCCGCCTCGGCGTACCGCCGGACCCGCTCGGCGACCTCGGCCGCGTCCCCGGCGACGCCCAGGCCGGGCACGTCGGAGAGACCGGTCGCGACCAGCTCGCGCCGGAGGCGGGCGGCGGCGTCCTCGCCGGTGGCGGTGAAGAGATAGACGACGATCTTGTGCGGGGCGGCGTCCCGGCCGGCCGCCGCCCTGCCCTCCGCCACCAGCCGACGGGCCTCGCGCACGCCCTCCGGGGTGAAGACCTCGTTGAGGACCGTGCCGTCCGCGACCTCGCCGGACAGCCGCAGGGTGCGCGGGCCGATCCCGCCGACCAGCACCTCGGCCCCGCCCGGCGGCGGCCAGTCGAGGGCGACGTCGTCCAGCGTGACGTACCGTCCCCGGGTCGTGATCCGCTCTCCGTCCAACAGGCCGCGCAGGGCGAGGGTGTACTCGCGCAGCAGGGTCAGCGGGGAGGCGGGGCGGACGCCGACCTGGCCCATCCAGTCCTGGACGCCGTGGCCGATGCCGAGGCTGACACGGCCGGGGAACATCCGGTGCAGGGTGGCGGCCTCCATGGCGGTGACGGCGACGTTGCGCAGCGGCACCGGCAGCAGACCCACCCCGATCCGGACCCGCTCGGTCCAGGCGAGCGCGGCCGCGGCGGCCGAGATCCCGGCTTCCCGGAAACAGTCCTCGAAGACCCACAGCTCGTCGAGTCCGGTGGCGTCCGCGAGACGGGCGATCGTGCGGAGCCGCTCCGGGGGCAACTGCGGGCGGAAGATGGCGCCGAGTTCGGTCATGATCCCTTCCTATCCGGGCGTCCCCGTCCGGACAACTCCTTTACCGCGCAGCCGGGTCGGCGGGTCCGTGGGGCTCACCGCCGCCGCGTTCGTGGTGCAGCAGGACGACGCCGTTGCCGAAGGTACGGGTCCCGGCCAGCCGGAGACCCGCCGGGGCGGAGCCCTCCGCGAACAGCGGGGTGCCGCCGCCGACGAGCACCGGATGGACGTAGATCCGCAACGCGTCGACGAGCCCCTGCCGCAGGAAGGCGGCCGCCACGTGCGCGCCGCCGAGGACCAGGTCCCCGCCGGGCCGCTCCTTGAGGGCGCGCACCTCCTCCGGTACGACGTCCCGCACGACGGTCGTGTTCCAGTCGGCGTGCTCCATCGTCCGCGAGTACACGATCTTCGGCTTCTCCCGCCAGATCCCGGCGAACTCGGCCACGGGGGCGGGGGCTTCGGGGTCCTGGTCGGCCGTGGGCCAGAAGCCGGCCATCAGCTCGTGGGTGACCCGGCCGCTCAGGAAGGCGCCCGCCTCGCGGAGGGTGTCGTTGAAATGCTGATGCAGTTCCTCGTCGACGCGGTGCCATGAGATGTCCCGGCCGGGACCCTCCATGTACCCGACGGAGACGGAGGCGGTCAGGACGATGTCACGCATGGCGGTGCTCCTCGCCGGTCCTCGGCCCCCTCTTCTCACGGTGTCACGGGAGGGGGTGTGGTGGGGGTGGGTCGGGGATACGGTCGGGCCGTGTCGTATCGGGTCGGGTCGGGTCGGGTCGGGTCGTGGGAGTCGGTACCGGGGGTGCTGGGCTCGCGGGGTCGGCGGTGGATCGGAACTGGGGACGGGGAGGGGTATGGGACGGCGGTTCCGGGACGGGCGGGGGCGGCTGGTCGTGCGGGGTGCGGGCGGGGCGGCGGTGACGGTCCCGTTGGAGATCGCGGCCTCGTACCGCGCCCGGACGAGGGGGCTGCTGGGGCGGGACGCGGTCGAGGGCGCGCTGCTGCTGTCCCCCGCCGGCAGCGTGCACACCTTCGGCATGCGGATGCCCATCGACGTCGCCTACCTGGACCGCCACCTGACCGTCCTGTCCGTCCGCACCATGCGCCCGGGACGGCTGGGCCTGCCCCGGCCGAGGTCACGTCATGTGCTGGAGGCGGAGGCGGGGGTCATGGCGGGGTGGGGGGTGCGGGTGGGAGCCCGTATCGAGGTGGAGGCCGATTCCGGGCCCTCTGCGTGAGGGACCGCTGCTAGGGCGTGTTTCGAAAGTCCCGTCTGCCCGGCGACGTCTGGCACGCACGCTCGCCGCGTTGTCGGGGTCGCCCCGATACAACCAGTATCGGGG
>NZ_JBFBCB010000082.1:0-18948 GCF_040682975.1 Streptomyces sp. NPDC051051
CCCGATACTGGTTGTATCGGGGCGACCCCGACAACGCGGCGAGCGTGCGTGCCAGGCGTCGCCGGGCAGACGGGACTTTCGAAACACGCCCTAGCCGCGATCGGCCAAGGATGTGCTCCCGCATGGGAGTTGCCCGCCGGGGTACCCGGTTGCCGTGACCGGAACGACCGGTACACCGAGCAGGGAGGCGACATCATGGGCCTCGGCGGGTGCATCATCCTCATCGCCGTGGGAGCCATTCTCACATTCGCGACCGACTGGGACATGCAGGGCGTCAACGTCGACCTGGTCGGCGTCATTCTGATGATCGTCGGCCTGATCGGCGTGACGACCTTCAGCAGCATCGCCCGGCGTCGCCGCGTGATGGTCCCCCCGGCCTCGACGACCGTGGTCGAGACGGAACGGCACCACCACCGCGACGGATACGGCGACGGGTACGGCGTGTGACCGCTCTCCGGGATCAGGCGTCCAGGCCTGCCAGCACCAACGGCAGCCGGTCGGCGCCGCTCTCGGTGAGCGTCACCGGAACACCCCAGTCCTGCTGGTGGACATGGCAGGCGGGATATTCGACCGACGGGTCGTCGTCGCAGGACGCGGCCATCGCGGAGACGTGCAGGACCCCTTCGGGTACCGCCGGGTTCAGCCCGAGCGTGCGCGAGAGGTCGGTGCCCGCCCCCTCACCGGCGAGCAGCAGCTCGGGCGGGGTCGCGGAGACCAGCAGGCGGGTGGCGGGGCCGTACCGCGTGTCGAGCTTCTGACCGGCGGGCGCCTGGAAGATCACGTCCAGCCGCAGGCCGCCCGGCGCCACGCCGGTGGCGGCGCGCTGCGTGCGGTGGGCGACGGCGTCGACCTCGACCGCCTCCTCGGGCAGCCGGAGCCGGGTCAGCCGGTGCCGCGCCGACTCCACGACGACGATGTCCTCCCCGACGAGGACGGCGCCGCTGGGCTCCCTCAGATCGGTCGCCAGGGTGGTCACCTCGCCCGTCGCCGGGTCGTAGCGGCGCAGGGCGTGGTTGTAGGTGTCGCAGACGGCGACCGAACCGTCCGGCAGCGCGGTGACGCCCAGCGGATGCTGCAGGAGTGCCTGGCCGGCGGCGCCGTCCCGGTGCCCGAAGTCGAACAGGCCGGTGCCCACGGCGGTGCGGACGACGCCGTCCCGGTCCACCCAGCGCAGCGCGGAGGTCTCGGAGTCGGCCAGCCAGAGCCGGTCGGCGGTGGCCGCGAGCCCCGAGGGCTGCGCGAACCAGGCCTCGGCGGCGGGACCGTCGACCAGCCCCTCGTTGGTGGTGCCGGCGGCGACGGAGACCGTCCGGTCGGCGGGGTCGTACGTCCACAACTGGTGGATGCCGGCCATGGCGATCCACACCTTGCCCTGCCACCAGGCGACGTCCCAGGGGGAGGAGAGGTCGACCTCGCGCGCGGGGCCGGCGTCCGGCGCGCTCTGCATCCACTGCCGTCCGGTGCCCGCGAGGGTGGTGACGCGGCCGGACTCCGGGTCGAGGCGCCGCAGGGCGTGGTTGACCGTGTCGGCGACGACCACGGAGGAGTCGTCCAGCAGGGCCAGGCCCTGCGGCTCGTTGAAGGCCGCCGTCCCCGCCGGACCGTCGGCGAAGCCGCGCGCGCCCGACCCGATCCGCCGCACCACGCTCTCCCCGTCGGCCGCCAGCTCCACGAGCTGATGCCGCGTGGTGTCGCTGACCAGGAAATTCCCGGACGGCAGCAGCACCGCCTTGCCGGGGAAGCGCAGGTCCGTCGGCTCCGGCTCCGGCGCCACGTACGGTCCGTCGCCGCGCCGCAGCGTGCCCTTCGCGGCGTGTTCCGCCTCCAACTCCGTCACGAGGCGCTCAATGGCGTGCACATGTCCCTCACCGGCGTGCTGTGCGACGACGTACCCCTCCGGGTCGACGACCACCAGCGTCGGCCAGGCCCGCACGGCGTACTGCTTCCAGGTGGCCAGCTCCGGATCGTCCAGCACGGGGTGCTCCACGCCGTACCGCTCCACGGCGTCGACCACGGCCTCGTGCTCCGCCTCGTGGACGAACTTCGGCGAGTGCACCCCGATGACGACCACGGTGTCCCGGTGCTTCTCCTCCAGCTCCCGCAGTTCGTCCAGGACGTGCAGGCAGTTCACACAGCAGAACGTCCAGAAGTCCAGCACGAGAATGCGTCCCCGCAGGTCGGCGAGGCTGTACTGCCGGCCACCCGTGTTCAGCCAGCCGCCCCTGCCGACGAGCTCGGGGGCGCGGACACGGACGCGGCGGGGTGCGGAGTCGGTCATGGATCAAGGGTGCCATCCGGCTGCGGCACTCGGCCCGTCGGGCTAGTGACGGCGTTCCGCGCGGCCCCGCGGGGAAGCCGTAGTGCCATGAGACTCCTCGTGCGCGACCGCATCCTCGGCTTCGGCGACGACTACTGGATCGAGGACGACCGGGGCAACAAGGTCTTCCTCGTCGACGGCAAGGCGATCCGGCTGCGGGACACCTTCGAACTGAAGGACACCCAGGGGCGGGTCCTGATCGACATCCGCCAGAAGATGTTCGCGCTGCGCGACACGATGGTGATCGAGCGGGGCGGCGAGCCCCTGGCCACCATCCGCCGCAAACGGCTGTCCCTGCTGCGCAACCACTACCGCGTCTCCCTGGCGGACGGCCGCACCGTGCTGGACGTCAGCGGCAAGATCCTCGACCGCGAGTTCGCCGTCGAGTACGACGGCGAGCTGCTCGCCGTCGTCTCCCGGCGCTGGCTGCACGTGCGCGAGACGTACGGCGTCGACGTCGTCCGGGACGACGCCGATCCGGCGCTGCTGATCGCGGTCGCGGTGTGCGTGATCCACCTGGCGGAGAAGGAACGCGAGGACTGAGGGGACGGGAGGGACGGGAAGGTCGGGGGGCTGAGGGGGCCGGGAGGAATGAGAGCGCCGGGAGGGCCGACGCGGGCCGGGAGGGCCGGGGCTTGGCCGGGAGGGCCGGGGCTGGCCGGGAGGGCCGGGGCTGGCCGCAGGGCCGGGGCATCCGGGCCGCCGGGCTCGTCGGCGTCGTCAGCGGCGCGGTGGCCGCAGCCCCAGTACCCGGTCCTTCAGGGCCGGGAACTGCTCCCTGGTCGCCGCGACCTTCGCCGGGTCGAACTCCACGGTGAGGACCTCCTCGCCGGGCCCGGCCTCGGCCAGCACCTCGCCCCACGGATCGACCACGATCGAGTGACCCGCCTGCGGAACCCCGGCGTGCGTCCCGGCCGTTCCACACGCGAGCACGAACGCCTGGTTCTCCACCGCCCGCGCCTGGGCCAGCAGCGTCCAGTGCGCCCTGCGGCGCTCCGGCCAGCCCGCGGGGACGACCAGGATCTCGGCGCCGGCGTCGACGAGACCGCGGAAGAGTTCGGGGAAACGGAGGTCGTAGCAGGTGGCCACGCCCAGGGTCGTGCCGGGCAGGCGTACCGTCACCAGGTCCTGGCCCGCGCCCATCAGCACGGCCTCGCCCTTGTCGAAGCCGAAGCGGTGGATCTTGCGGTACGAGGCGGCCAGCTCACCGGAGGGGGAGAAGACCAGCGAGGTGTTGTAGAGGGCACCCCGCCCCGCGGCGGAGCCGCCGTCGGAGGGAGCCCGTTCGGGGATCGAGCCCGCGTGCAGCCACACGCCCGCGTCGCTCGCCGCCTCGGCCATCGCCTCGTGCGTCGGCCCGTCCAGCGGCTCGGCCCGGGCGGCGAACTCCTCGTAGGCGAAGGCGCCGGTCGTCCACAGCTCGGGCAGGACCACCAGGTCGGCGACACCGGCCTGATCCCGCACCAGGGCCGCGACCCGGCCCCGCCGCGATTCAGCCGATTCACCCTCATCCACGGCAATTTGGAGCAGAGAGGCGCGCACACTACCACCGTCCTGGCATTCGAGCCGTCCATACGGGCCTACGATCGTCACACGAAAGCACTGCCGGGGTGCCTCACAGCAGCGTAACTTAGCGTTTCGAGACACCGCCGAGAGCCGCCTCCCGCTGGCAACGCCGCCATCACCCGCCCGTGTACCGACCGCCGAGGGGTCCCGTTCCGTGAGTCTGCATCCCACCCTCCAGCCCTACGCCGACGCCTGGACCCACTCCATCGAAGCGATATCCGAGCTGGTGCAGCCGCTTGTCGAGGGTGAGTGGAACAGGCGGACGCCGTGCCCCGGCTGGTCGGTCCGCGACCTCGTCTCGCACGTCATCGGCCTGGACAGCGAGATGTACGGCGACCCGCGCCCCATCCACACGCTCCCGCGCGACCTGTTCCACGTCACGAACGACTTCCAGCGCTACATGGAGATGCAGGTCGACGTCCGCCGCCACCACACGGCGCCGGAGATGACCTCCGAGCTGGAACTCATGATCATCCGCCGCAACCGTCAGCTGCGGAACGAGACGCGTCAGCCGGACACCATGGTCCGCGGCCCCCTCGGCACCGAGCTGACCCTCGAGGAGTCGATGCGCAACCACGCGTTCGCCGTGTGGGTGCACGAGCAGGACCTGCGGACCGCCCTCGGCCACCCCGGCAACCTCGACTCCCCCGGCGCGCACGTCGCCCGCGACGTGCTGCTCGACGCGCTGCCGGCCGTCGTCGCCGAGAGGGCCGACGCGCCGCGCAGCTCCGCGATCGTCTTCGACGTCCACGGGCCGGTCGAGTTCCTGCGCACGATCCGCGTCGACATCCAGGGCCGCGGCACGCTGGAGACGGCCCCCGCGCTCGGCCCGGCCGCCTCCTTCTCCCTCGACTGGGAGACGTACGTCCGCCTGGCCTGCGGCCGGGTCACCCCGGAGGCGGTGGCGGACCGCGTGAAGGCCGAGGGCGAGCCGGAACTGACGGCGGCGATCCTCAGGAACTTCGCGGTGACCAGGTAGCCGCCGGGGCGGTCGCGACGGAACGGGCCCGCCGTGGGGATCACGGCGGGCCCGTCGCGCAGGTGTGCCGGCGTCAGCTGATCTTGGCGTAGCCGTAGTTGATGAGCTTCTTCACGTCGTTCGTGCGGTTCACCGCGTCGGGAGCCGTGAGGACGGTGCCCACGACCGACTCGCCGTTGAGCGTGGCGGCGAAGATCAGGCAGTACTTGGCCTCGGTACCCGAGCCGGTCTTCACGCCGAGCGTGCCGTTCCAGCCGAGCAGCGTGTTGGTGTTGGTCCAGGTACCCATGGTGCGGGTGGCACCGGTCTTGGTGATCGTCTTCGCCGTGTAGGACTTGGCCTTGACGACGGCCTTGAACGTGGAGTTCTTCATCACGCTGCGGGCGAGCTTCGTCAGGTCGCGCGGCGTCGAGTAGTTGGAGCCGTTGCTGAGGCCGTCGAACGAGTCGAAGTGCGTGTTCGTCATGCCCAGGTTCTTGGCCGTGGTGTTCATCTTGGCGATGAAGTTCTTGGTGCGGGCCGCGACGGTCGTGCCGGTGCCGAACTTGTCGGCGAGGACCATCGCCGCGTCGCAGCCGGACGGCAGCATCATCCCGTACAGCAGCTGACGGACGGTGACCTTGTCACCGACGATCAGCCTGGCCGACGAGGGGTAACCCTCGCGGACCATGTAGTCGCTGACCGCCTGCTTGACCGTGACCCTGGTGTCGAGGTTCAGGTTCGACTGCGAGAGCACGACCTTCGCGGTCATGACCTTCGTGGTGGAGGCGGTGAGCCTCTTGTAGTCGGCGGACTTGCTGTAGAGCGTCGCGCCGGTCGCGCTGTTCATCAGGTACGCGCCCTTGGCGGTGATGGTGGGCGTCGTGACAGCTTGCGCGGGCGCCGCGGTGAGGACGCCGGTCGCGAGCATCGTGCCGGCCGTGACGGCGACGGCTGCGGCTCTGCGCACCCGGAAGCCCTTGGTGGCGGTTATCAACTGAAATACCCCGATTACGTCGAATGCCCCTGCGGTGCGGCCGAGTTGGAGGGGAAAACAGAAGGGGCCGCATGTGTGTGACACGTAAGTAGCACAGATGGTTGTGCGTCCGCTGCGAGGAATTCCGGACCCACCCCTCATCCCGGTCCGCGCGGACGCCGGACGGACGCCCGTTCCGCATGCTGGAACCGTCCCCCCTTGCGTACCTGTTGTATCTATGCTGTCCGCATGCCTTCCGCCGCACCCGCGCCCGTCAAGCAGCCTCCCGCAGCCGAACGCGTCTACGCGCACGTCAAACAGGGTGTCCTGGAACGCCGTTACGAGGGCGGCGCCCTCCTCACCGAGGGCGAGCTGGCCGAGGCCGTCGGGGTCTCGCGGACACCGGTGCGCGAAGCACTGCTGCGGCTGGAGGCCGAGGGGCTGCTCAAGCTCTACCCGAAGAAGGGCGCCCTGGTCCTGCCGGTCTCCGCACAGGAGATCAAGGACGTCGTGGAGACCCGACTGCTGGTGGAGGAGCACGCGGCACGCAAGGCCGTCCCCGCCCCCGCCGGGCTGATCCGGCGGCTCGAAGAACTCCTGGCGCAGCAGAAGGCGCAGGCCGCCGCGGGTGACCTCGCCGGGGCCGCCGTCACCGACCGCTGTTTCCACGCCGAGATCGTCCGCAGCGGCGGCAACGAGATCCTGTCCCGGCTCTACGACCAGCTGCGCGACCGCCAGCTGCGGATGGGCGTCGCCGTGATGCACTCCCACCCCGACCGGATCGCCAAGACCCTCGCCGAGCACGAGGAGATGCTCCAGGCCCTGCGCTCCGGCGACGCGGAGGCGGCCGTGGGGATCGTCCACCGGCACGTCGGCTGGTTCTCGCACCTGGCACGGGGGGAGGTCCGATGAGCAACATCACCCTGCCGGGTGACCCGCCCGGCGGACGGCGCGCGGCAGCCGTCTGGGGGATCGGCGTCTCCGTCTACTTCGTCGCCGTCATCTTCCGTACGTCCCTCGGGGTGGCCGGCCTCGACGCCGCCGACCGCTTCGACGTGAACGCCTCGGCCCTGTCGACCTTCTCGATCCTCCAGCTGCTGGTCTACGCCGGCATGCAGATACCCGTCGGACTGCTGGTCGACCGGCTCGGCACCAAGAAGGTGCTGGCCATCGGCGTCGTCCTGTTCACCGCCGGACAGCTCGGCTTCGCCTTCTCCCCCACCTACGGCACCGCCCTCGCCTCGCGCGCGCTGCTCGGCTGCGGCGACGCGATGACGTTCATCAGCGTGCTGCGGCTCGGCACCCGCTGGTTCCCGGCCCGGCGCGGCCCCCTCGTCGCGCAGCTCGCGGGCCTGGCCGGCATGGCGGGCAACCTGGTCTCCACCCTGCTCCTGGCCCGGCTGCTGCACGGCATCGGATGGACGGCCGCGTTCGCGGGCAGCGCGCTCGCCGGGGTCGTCGTACTCGTCCTGCTCCTGCTGTTCCTGAAGGACCACCCCGAGGGCCACGAGCCCCAGCCGTTCCCGCACCGGGGCGCCGCCTACGTGCGGCGGCAGATCGCCGAGTCCTGGCGGGAGCCGGGGACGCGGCTGGGCCTGTGGGTGCACTTCACCACCCAGTTCCCGGCGATGGTGTTCCTGCTGCTGTGGGGCATGCCGTTCCTCGTCGAGGCGCAGGGCCTCAGCCGCGCCACGGCCGGCGAACTGCTGACCCTGGTCGTCCTGTCCAACATGGCCGTCGGACTCGTCTACGGCCAGGTCGTCGCCCGGCACCACGGGGCGCGCCTCCCCCTGGCGCTCGGCACGGTCGGGGCGACCGCGCTGCTGTGGGCGGCCACGCTGGCCTACCCCGGCGAGCACGCGCCGATGTGGCTGCTCGTCGTGCTGTGCACGGTGCTGGGCGCCTGCGGACCGGCGTCGATGCTCGGCTTCGACTTCGCGCGGCCCGCGAATCCGCCGGAGCGGCAGGGCACCGCGTCCGGCATCACCAACATGGGCGGGTTCGTCGCCTCCATGTCGACCCTGTTCGCGGTCGGCGTCCTGCTGGACGCGACCGGAGACGACTACCGGATCGCCTTCTCCTCGGTGTTCGCGCTCCAGGCGCTCGGGGTCAGCCAGATCCTGCGGTTGCGCTCACGCGCGGCCCGCCGGGAGCGGGAACGCCTGGTCGCCAGCCGCGTGTCGTCCGTCCACGTGCCCGCGTGACCCGAACCGCCGACGCGCCCGCCGTCCCCGGCGGTGCACGTCCTCGCCGCCGCCTCCGCAGGAGGCCGCGCCCCCGTCGTTCGGGTGCGCGGCTCCTGCGGACGGGGGGTGCGCGGGTCAGCCCCAGGTGATCAGTCTCTTCGGCTGCTCCAGGACGGCCGCCACGTCGGCGAGCACCTTGGAGCCCAGTTCGCCGTCGACCAGGCGGTGGTCGAAGCTCAGCGCCAGCGTGGTGACCTGACGTGGCTTCACCTTGCCCTTGTGGACCCACGGCTGGAGCTTGATCGAGCCGACCGCGAGGATCGCGGACTCGCCGGGGTTGAGGATCGGCGTACCGGTGTCGACGCCGAAGACGCCGACGTTGGTGATGGTCACCGTGCCGCCCTGCATGGCCGCCGGGGACGTCCTGCCCTCGCGCGCCGTCGCCACCAGCTCGCCGAGCGCCTCGGCCAGCTGCGGCAGCGTCTTGTCGTGGGCGTCCTTGATGTTCGGCACGATCAGCCCGCGCGGGGTCGCGGCCGCGATGCCCAGGTTGACGTAGTGCTTGCGCACGATCTCCTGGTTGGCCTCGTCCCAGGACGCGTTGACGTCCGGGTTGCGCCTGATGGCGACCAGCAGGGCCTTGGCGATCAGCAGGAGCGGGTTGACCCGCAGGCCCTGCATCCCGTACTTGTCGGGGTCCCGCTTGAGTTCCTCGACGAGCTTCATCGTGCGCGTGACGTCGACCGTCACGAACTCCGTGACGTGCGGCGCCGTGAACGCCGAGCCCACCATCGCCGCCGCCGTCGCCTTGCGGACGCCCTTGACCGGGACACGGGTCTCGCGCGCCGTGTCGTACGAGGCGACCGGAGCCTGCGCGGGGGCGGTGGCCGGCGCCGCGGCGGCCGCCGGTACGGGCTCCGGTGCCGTCGGCGGGACCGGGGCCTGCGCGGAGGCCGCGGCGGCGTGGACGTCCTCGCGGGTGACGATGCCGTCCGGGCCGGACGGGACCACCGAGGCGAGGTCCACGCCCAGGTCCTTGGCCAGCTTGCGCACGGGCGGCTTGGCCAGCGGGCGGGGCCGGTCGGCGGCCGGGGCGGCGAGAGCGGGAGCGGGGGCGACCGGGACGGGGGCGGCCGCGGGGGCCGTGCCGTGTCCGTTCAGTTCCGCCTGGACGGCCGCGGAGGCCGCCGCCGGCTCCTGGGCCGGGATCTCGGCGCCCTTGCGCGGACGCCGCTTGGTGGAGGACGCGGCCACGCCGTAACCGACGAGAACCGGCTGGCGGCCGGACCCCTCGGCCTTCGGCTCCTCGGGCTGCCGCTCCGCGGCGGGGGCGGGAGCGGCGGCGGGCGCGGCGGTCGGGGCCGACCCGCCCGACACGTCCACCGCGATGATCGACACGCCCACGTCGACCGTGGTGCCCTCGGGGAACCGCAGCTCCCGCACCACACCGTCGTAGGGGATGGGCAGTTCGACGGCCGCCTTGGCCGTCTCGACCTCGCACACCACCTGGCCGTCGGTCACCGTGTCGCCGGGCTGGACGTACCACTTGAGGATCTCGGCCTCGGTGAGTCCCTCACCCACGTCGGGCATCTTGAACTCGCGCACGGACGCTTCCGTCATCGTCGTCACGACCCTCTCCTCAGTACGCCAGGGCGCGGTCGACGGTGTCGAGTACCCGGTCCAGACCCGGCAGGTACTCCTCTTCCAGACGCGCTGGCGGGTACGGGGCGTGGTAGCCGCCGACCCGGAGCACCGGGGCCTCCAGGTGGTAGAAGCAGCGCTCCGTGATCCGGGCCGCGATCTCCGCGCCCGAGCCGAAGAACACCGGCGCCTCGTGGACGACGACCAGGCGGCGGGTCTTCTCCACGGAGGCCTGGATGGAGTCGAAGTCGAGCGGGGAGACCGACCGCAGGTCCAGGACCTCCAGGTTCTTGCCCTCCTCGGCGGCCGCGGCGGCGGCCTCCTGACAGAGCTTGACCATCGGGCCGTAGGCGACGAGGGTCAGGTCGGTGCCCTCGCGGACGACCCGCGCCTTGTGCAGGGGGCCGGGGATCGCCTCGGGGTCGACCTCGCCCTTGTCCCAGTAGCGCCGCTTGGGCTCGAAGAAGATCACCGGGTCGTCGCTCTGGATGGCCTGCTGCATCATCCAGTAGGCGTCGTCGGCGTTCGACGGGGAGACCACCTTCAAGCCCGCCACGTGCGCGAAGAGCGACTCGGGGGACTCCGAGTGGTGCTCGACGGCGCCGATGCCGCCGCCGTAGGGGATGCGGACGACGACCGGCATCTTGACCTTGCCGAGCGCACGCGCGTGCATCTTCGCGAGCTGGGTGACGATCTGGTCGTAGGCCGGGAAGACGAAGCCGTCGAACTGGATCTCCACCACCGGGCGGTAGCCGCGCAGGGCCAGGCCGATCGCCGTGCCCACGATGCCCGACTCGGCCAGCGGGGTGTCGATGACGCGGGACTCGCCGAAGTCCTTCTGGAGGCCGTCCGTCACCCGGAACACGCCGCCGAGCTTGCCGACGTCCTCACCCATGACGAGGACCTTGGGGTCCGACTCCAGGGCCTTGCGCAGCGACTCGTTGATCGCCTTGGCCAGGGCCATCTTCTCCGCCATCTCAGTTACCCCCCTCGGGAGAGTCCGCGAACGACGCCTGGTAGGCGGCGAACTGGGCCCGCTCCTCGTCGACGAGCGCGTGCCCGTCCGCGTACACGTTCTCGAAGATGGCGAAGTGGTCCGGGTCCGGCATGGAACGGACCGCTTCGCGCACTCGCCTGCCCAACGCCTCGCTCTCGGCCTCGAGTTCCGCGAAGAAACCCTCGTCCGTGTGGTTTGAGGCCTCCAGGTACCGGCGCAGGCGCAGGATCGGGTCCTTCGCCTCCCAGGCCGCCCGCTCGTCGTCGTGGCGGTAACGCGTCGGGTCGTCGGAGGTGGTGTGGGCACCCATGCGGTACGTGTACGCCTCGACGAGGGTCGGCCCCTCGCCCCTGCGGGCCCGCTCCAGCGCCCACTTGGTGACCGCGAGGCAGCCGAGGACGTCGTTGCCGTCGACGCGGACGCCCGGGAAGCCGTAGCCCTGGGCGCGCTGGTAGAGCGGCACGCGGGTCTGCTTCTCGGTCGGCTCGGAGATCGCCCACTGGTTGTTCTGGCAGAAGAAGACCACCGGCGCGTTGTAGACCGCGGAGAAGGTGAACGACTCGGCCACGTCGCCCTGGCTGGAGGCGCCGTCGCCGAAGTAGGCGATGACCGCCGAGTCCGCGCCGTCCTTGGCCACACCCATCGCGTAGCCCGTGGCGTGCAGCGTCTGGGAGCCGATGACGATCGTGTACAGGTGGAAGTTGTTGCCGTTGGGGTCCCAGCCGCCGTTGTTGACGCCGCGGAACATGCCGAGCAGGTTCGCCGGGTCGACACCGCGGCACCAGGCGACGCCGTGCTCGCGGTAGGTCGGGAAGACGTAGTCGTCGTCGCGCAGGGCCCGGCCGGAGCCGATCTGGGCGGCCTCCTGGCCGAGCAGCGAGGCCCACAGGCCCAGCTCGCCCTGGCGCTGGAGGGAGGTGGCCTCGGCGTCGAAGCGGCGGGTGAGCACCATGTCGCGGTAGAGACCGCGCAGCTCCTCGGGCGTGATGTCGGCGACGTACGGGTCGTACTCGGCGTTCTTCACGCGCTCGCCCTCGGGCGTCAGCAGCTGCACGAGCTGGGGCTCGGCGGTGCCTTTCCCGGCGGCGGCGCGGCTGGTGCGGGTGGTGCGCTTGGTGCCGGTGGCCTTGGCCGCCGCGCCGGTGGCCTCGGCCGCCGTCCCGGTGCCGGTGGCGCCGGCCTTGCCTCCGGCGCTGCGTCGCGGCTTGCGCGCGGCAGTGCTCTCCACGGTCACGTGTGCTCCTCCGTCGGTCCGGCCCCCGGGGTTGCCGGGTGACCAGTGCGGCTCACCTGTTCCGAAACCTGTGCACGGGGTGGGTGCCCTCGGCCGGAACAGGCGTGACAGGTGCCCCGGCGAGCGCCCTGCAAGCCTCACGTTACCCAGTGCGACACATTTCTGTGAAACCCCCCTTGACCTGCGTTTTTGCTTGGATTTCCAAGTAAATCGGCAAAGTCGGGAAGGAGCCTGGTCACAGCCTTGCAGGAGGCCGGAGCAACGGCACGTTATCCCGCGCACCCAGGTCACGGGAAGAGTTTCCGCTCGGGAGTGCCTCCGTGTGCACATCTGGACAAATATGCACATTTATTCACGGTTCCCACCCGGGCCCGTGCTCAGGAAGGCCGACCGCGGCGCTCCGCCGGGCCGCCCGCCCGCCGCCCGCCACCCCGCGACGCGCGACCACCCACGCGGCGGGCGGCACCCGCCAGGACCGCTTCGCCGCCGAGGCGCACCCCAAGCCGACCACCCGGGATCACTTGTGACATCCGGTGACTTTCTGTGACAACGCGCAGCTCACAGCCTCGCCGCGTGCCCTACCATCGGCGCGTGCCGCGCTCCTGTTTACCACCCCTGATGACCCACGCGCCCCCTGTGGGCGCCCTGCTCCGGCGCTACGCCGCCGGCTCCGCGCTCGCCTGCGAGCCCGTCGACCAGGGGCTGCTGAACCGCGGCTACCGGCTGCGCACCACCCGAGGCCGCTACTTCCTCAAGCACCACTTCGATCCCGACACCGCCGACCCGGCCTCGATCGTCCGTCAGCACCGGGCCACCCAGCGCCTCGCCGACCTGGGTGTCCCGGTCGCGCCCCCGCTGCCCGGCCGCGACGGGCGCACGGTCGCCGTCGTCGGCGGCCACGCCTACGCCCTGCACCCCTGGATCGACGGCCGGCACCGCCACGGCGCCCAGCTCACCCCCGGCGCGTGCGGGCGTCTGGGAGCACTGCTGGGGGTGGTCCACGCGAGCCTGGAACGCGTGATGCCGGCCCACGCGCGGGCCCGCGCCGCTCCCGCCGAGAGCCCCGCGCCCGCCGACACCTTCGCCCTGATCGACGCCCTCCTCGCGCGCGTGCGCCGGCACCGTCCCGCCGACTCCTTCGACGAACTGGCCCGCCACCGGCTCCTGGAGCGCCGCACCCTGCTGGAACGGCACGCCGGCCGGCGTCCCCCGCACGCCGCCCCGGCCGGCTGGGTGCACGGTGACTTCCACCCGTTCAACCTGCTCTACCGCGGGGAGGCGCCCGCCGCCATCGTCGACTGGGACCGGCTCGGCGTGCAGCCCCGCGCCGAGGAGGCCGTACGGGCCGCCGCGATCTTCTTCGTCCGGCCCGACGGCACCCTCGACCTGCCGAAGGCGCGGGCCTACGCGCGCGCGTACCGGCCCGCCGCCGGAGCCACGTCCGGCGAGCTGGCGGCGGCCGTGCACCGGGTGTGGTGGGAGCGCCTGAACGACTTCTGGATGCTGCGCTGGCACTACGAGCGCGGCGACACCCGCGCCGACCCGCAGTTCCCGGCCGCCTCCGCCCTCGCGGTGTGGTGGACGCGGGAGTACGACGCGGTGTGCGACGCGTTCACGGACTGAGGGGCGCGGGCGTGAGCACCCGGAAACGGGCACGCGCGCGTGAAGCCCCGCGAGAAGGGCTCACGCGCGCGTGCCCGGCGCCGCGGTGGGTCAGCCGGTGGTGCCTTCGCTGCCGCCGGTGACGCCGGAGATGGTGCCGCCGCCCTGCGACGTTCCGCCGTCGGAGGTGCCGCCGTCCGTGGTGCCGGGGTCGCTCGTCACCGGCGGGTCGCTCGGCTCCTGCGTCACCGGGTCGCTCGTCGCCGGGTCCGACGGCTCCTCCGACGGCTCACTGCTGTAACTCGGGGACGACTCGTACGACGGCGTGTACGACGGCGTCCAGTCGGACCCGGAGTTCGAACCGGTGCTGCCGCCTTCGGAGGTGTCCTCCGACGACTCGTCGGACGGCTCCTCGCTCGGCGACGCGCTCGGTCGATCGTCCGAGGCGGACGGTGTGGCGCTCGGTGACGTCGACGTCTTGCTCCCGCCGCTGCCGTCGCCCCCGGTGGTGTTCAGCGCGAGCGCGACACCCGCGGCGATGGCGACCACAGCGAGGACGGCGAGGATCCACAGCTTGCCGCGGCCGTTGCCCTGGTTGCCGCGCCCCTCGAACCCGCCGTCGTCACCGTGGCCGTAGCCCGTGGGCAGGATCGGCTGCGGGATCTGCGAGGTGTGGGAGCCGTCGGCGCCCTGCGGCAGCACGCTGGTGCTCGCGAAGCCCGCCGCGGCGGCACCCGCGCCGGTGCCCGCCCCGACCGGACCGGTGTTCCACGTGCCGGTGTGGGCGCCCTGGTCGTACAGCATCTGGAGCCCGTACTGGACGAGGCCGCGCATCTCCTCCGCGGTCTGGAAACGGTCGTCGGGGTCCTTGGCGAGAGACCGCATGACGAGGCCGTCGAGTTCCGGCGGGCACACGCCGTCCGAGGTCCGCGACGGCGGCACCGGGATGTCCTGCACGTGCTGGTAGACCACCGACAGCGGGGTCTCACCGGTGAAGGGCGGCCGCAGCGCGAGCAGTTCGTACAGCAGGCAGCCGGTGGCGTACAGGTCGGAGCGGTGGTCGACGGCCTTGCCGAGCGCCTGTTCCGGGGAGAGGTACTGCGGGGTGCCCATCACCATGCCGGTCTGCGTCATCGTCGTCGACGCCCCGTGCAGGGCGCGCGCGATGCCGAAGTCCATCACCTTCACCGCGCCGTTGTCGGTGATGATCACGTTCGCCGGCTTGATGTCGCGGTGCACGATGCCGTGCTGGTGCGAGTAGGCGAGCGCCTCCAGCACCCCGGAGACGATGATCAGGGCCTGCTCGGGGCCCGGCGCCTCGGCGTTGAGGAGCAGGTCGCGGATCGTCCGCCCCTCGACCAGCTCCATCACGATGTACGGCACGCTCTGGCCGCCGACGACGTCCTCACCGGAGTCGTACACGGCGACGATCGCGTGGTGGTTGAGGCCGGCCACCGACTGGGCCTCGCGCGTGAAGCGGGCCTTGGACACCGGGTCCTCGGCGAGGTCCGCGCGCAGCAGCTTGACGGCGACGGTACGGCCGAGACGCACGTCCTCGGCGGCGAACACCTCCGCCATGCCGCCCCGCCCGAGTCTGCCGGTCAGCCGGTAACGGCCGTCTCCGACAAGTCCGCCGTTACCCCACATCTCCGGCGCATCTGACATACCGCCGCCAGTCGCCTCGGGGTCGGACGGGCCCTGAGCGCGCTGCTGCTGTGCCATCAGTCCTCGCCGTCGTTTCTGCCCGCGGTGCGCGCGGTGTTGTCACGGTCTCCGTCGGCCACGCTACAGCCTCCGCGCAAGCCGCCGGTCCGGGATCAGCCCGGGTATCGGCCCCAGACGGATCGGCCATCAAACCCGCACTCCACGCCGGCGTGCAAATTCTGTGCACCGGCGGTACGGCACCTGTAACGCTTCCGCGACTCTTCTTGCGCGTACGGTCACGGAACGGGCACCGAGCTTGACGTGTCGGTGCCCTGGGGCAGACTTGGCCGGGAATAGCACTTTCGATCAATGGGCAAGCCACGGCGAGCGGCAGCGCTGAGGGCCTGACGGGGGACGCAGAGAATGAGCCAGGACGGCGCGCAGGGCCGGTACGCGGGGCGGGCGCTCGCCGGCGGCCGCTATCAGCTGCGCGACTTGCTCGGCGAGGGCGGCATGGCCTCGGTCCACCTCGCCTACGACTCGGTGCTCGACCGGCAGGTCGCGGTCAAGACGCTCCACACCGAACTCGGCCGCGAACAGGCCTTCCGCGAGCGTTTCCGCCGCGAGGCCCAGGCCGTGGCCAAGCTCACCCACACCAACATCGTCTCGGTCTTCGACACCGGCGAGGACGACGTCGACGGCTTGACCACGCCGTACATCGTCATGGAGTACGTCGAGGGCCGCCCGCTCGGCTCGGTGCTCGACGAGGACGTACGGCGGCAGGGCGCGATGCCCGCCGACAAGGCCCTGAAGCTCACCGCGGACGTGCTGGCCGCGCTGGAGATCAGCCACGAGATGGGCCTGGTCCACCGCGACATCAAGCCGGGCAACGTGATGATGACCAAGCGCGGCGTCGTCAAGGTGATGGACTTCGGCATCGCGCGCGCGATGCAGTCCGGGGTCACCTCGATGACGCAGACCGGCATGGTCGTCGGCACCCCGCAGTACCTCTCGCCCGAACAGGCCCTCGGCCGCGGCGTGGACGCCCGCTCCGACCTGTACTCGGTCGGCATCATGCTCTTCCAACTGGTCACCGGAAGGCTGCCGTTCGATGCCGACTCGCCGCTGGCGATCGCGTACGCGCACGTGCAGGAGGAGCCGGTGGCTCCGTCCGCCATCAACCGCGCGCTGCCGCCGGCCGTCGACGCGCTGGTCGCCCGCGCGCTGAAGAAGAACCCGAACGAACGCTTCCCCACCGCCGTCGCCATGCGCGACGAGTGCCTGCGCGTCGCGGCCTCCCTCCAGCCCGCGCCGCCGAGCATCGTGCCCGGCACTCCCGCGCAGAGCGGCTCGGGCGTCGGCTCCGCGGTGTTCCCGCCGGTCGGCCAGAGCCCCCAGACCCCGGTGGGCAACGTCCAGACGCCGTACCAGCCGGCCCCGACGCCCAACCCGTACGGCACGCCCTCGACGCCCGCCCCGTCGTACGGCTATCCGCAGCAGGGCTACCAGACGCCCGCTCCGGCCTACGGCCACCGGCAGGGACCGCAGAACCCGCCCGGGTACTCCGTGAACCAGCAGGCCTCGGGAGCGCCGGGCGGCGGGCGCAGGAGCAACGCGGGAGTGCTCGTCGGATCGGCGATCGTGGCCGTCGCGACCGTCGGCGCCCTGATCGGCACCCTCGCCTCCAACGGCAGCGATGACGACGAGGGCGGCGAGCCCGTCACCATCGCCTCCGCCTCGTCGACGAAGGCCGCCGGTTACCGGGGCCCGGACACGTCCAAGACGATCGACACGACCGAGTGCACGGAGCCGCAGGAGTCGTACAACGACCCCGACAAGATCCGGGTCCCCAGCTTCAAGTTCAAGAACATCGACTCGGTCAAGGCCTGCTTCCAGGCAGCCGGCTGGTCGATCAAGACGAAGGACCAGGACGAGAACACCTACGGCGACGGCACGGTCATGGACCAGTTCCCGTCCGCCGGGACGGACGTCGACCCGGAGGACATGCCGGAGATCGAACTGAGCGTCTCCACGGGCAACCCGCCGTCCTGATCCCCGCGCAACCGAGAAGGGCCCGGCGTCGGTCGCCGGGCCCTTCTCCTCGTCGGTACGGATGTGATCGGTTCGGACCGGATCCTCAGGCAGGGCTCTACAGGTACGGGCCGCCCGAACGGCCGCCCGCGCGCGGGTCGTCGGGGCCCTCCGGACCGCCCACCCCCGGCGGCAGGGCGCGGCGCATCTGCTCCAACTGAGCCCGCGCGGCCATCTGCTGGGCGAACAGCGTGGTCTGGATGCCGTGGAAGAGGCCCTCCAGCCAGCCCACCAACTGGGCCTGCGCGATCCGCAGTTCCGCGTCGCTCGGGGTCGACTCCTCGGTGAACGGCAGGGAGAGCCGCTCCAGCTCCTCGACCAGCTCCGGCGCCAGGCCGTCCTCCAGCTCCTTGACCGAGCTCGAGTGGATCTCCTTGAGACGGACGCGGCTGGCCTCGTCGAGGGGGGCCGCCCGCACCTCCTCCAGCAGCTGCTTGATCATGCTGCCGATCCGCATGACCTTCGCCGGCTGCTCGACCTGCTCGGTCACGGGGATCTCACGGGAGTCGTCGTCCGCGTCGATGCCACCGAGAGCCATGCCGTCCTGGCCTACGACCAGGATCTTCTGGGCGTTCTCCGGCGACCGTTCGTTCCTCGGCATCTCCATGCCGCCATTCTCTCGCACCCGTACACCTCGTCACCGTGGCGCCCCCCGCGAAGGGTGATCCATGGTTTTCCCGTTCAGCGCAGTCCGGAATGCGAGGACCAATCCGTCATGTGAGGCTTGTGGCCTCATTTTGTGACGACTGAACACCGGGAGGGGGTCACGGGCGTGACTCCATGGCGGCGGGGGCTGTGCGGGGTGGGAATGGGGACGGGATTGCTGGTGGCCGTGCTGCCGTACGGGGGTGTGCGGGCGGACGCGGCGGCACCGGCGTACGGCTCCGGGACGGCGTACGAGAGCAGGGCGACGGACGGGAACCGGTCGGCGGACGGGAGCAGGGCGGCAAACGGGAGCAGGGTGGCCTCCGGCCGTGGCTCGACGCACGGTCCCGGAGAGACGCACGGGCCCGGAGAGACGCACGGGCCCGGAGAGACGCACGGGCCCGGAGGAACACACGGTCCCGGAGGAACACACGGTCCCGGAGGGACGCACGGTCCCGGTCCGGCGCGCGGGACCGGTCCGGCGTACGGGCGTCCCGTCTCGACGCCCTCGCAGGGTGCCGGGCACGACCGCGTCCCGCCGTCACCCGGCCTGCCGTCGTCCGTCCCCGTGGCGGCGTCCCCGACCGCGTCGCCGTCCGCCTCGGCCTCGGCGTCACCCGGCGGCCCCGACCGGGCCGGAAGCCGGGCCGGGGAGGGGCGGGCACGTCCCGGCCGCACCGAGGAGGCGGCCGGGACGGACCCCGAGGCCGTCGACGAGGACACGGACTCCGGTGACGAGCAGGGCTACGACGAGGAGCCGGCCGAGACAGCGGCCGGGGAGACGACCGCCCCGGACGAGGCTCCGGACGAGGCCCGGCTCGTCCCCTCCCCGTCGCCGCGGGCCGTGCGGCAGGCCGAAGCCGCGGAGGAACGGCCCGTCGGACGGATGTTGCGGATCCTGCCCCTCGGCAGCGGTCTGGTCCTCATCGGCACGGGCCTCGGCCTCGCCTTCCTCGGCCTGCGGCTGCGCCGCGGCTAGGGCTTCTCGTGGGGATCGGGCTCAGGGCGAGCGCGGTGCCGGTGGTGCCGTAGCGGAAGGTCTCGCCGAACATCGTGATGCCGACGGCCGCCGCCACCACGGGGTTCACCAC
>NZ_JBFBCB010000083.1:0-18705 GCF_040682975.1 Streptomyces sp. NPDC051051
ACCCCGGCCATCTCCTCAGGTGTCACACCAGCACAACGACACCCACGAACAAACAGACACGCCACCCACGAGTGAAGATGACCAAGCCCTACTAGACGGCCGCCCGCGTGTCGGCCCGCGGCAGCGGCGGCAGCGCCGTCGCGTACAGCCACGCGTCGAACAGGTCGTCCAGCGGCTCGGCCGCGAACCGTGCCGCGTGCGCCGTGAAGGCCGACGTCGTGACCGCGCCGCCGCGGTGCAGACCGAGCCAGGCGCGCAGCATCCGGAAGAACGCGTCGTCGCCCAGCGCGCAGCGCAGCGCGTGCACGGTGAGCCCGCCCCGCTCGTAGAGCCGGTCGTCGAACATCGACTTGCGGCCGGGGTCGGCCAGCTTCAGGTCCTGCGGCAGGGCGGAGAGCGACCGGTGCGCGGCGACGGCCAGTTGCTGCGCCGTACGGCCACCCGAGCGCTCCGACCACAGCCACTCCGCGTACTTGGCGAAGCCCTCGTTCAGCCAGATGTGCCGCCAGTCGGCGATGGACACGCTGTTGCCGAACCACTGGTGCGCCAGCTCGTGCGCCACCAGCCGCTCCGAACCCCGGGCCCCGTCCACGTGGTTGGCGCCGAACAGCGACAACCCCTGTGCCTCGACGGGCACGTCGAGTTCCTCCTCGGTCACCACGACCGCGTACTCGTCGAACGGGTAGGGCCCGAAAAGCTGTTGGAAGAGATGCATCATGCCCGGCTGGCGCGCGAAGTCCCGCGAGAACTCCGGCAGCAGGTCCGCCGGGATGTGCCCGTGCTGCGGCACCCCGCCGAGCCCCGGATCACCGAGCAGCACGGTCTGGTACTTGCCGATCGACAGCCCCACCAGATAGCTCGACGTCGGCGCGGACTGCTCGTACACCCAGGTCGTCGTGGACGCCTTCGTCGTCCGGGTCAGCAGCCGGCCACCCGCCACCACCGCGTACGCCGACGGCGTCGTCACCGAGATCTGGTACGACGCCTTGTCGGCGGGCCGGTCGTTGCACGGGTACCAGGACGGCGCCCCGACGGGCTGACTCGCCACCAGCGCCCCGTCGCCCAACTCCTCCCAGCCGATCCCGCCCCAGGGGCTGTTGACCGGCTTGGGGTTGCCCGCCCAGTGCACCTCGACGGTGAACGCGGCCCCGGCCCGCAGCGCCTTGGCGGGCCGGACGCGCAGCCTGCCGCCGCGGTGCGTGTAGTGCGCCTGGCGGCCGTCCACCCGGACCCGGCCGATCTTGAAGTCGGCCAGGTTGAGCTGGAACTCGGCGAGCGGCGAACGCCCGGCTATCGCGTTGATCCGGGCGGTGCCCGAGAGCCGGTTCGGCCCGGGCCGGTAGTCCAGCGTGAGCTCGTAGCGGTGCACCCGGTACCGGGAATCACCGTTGGCCGGGAAGTACGGGTCCGCCCCGCCTGCCTGCTGAACTGCCACTGCCGCGTCCGCTCCCTGCGCCGTGCTGCCACTCCCCGCCGGTGTGCCGTCGTCCGGTTCCGAGTGGCCGGCGTTCAGGGACGCCACGCTTCGATCGGGTTGCCGAGCCAGCGGGTGTCGTCCGGGACGGACTCCGCGGCCATCACGAGCGACGCGGGACCCAGGGTCGTACGGGCCCCGACCGTGCTGCCGGGCAGCACGATCCCGCCAGGGCCCAGCGTGGCACCCTCACGGAGGACCACAGTATCCGTCCGCAAGATCCGGTCGTGGAAGAGGTGAGTCTGGAGCACACAGCCCCGGTTGACCGTGGCCGCGTCCTCCAGCGTCACCAGGTCCGCCTCGGGCAGCCAGTAGCTCTCCACCCACACGCCCCGGCCGATGCGCGCGCCGAGCCCGCGCAGCCACGCCGACAGCACCGGCGTACCCGGCACCGAACCTGCCAGCCACGGCACCGCCACCACCTCGACGAAGGTGTCCGCCAGCTCGTTGCGCCACACGAAACCGCTCCACAGCGGGTGCTCCCCGCGGCGGTGCCGCCCCACCAGCAGCCACTTCGCGACGATCGACAGCAGGGCCGCCGCCCCGCCCGCCCCGAGCAGCACCAGCCCGGACAGCAAGGGGGCCCACGCCCCCAGCGCGCACAGCGCGGCCACGGTCAGCACCGCGAGACCGGCCGAGCAGAACACCGGCACGATCCGGCACAGCTCCACCAGCGCACGCGCCCACAGCAGCCGCGCCGGCGGCTCGTAGGTGCGGCTCCGGTCGCCGTCGGCCGCCGCCCGCGGCAGCTTCACCGGCGGCAGCCCCAGGTAGGAGCTGCCCTTCTTCGCCTTCTTCGGAGTCGCCGACAGCACCCCGACGAGCCCGCCGTCCGGCACGCTCCGCCCCGGCGCGGTCATCCCCGAGTTCCCGAGGAACGCCCGCCGCCCGATCTCCGCGCGCCCGATCCGCAACCAGCCGCCCCCCAGCTCGTACGGCGCGGTCAGCGTGTCGTCGGCCAGGAACGCGCCCTCGCCGACCGTGGTCAGACTGGGCAGCGCCAGGACGGTCGACACCTCGGCGCCCTTGCCGATCCGCATCCCGAGCAGCCGCAGCCACACCGGCGTCGCCAGCCCGGCGTACAGCGGGAAGAGCGTCTCGCGCGAGCGGTCCATCAGCTGGGTGACCGTCCAGGCCTGCCAGCCGATCCGGCCGTGCGTCGGATGCGTGCCCTCCCGCAGCCCCAGACTCAGCAGCCGCACGGCGACCAGGAGCAGCAGCGCGTACGTCAGCCCGTAGGCGAGCGTGGCCGGGACCAGCGCCAGGGCGGCACCCCGCAGCGGGGCGTCCGGCGGGACGAGGGCGTACGCCACGAGCAGCGCGGCCCCGGCCGCCGACACCGGCAGCAGCGTCAGTCCCGCCCCCGAGGCCCCGTACAGCGCCCGCCAGACCCGGCTCCGGGCCGGCCGCTCCTTGGGCCAGTTGCGCTTGGCCTTGCCGAGTTCGACCGCGGGCGCGCCCGCCCAGCGCTGCCCGGTCGGGATCTGGCCGACGACGGCCGAACCCGGCGCCACCTCGGCCCGCTTGCCGACCCGCGCCCCCGGGAAGAGGACGCTGCGCGTGCCGACGACGGCGTGCGCACCGACCCTGACCGGGCCGATCTCCAGCCGGTCGCCGTCCAGCCACCAGCCGGAGAGGTCCACCTCGGACTCGACGGCCGCGCCCCGGCCCAGCCTGAGCATGCCGGTGACCGGCGGCAGCGCGTGCAGATCCACGTCCGGCCCGATCCTCGCCCCGAGGGCGCGGGCGTACCGCTGCAGCCAGGAACCGGTCAGCGAGGTCGCCCCGCTGAACTCGACGAGCCGCTCGGCGGCCCACAGCCGCAGATGGACCCCGCCGCCCCGCGGGTGACGGCCCGGCGCCACCCCCCGCAGCAGCAGCCGTGCCCCGCCCGCACCGAGCGCGAGCCGGCCGGGCGGGCTGAAGAACAGCAGCGCGCCCGCGACCACCAGCCACCAGGGCGCGGTCGGCAGCCAGCCGTGGGCGGGCAGGACGTTGCCCGCGGCGGCCAGGACCAGCGTCCAGCGCAGCCCCAGCAGCGTGAACAGCGGCACGAGCAGCAGCACCTGCACCAGCTGCGCGCGTCGCGGCACCGGGGCGACGGTGCGCCGGGAGCCGTCGTCCTGTGCGGACTCCTCCAGGTGCCGGGCCAGCTTGCGCAGCGTCGGCCGCTGGTAGACGTCGAGCACGGCGGCGCTCGGATACCGGGTCCGCAGCCGCGTCGTCAGCTGCGCGGCGGCCAGACTGCCGCCGCCGATCGCGAAGAAGTCGTCACGGGCGCCGCCGACCGGGACGCCGAGGACCGCCGTCCACTGCTCGGCGAGCCAGGCCTCGGTGCCGTAGAGCCGTTCGGCCGGCCCGCCCGTCTCCAGGCCCTCCAGCGGCCACGGCAGCGCGGCCCGGTCGACCTTGCCCGACGTCCGGGTCGGCAGCTCGGCCACCGGCGCGAGCAGCGGCACCAGCGCGGCGGGCAGCCCGGCGCGGAGCCCGTCCACGGCTGCGGCCCGGTCCCAGCCGTCCTGCACGACGACGTAGCCGACGAGGAGCTGATTGCCGCTGCGCGCGGTGCGCACGGCGGCGGCCGCGCCCGCGACCCCGGGCAGCGCCTGGAGCGCCGCGTCGACCTCGCCCAGCTCGATCCGCCGCCCGCCGAGCTTGATCTGCTCGTCGGCCCGCTCGAGGAAGACCAGCCCCTCCGGCTCCGCCTTCACGAGGTCACCGCTGCGGTACGCCCGCTCCCAGCCCAGCGATTCCAGCGGCGCGTACTTCTCCGCGTCCTTCTCGGCGTCGAGGTACCGGGCGAGCCCGACGCCGCCGATCACCAGCTGCCCGCTGCCGCCCATCGGCACCGGCTCGCCGGCCTCGTCCACGACGGCCAGATCCCAGCCGCGCAGCGGCAGCCCGATCCGGATCGGCTCCGCCCCGCCCAGCAGCGCCGCACAGGCCACGACGGTCGCCTCGGTCGGTCCGTACGTGTTCCAGACCTCGCGCCCCTCGGTCACCAGCCGCTGCGCCAGTTCGGGCGGACAGGCCTCACCGCCGAAGATCAGCAGACGGACGTCGTTGAGGGTCCCGGGCTCCCAGAGCGCGGCGAGCGTGGGCACCGTCGAGACCACGGTGATCTCCTGCTCCACCAGCCAGGGACCGAGGTCGGCACCGCTCCTGACCTGCGCGCGCGGCACCGGCACCAGGCAGGCGCCGTACCGCCACGCCAGCCACATCTCCTCGCAGGAGGCGTCGAAGGCGACGGACAGCCCCGCCATCACCCGGTCGCCCGGCCCGATCGGCTCGTCGGTGAGGAACAGTGCGGCCTCGGCGTCCACGAACGCGGCGGCACTGCGGTGGCTCACGGCGACGCCCTTGGGCTTCCCGGTGGAGCCGGAGGTGAAGATGATCCACGCGTCGTGCCCGGCGCCGGGCCGCGCGGCCGGCGCCTCCGAGCGGCCGTGCGCGGTCAGCTCGTGCCCGGCACCGACGACGGCCCTGACCCCGGCCTCCCCGAACACCAGCTCGGCCCGTTCGTCGGGGTCCTCGGCGTCCACGGGGACGTAGGCCGCCCCGGCGGCGAGCACGGCGAGGATCGCGACGTACAGGTCGTTCGTCCCCGACGGCACCCGGATCCCCACCCGGTCGCCGAGACCGACCCCGGCGCCGGCCAGCCGGCGGCGCAGCCGCTCGACCTCGACGGCCAGCTCGCGGTAGGTCAGCGCGGTCCCGCCGTCGTCCAGGGCCGGCTCGTCGGGGTACGAGCGCACGGACGCGTCGAGGATGTCGACGAGGGTGCGCGGGGAGGGGGCGGGACCGCCCGAGAAACGTGCCGTGTCGCCGAGTTGTTCGCGGATCTCTTCGTCGAGCAGGCCGAGAGCACTGCTCTCGTCTGTGGCTGCCATCGGGTCCTCGCGTCTCGTTCCCGGAGCCCTCCGGGGCGCTGGCGGGCCCGCAGGTCTGCCTGGGGTTGTCCGGCTCCAGCCCGTAACAAGCCGGAAATTTTAGTACGACGCCAGGCTCGCCCCCTTCCGGCGGCCGGCAGGGACGGCCGAACGGGGTTCGCCGGGGGGCCGCGGAAATGCCGTGACCTGGTGATCTTCGAGCTGGGGAGAGATGCCCCACATCAACGAGCGAGGGCCCCGACCTGACGGTCGGAGCCCTCGCTCATCTCACGTGTCCGAGGGGGGACTTGAACCCCCACGCCCGATAAAGGGCACTAGCACCTCAAGCTAGCGCGTCTGCCATTCCGCCACCCGGACAAGGTGTCTTTCGCGCGGGTTTCCCCCGCGGCGACGACGTAAACATTACCAGGCTTTCCGGGGTGCCCGATCACAGCCCGCCCGCGGCCCGCCGCCCGCCGCATCCGGAGTGAACGGCGTGAACGGCGTGTGACGGGCCGGGACCGGTCTTGGGCGCGGGCGCCGGGGAGGGGGAGGATGAGGGGAACCACCAGCAGTGACAGCGGGAGGAACCAGCGTGAGCGCGACGGACGACACGGCCAGGGGCGTCACCGGCGAGGACGAGGTCGTGGACCTCTGCCGCGAGCTGATCCGGTTCGACACCAGCAACTACGGCGACCACTCGGGTCCGGGCGAGCGCAAGGCGGCCGAGTACGTCGCCGAGAAGCTCGCCGAGGTCGGGCTCGAACCGAAGATCTACGAGTCCCACCCGGGGCGCGCCTCCACCGTGGCCCGCATCGAGGGCACGGACCCCTCCCGGCCCGCGCTCCTCATCCACGGTCACCTCGACGTGGTCCCCGCCAACGCGGCCGACTGGACCCACGACCCCTTCTCCGGAGAGGTCGCCGACGGGTGCGTGTGGGGCCGGGGCGCGGTCGACATGAAGGACATGGACGCGATGACCCTGGCGGTCGTCCGCGACCGGCTGCGCTCCGGGCGCAGGCCGCCGCGCGACATCGTCCTCGCCTTCCTCGCCGACGAGGAGGCGGGCGGCACCTACGGCGCCCGGCACCTGGTCGACCGCCACCCGGACCTCTTCGAGGGCGTCACCGAGGCGATCAGCGAGGTGGGCGGATTCTCCTTCACGGTGAGCGAGGAGCGCCGGCTCTATCTGATCCAGACGGCCGAGAAGGGCATGCACTGGATGAAGCTGAGGGTGGCCGGCACCGCCGGGCACGGCTCGATGATCCACCGGGACAACGCGATCACGGAGCTGTCCGAGGCCGTGGCCCGGCTCGGCCGCCACACGTTTCCGGTACGGGTCACCAAGACCACCCGGGCGTTCCTCGACGAACTGGGCGACGCGCTGGGCACCCCGCTGGACCCGGAGGACATGGAGTCCACCCTCGCCCGGCTCGGCGGCATCGCCAAGCTGATCGGCGCGACCCTGAGCAACACCGCCAACCCCACGCAGCTGAACGCCGGTTACAAGGTCAACGTCATCCCCGGCGAGGCCACCGCCCACGTCGACGGGCGCTTCCTGCCGGGCCACGAGGAGGAGTTCCTCGCCGACCTCGACCGGATCCTCGGCCCGAAGGTGCGCCGTGAGGACGTGCACTCCGACAAGGCCCTGGAGACCTCCTTCGACGGACCGCTGGTGGAGGCCATGCAGTCCGCGCTGCTCGCCGAGGACCCCACCGCCAAGGCGATCCCCTACATGCTCTCCGGCGGCACCGACGCCAAGTCCTTCGACGACCTCGGCATCCGCGGCTTCGGCTTCGCCCCGCTGAAGCTGCCGCCGGAGCTGGACTTCGCCGGCATGTTCCACGGCGTCGACGAGCGCGTGCCCGTGGACGGCCTCCGGTTCGGCGTCCGCGTGCTCGACCGCTTCATCGACGCCTCCTGAACGGCACGCCTCCTATTCGGCAGCATGTACGGGAGCGACTGAGAAGAGTGAATGCGACGATAAGCACGTAGCCCCATTACTTCCTCGTCGTTAGTGCTGGTGCGACCCGTTACTGGGGATCGCATTGCCAACAAGGAGGAATAATGCTCAAGAAGGTCGTTGCTGCTGCGGCTGCCACCGGTGGTCTGGTTCTCGCGGGCGCGGGCATGGCCGTCGCCGATTCGGGTGCCCAGGGTGCCGCCGTGCACTCCCCGGGTGTCGCTTCCGGCAACGTGATCCAGGTGCCCGTCCACGTCCCCGTGAACGTCTGCGGTAACACGATCTCGGTGATCGGGCTGCTGAACCCCGCCTTCGGCAACGTCTGCATCAACAAGTGACGTCGACCCGCTGAGGGGTCGTCCACGCCGTCGGCCCCGGAGCGCACGCCATGCGCTCCGGGGTCGGCCGGTCTTTTCTCCTGCCATTCGTGCGAAATCCGAATGACATGAGAAAGGAAAGCCGAAGAAGTCGTAGCGCCCGGAGGCCTCGCGAAGCTGGAAGGATGCGAGTGATTCGGGACGAGATCGAAAGCAGGGATTCAGGAATGCGACAGGTCACCCGCAAAGGCCTCATGACTGTGGCGGCGGCGACGGGGGTGATCGCCGCCGCAGGCGGCTACGCCCACGCCGACTCCGGCGCGAGCGGCTACGCCTCCGACTCGCCCGGCGTCCTGTCCGGCAACAACGTCCAGGCGCCGGTGAACGTGCCGGTCAACGTGTGCGGCAACACCGTCGACGTCGTCGGCATCCTCAACCCGGCCATGGGCAACTCCTGTGCCAACCGGAGCACGGACCACAGCGACGACAAGGGCGGCGGCAGCCATGCCGGCCACGGCGGCTCCGGCTCGCACGCCGGTCCGGGCGGTCACGGCGGCTCCGGCACGCACGCCGGTCCGGGCGGCGCACAGGCGGGCGGCCACACCGCCGGTTCGCCCGGCGTCGGCTCCGGCAACAACGTCCAGGCGCCGGTGAACGTGCCGGTCAACGTGTGCGGCAACACCGTCGACGTCGTCGGCATCCTCAACCCGGCCATGGGCAACGACTGCGCCAACGACAGCGGCCCCGGCCGCGACTACGGCACGCCTCCCGGCGGCGAGGAGGAGACGCCCGTCACACCGGGCCCCGGCAAGCCCAGCCACTCCCAGGACGAGGGCACCCCCGCCAAGCCGGGCCACCCGACCCCGGCCGGACACTCCTCCGTCCACTCCCCGCAGCTCGCGCAGACCGGCAGCGGACTGCCGCTGGGCCTCACGCTCCCGGCCGGCGCCGGCGCGCTGCTCGCGGGCGCGGTCCTCTACCGCAAGGCGCGCGCCGCGGCCTGACCGTCCCCGGCACCGCACAACGGAGCGGGCCCCGCCTCGGCGGGGCCCGCTCCGTTTCCGTCATCTTCGGCTCACCACGTGGCGCGTACCTGACGGATGATCCGCCGACGCAGCCGCACTCGGCGGCTGCCGTCCCGCAGCAGGCTCAGACGGTCCAACTCCCAGTGTCCGTACTCCGCATGGTCGGTCAGCAGACGTGTGGCGTCCTTGCGGGAGACCCCGCGCGGTACGTACACGTCGACAAATTCGTATTCCGGCATCGCATCTATTGTGCGGGCTGGGGCCCGGTACGGATAGCGTCTGCACTATGTCTGATGCTGCGCAGCCCACCGCTGCCGAGGTACGCGCCGCCGCCGAGGCGGTCAAGACCGCGCTCGACCGCCACCTTGCGGCGGTCGAACGCCGGACGGGTGAGGACGACCCGGCCGTCTACGAGGCGTTCAACGAGCTGGCCGCTGCCGCGGAGGCGTACGACGAACTGCTCTACGACCGTTACGACGAGGTCACCCCCTTCGAGATCCCCGGCGCCGACGATTCGCTGCCGCCCTACGCGGGACCCGAGGAGCCCAACGCCCTGAGCGTCCTGATCCGCCGCGACTACGCGGTGGTGGAGCCGCAGCGGCTGCTGGCGCAGGCCCAGCGGGTCGAGGCGGCCGAGTTCGAGGACGGCGCGGACGCGGAGGCCTCCGGGACCGTCCACGGCGCGCTGGGCCTGCTCTTCGGCGAGTTCGAACCCGACGAGATCGCCTCCCGGCACAAGGAGTTCGGTCTGGAGGAGGGCGACTCCACCCTGTGGGTGCTGGCGGCCGACGAACCCGCCGAGCCGGGCGAATGGCTGGAGACGCCCTTCGAGCAGCCGGACCCGCAGCAGGTGGTGTGCCGCTTCGACGTCAGCTCGGTCTTCGACGACGACGTGGACGACGACGTCGAGGACGAACTGGCGGATGACGAAGAAGATGATCTGGAGCCGCTGGACGCCGAGCGGGCCGACCGCTAGCGGAGAGGCCGCGTCGGACGCCGCGGGACGGCGGCAGGCGGACGGCGACAGGCGGGAGACGGCGGCGGTCACGGCCCGGGGAGCGATTCCCCGGCCGTGACCGCCGCCGTTCGCGTCTTCGCGGCCGTCAGTCCGCCGCCGGGACCTGCGTGCGCAGCAGGACCGGCAACCGGGTCGTGCGAGGCTTCGCCGTGATCGCGGCGACCGCTCCGGGCAGCGCCTGCTCGACCCCGTGAACCACGGACAGGTGGCGCTCCGCCCGGCCGAAGGCCGTGTAGACCCAGGGGCGGGACAGGACCTGCGCGGCATCACCGGGCAGCACCACGACCGCCGCCGGCCACCGGCTCCCCACCGCCTGGTGCGCCGTGAGCGCCCACCCGTGCCGGACGGAGTGCTCCACCCGCTCCTTCGGCACGACCACGGCGCCACCGGCGCAGGACAGGTGCAACCCCTCCGCGTCGGCCGTCACCACCCGGCCCGTCACCGTACGGCCCGGGACGGGGGAGTAGGCGATCCGGTCGCCGGGGTCGAAGCCGCCGAAGCGGCCGGGGCCGGGGTTGAGTCGCTCCTTCAGCGCCGCGTTCAGCGCGCGGGTGCCGGCCGCGCCGCCGTGGCCCGGGGTGACGACCACCGTCTCCCCGGCGGCGATGCCGAAGGCCCGCGGCACGGAGTCCGAGACGAGCTGCACCGTCCGGTGCACGGCCTCGCCGGCGTCCCGCACCGGCACGATCACGATCTCCTTGCCGGGCGCCTCGACCTGGTTCAGCTCACCGACGCCCACTCCGGAGACCAGCTCGCCGAGCGGCCCCGGATCCGGGATGCGGGAGGCGACCTGCGGGCACACCCGGGCGGCGAGGAGGTCGGCGAAGACCCGGCCCGGCCCGGCCGACCAGAGCAGCGCCGGGTCGCCGCTGAGCACCAGCCGGGCGCCGTCCGGGAGCGACTCCACCACCATCGCGGCGGTCTCCACGTCCAGCTGCGGCGCGTCCAGCAGGATCAGCAGGTCCAGGGCGAAGGCGCCCTCGGCGTCCCGGCCGGGGCCCTCGGCGCCGGACAGCAGGCCGGGGAGGGTGACGACGAAGCCGTCCGCCGCGTCCAGGTGCGCCGCCAGCCGGCGCCGCCCGTCCGGTGTGTGGCAGGCGGCGAACGCCCGCACCCCCAGGGACCGGGCGGCGGCGAGGAGGGCGGCCGGTTCGGCGCGGGCCGCCTCGCCGCCGGTGTGCACGACGAGGCCGTGCCCGGCGACCGCGCGGATCAGCTCGGCCGTGCTGCCGGACGCCTGGGCGGCGGCGGACTCCCACGGCGTCGAGGTCTCCTTGGCCAGGGCGTTGGCCACGCGGGCCAGACCGTCGGCGAGGCTCTCCTCCGCGAGCGCGTACCGCTCGAGACCGACGAGGACCCGGACCGGGCCGGTCTCCTCCGCGTTGTCCTCGTCGGACTCCTCGGACTCCTCGCTCGCGGCCACCGGGGCCGGGGCGGCGCCGGGCTCCTCCAGGGCGTCCTGGAAGGCGAGGGCCTCGCCCTCGGCCAGGGTGCCCTGCACGGCCGCGTCCGCGTCCGGGACCCCCCGCCGGGCGAGCGCGGCCGTCAGCGTCGGCAGTTCCAGTGCGGTGTGCCCGGCCAGGGCCGCCTGCTCCAGCAGCCAGACGGTCACCGCCCGGCCCCGCCGCTCGTCGTCCGGGGCGCACTCCGCGCCGAGCAGCGCCCGCGCGAAGCCGTCCGCCTGCTCGGGGCGCACACCGGGGACGCGCAGCAACTGCCAGGGGTCCTCGCCCAGGGCCTCCGCGGCCCCCTCGCCGAGAACCGCCGCGACCTGCGGCGCCAGCGCCTCGGGAGCACCGCCGCCGGCCAGCACACGCCGTACGGCCTCGACGGTGTCCGGCGCCGGTGCGGTGGCGACGGGATCCGCGGCCACCGGCTGCGGGCGCCGCACGGGCTCCGGGGCGGCGCGGGGCGGGGCGGGCTCCGGATCGGCGAACACGGTGGCGGTGGGCTTCTCCCCGCTCTCCACGGCCCGTACGGCCGCGAGGAGGTCGGCGGCCTTGCCGCTCAGCTTGGTCCCGGCGGGGATGGGACCCTGCTTCTCCGCCTTGCGCCGCTCGATCCGCTCCCGCTCCAGCTTCTGGGCGGCGAGTTCCGCCTCGGCCTCGGACAGCTTCCGGGCGGACTCCTCGGCCGCGGACTCCGGCACGGCGCCGCCGTCGGATCCCGGCACGGTGGCGTCGGCCGTCGCGGACCCCGGCGTGATCCCGTCGGCCGCGGACCCGGGCGTCGTCCCGTCGTCGCCGGCCGGGGCCGCCACGGAGTCGGTCTCCGGTGAGCCCTCGGCGGGCGGGGCGTCGTCCGGGGTGCCCGGCCCGGTGTTCTCCGTGGTGCTGGGGGGCTCCGGCTCCGTGCTCACAGCGTGCTCCAGTCGTGATCGGGATAGCGGTGCACGGGCGCCGACACGTCGTCGAGCGCCCGGCAGATCTCCTCAGGAAGACTAAGGGCCTCCACCGACAATGCAGCCGTGAGCTGCTGCGCGTTGCGCGCGCCGACGACCGGGGCGGCCACTCCGGGCCGGTCGCGGACCCAGGCGAGGGCGACCTGGAGCGGGCTCACCGCGAGCCCGTCCGCCGCGGTCGCCACGGCGTCCACGATGCGGCTCGCGGTCTCGTCGAGGTAGGGCTCGACGAACGCCGCGAAGTGGTCGGAGGCGGCGCGGGAGTCCGGTGGCAGGGCGTCGCCGCGGTACTTGCCGGTGAGGACGCCCCGGCCGAGCGGGGAGGAGGGGAGCAGGCCGATGCCCAGGTCCAGCGCGGCCGGCAGCACCTCGCGCTCCACGCCGCGCTGGAGCAGGGAGTACTCCATCTGCGTGCTGGCCAGCCGGGTGCGCGTACCCGGTGCCGCGAGCTGCCAGGTGGCGGCCTTGGCGAGCTGCCAGCCGCAGAAGTTGGAGATGCCGGCATAGCGGGCGCGACCGCTGGCGACCGCGATGTCCAGGGCCTGGAGGGTCTCCTCCAGCGGGGTGTCGGGGTCGAAGGCGTGCACGTGCCACACGTCGACGTGGTCGGTGCCGAGCCGGGTGAGCGAGGCGTCCAGGGCCGCGAGGAGATGACCGCGTGAACCGTCGAAGCGCCGGTCCGGGTCGGGCACGCTGCCGGCCTTCGTGGAGATGATCAGGTCCCGGCGCGGCACCAGGCCTTCCATGAGCCGCCCCAGCACGTACTCGGCCTCCCCGTCGCCGTACACGTCCGCCGTGTCGACGAGGGTGCCGCCCGCCTCCCAGAAGGTCTTCAAGAGGTCCGCCGCGTCGTGCTCGTCGGTGTCACGGCCCCAGGTCAGGGTGCCGAGCCCGATGCGGGACACGCGCAGGCCGGTGCGACCGAGATGCCTCTGCTCCATGGACGCCGAGATTACTGGCCGGAACTGGGCCGTGGGTTGCCTGTGGACAACGGAATTCCGGGCAGGCCGGGACCGGTTCGGGCAGGCCTGGGCCCTGCGGGCCGCCGCGACCCTCGCCACACCGCCCTCCCCCGGGGCCGCCCCCGCGCTACTGTCTCCGGAACAGCGTCGTTACTGATCAGTAAGGGGAATCGGCCATGCAGCTCGGGATCAACCTCGGCTACTGGGGTGCCGGAATGGACGGGGACAACCTGGCCGTGGCGCAGGAGGCCGACCGGCTGGGGTACGCGGTCTGCTGGGCCGCGGAGGCCTACGGCTCGGACGCCGCCACCGTGCTCAGCTGGGTCGCCGCCCAGACCGAGCGCATCGACGTCGGCTCGGCCATCTTCCAGATCCCGGCCCGCCAGCCGGCGATGACCGCGATGACCGCCGCCACCCTCGACTCGCTGTCCGGCGGCCGCTTCCGCCTCGGCCTCGGCGTCTCGGGCCCGCAGGTCTCCGAGGGCTGGTACGGCGTCAAGTTCGACAAGCCACTGTCCCGCACGCGCGAGTACGTCGAGATCGTCCGCAAGGCGATGACGCGCGAGCGGCTGTCGTACGAGGGCGAGCACTGGACGCTGCCGCTGCCGGGCGGCCCCGGCAAGCCGATCAAGCTGACCGTGCACCCGGAGCGCGAGCACATCCCGCTGTACATCGCCGCGATCGGCCCGAAGAACCTGGAGCAGACCGGCGAGATCGCCGACGGCGCCCTGCTGATCTTCCCGTCCGCCGACCACATCGAGGACACCGCGATCAAGCACCTGCGCGCGGGGCGCGAGAAGGCCGGCAAGACGCTGGACGGCTTCGACGTCTGCCCGACGCTGCCGCTGGCCGTCGGCGCCGACGACGACGTCGAGCGCCTCGCCGACACCTTCCGGCTCTACACCGCGCTCTACGTCGGCGGGATGGGCAGCCGCAAGCAGAACTTCTACAACCAGCTCGCCCGGCGCATGGGCTACGAGCAGGCCGCCGACGAGATCCAGGACAAGTACCTCTCCGGGGACAAGCAGGGCGCCGCGGCAGCCGTTCCGCACGAGTTGATCGACCGGACCACGCTGCTGGGCTCCAAGGAGCGCATCGCCGACCGGATGAAGGCCTACGCGGCGGCGGGTGTCACCACCCTCACCCTCGCCCCCGCCGGCTTCACCCTCGACGAGCGGCTCGCCTCGCTGCGGGCGGGCGCCGAGGCGCTGGAGCTGGCCGGGCTGGCGTAGCGCGGGGAGGAAGTCAGCGGCCGTGGTGGGGGCTCGGGGGTCTTCCCCGCCACGGCCGTCACGGGGAACAACGCCCCGCGAAGCGCGCGGTCACGCCTCCGGCGCGGGCTTCTCGGGTCATCCGTTCGGCGTAGTCGTTCCGGCACAGCTGTTGCAGCACCTCCCTCTCCGCACTTGACTCGTTCTTTGCGGAACCTGCGGAATCCCCCGGGATGCGGAGAGGTGCCCCACGATGCTTTCGGCCAAGAGTCTGTTCCAGGAGATCCTGGACGACGACGAGTCCTTCCGGCTGTTCTGTTCCATCGCCGCGAGCGGGGAGTCCCAGGGAGGGTGGGAGAACGCCCGGATCGCCGCGCTCCTCCCGCCGGACCAGCGCGACCTCGCCCCCAAGATCACGCGGCACGGCGCCGACGAGGACAAGCACGGCAGGATCTTCGACGCCCTGCTGAGGAAGCGCGGCCTCCAGCCCGTCCCCGTCCCGCCCGACACCGACTACACGATGCTCCTGGAGCGCGGCGGCATCGGCCTCGCCCACGACAAGCTCACGGCGGACCGGCCGCTGACCGTGCAGGACGTCGTCACCTACCTCGCCCACAGCCGGGTCACCGAGCAGCGCGCCTCCGAGCAGATGGAGCTGCTGCGCAAGCACTTCGCCGACCACCCCGACATCGGCCGCGCGGTGCGGATGATCTCCCACGACGAGGACAACCACCTCGCCTACTGCCACGAGGAACTGCTGCGCTTCGCGCGCGCGGGGCACGGCCGCGCGATCCAGCGCACGCTGCGCGAGTCCGCGCTCGCGGAGATCCGCGTCTACCGCGACGTCAGCCTGGCCGTGATGTCCCACATGGGCCGCATCCTCGGCTGGTCCCGGCCCAAGGCGGCCCTCCTCGCCGCCGGCATCCACGCCGTGTACGCGTGGGAGCGGCTGGCGGGCTGGCGCCGCATGGTCGCCCTGAGCATGCCCGAACGCCGCGACGCCCTGGGCGGCCCGGCCACCACGGCTCCCGAGTTCGCCTGAGCGACGGCCCACCACGCGCGCGGGCCCGAACCGCGCGGCCGGCACCCGCGGGTGGGCCGCACCCGCACGGCACCGCACCCGCGCGTGGGGCCCTCGCCTCCTACAGCCACCCCCGCCGCTTGAACATCCGGTACAGGACCACCTCCAGGGCGGCCATGATCGCGATCACCGCCGGATACGACCAGGTCCAGTGCAATTCCGGCATGTGCTCGAAGTTCATGCCGTAGATCCCCGCGATCATGGTGGGGATCGCGGCCATGGCCGCCCACGCGGAGATCTTCCGCATGTCGTCGTTCTGCCGGACGCTCATCTGCGCCAGGTGCGCCGAGAGGATGTCCGACACGAGCCGGTCCAGGCTCTCCACGGACTCGTTCACGCGCGCGAGATGGTCGCTGACGTCCCGGAAGAAGGGCCGCGCCTTGTCGTTCACGAACGGCAGACCCGTCCCGGACAGGCCCGCCCCGGACCCGCCGGTGCCGGCCAGCCGGGACACCGGGGGCGCCAGCGGGACCGTGGCCCGGCGGAACTCCAGCACCTGCCGCTTGAAGGTGTAGATCCGGGAGGCCGTGTTCCGCGACCCGCCGCCGTCCGGCGAGAACACCTCCGCCTCCAGTTCCTCCAGGTCGGTCTGCAACTCCGTCGCCACGTCCAGGTAGTGGTCGACGGTGGCGTCGGCTATCGCGTAGACCACCGCCGTCGGTCCCTTCGCCAGCATCTCCGGCTCGTGCTCCAGCCGCCGCCGTACCGCCGCGAGGGGCGCGCCGTCGCCGTGCCGGACGGTCAGCACGAAGGAGTCGCCGAGGAAGACCATGACCTCCCCGGAGGACACCGCGTCGCTCTCCGGCTCGTACACGACCGGCTTCAGCACCAGGAACAGCGAATCGTCGTACACCTCCAGCTTGGGCCGCTGGTGGGCCTTGAGGGCGTCCTCCACCGCCAGGGGGTGCAGCGCGAACTCCCGCGTGACGTGGGCGAATTCCTTCTCGGTGGGCTCGTGCAGCCCGATCCAGACGAAGCCGCCCGCGGCACGCGCCTCCTCCAGCGCGTCGGAGAAGTCCTGCGGGCCCTCCGTCCGGCACCCGTCCCGATAGATGGCGCAGTCGACGATCACGAAGCGCTTTCTCCCTTCCGCGGTTCCCTGTGCCCCCAGGAGTACCCCTACCCTGGGCGGCATGCCCACGCTGATCCTGGTCCGGCACGGTCGGTCCACCGCCAACACCTCCGGAGTGCTCGCCGGCTGGACGCCCGGCGTCGCCCTCGACGAGCGCGGCGCCGCACAGGCCGCCGCGCTGCCGGCCAGGCTCGAGGGCCTGCCGATCGCCGAGGTCGTCGCCAGCCCGCTGCAACGCTGCCAGGAGACGATCCGGCCCCTGCTCGACGCCCGCCCCGGCCTGCCCGTCCACTCCGACGAGCGGATCGGGGAGGCCCACTACGGCGACTGGTCCGGGCGCAAGCTCGCGGAGCTGGCGGACGACCCGCTGATGGAGGTCGTCCAGGCGCACCCCTCCGCGGCCGCCTTCCCCGGCGGCGAGTCCATGCGGGCCATGCAGACCCGCGCCGCCGAGGCCGTGCGCGAGTGGAACGCGCGCGTGGAGCGCGACCACGGCCCCGACGCCGTCTACCTCATGTGCTCGCACGGCGACATCATCAAGTCGCTCGTCGCGGACGCGCTGGGACTGCACCTCGACCTCTTCCAGCGCATCTCCGTCGAACCCTGTTCCGTCACGGTGATCCGCTACACCCGCCTGCGCCCCTTCCTCGTGCGCCTCGGCGACACCGGCGACTTCGCCTCCCTCGTACCGCGCGAGGAGCCCCCGCGGCAGGACGCCACGGTCGGGGGTGATGCGGGCGCACCGTGATCGTCGACCGCAGTAGGGTGAAGCGGTCCACATACGCGCGCGTTCACGCATGGACGTTCCGTACCCACGATTCCCATGGAGACAGGACGTGTCCCGTCAGGTGTTCCTCTACGACCCCCCGGACCGCTTCGTGGCCGGTACGGTCGGACTGCCCGGGCGCCGTACCTTCTTCCTCCAGGCCACGGCCGGCTCCCGGGTGACCAGCGTGGCCCTGGAGAAGACCCAGGTCGCCGCGCTCGCCGAGCGTATGGACGAGCTGCTGGACGAGGTCGTACGCCGTAGCGGCGGAAGTGCCGCGGTGCCCGCCGTCGCACCCACCGAAGTGGCCGACTCGGCCCCCCTCGACACCCCCGTCGAGGAGGAGTTCCGGGTCGGCACGATGGCCCTCGCCTGGGACGGCGAGGAGCAGCGCATGATCGTCGAGGCGCAGGCCCTCGTGGAACTCGACGCCGAGACCGACGAGGACCTCGCCGAGGCCGAGGAACGGTTGCTCCAGGACGAGGAGAACGGGCCCCCGATGCTGCGGGTCCGCCTCACCGGCGCGCAGGCCAGGGCCTTCGCCAAGCGCGCTCTCGACGTCGTCAACGCCGGCCGGCCGCCGTGCCCGCTGTGCAGTCTGCCGCTCGACCCGGAAGGACACGTATGTCCGCGCCAGAACGGATACCGCCGCGGGGCGTGACGACCACCGGCCGGGCCGACGCCGACCTGCTCGCGCGAGGCGAGCTGACCGTGCGCGGCCGCATCCGGGAGGCGTCCAACGCGGCCTTGTACTGCACCGTCGCGCACGAGGGCCGCGAGGCGGCCTGCGTCTACAAACCGGTCGCCGGCGAAAGGCCCCTGTGGGACTTCCCCGACGGCACCCTCGCCCAGCGGGAGGTCGCCGCGTACGCGGTCTCCGAGGCGACCGGCTGGGGGCTCGTCCCGCCGACCGTGCTGCGCGACGGGCCGTACGGCGAGGGCATGTGCCAGCTGTGGATCGAGGTGTTCCCGCAGGCCGAGCTGCTCGCCCTGGTCGACGCCGAAGAGCCCGAGCCGGGCTGGAGGGCGATCGGCTTCGCCGAGACCGGCGAGGGGCGGACCGCGCTGCTGGTGCACGCCGACGACGAGCGGCTGCGCCGGCTCGCCGTCCTCGACGCGGTCATCAACAACGCCGACCGCAAGGGCGGCCACCTGCTGCCCACCGCCGACGGACGGCTCTACGGCATCGACCACGGCGTCACCTTCAACGCCGAGGACAAGCTGCGCACCCTCCTGTGGGGGTGGGCGGGGGAGCCTCTGACGGGAGAGGCCGTCGAGGTGCTCAAGGGCCTCCAGGGCGCCCTGGAGGAGGGCGGGGCGCTGGCGGCCACCCTGGCCGCGCTCGTCACCCCGGCCGAGGTCGACGCCACACGCGCGCGTGTCGGAGCGCTGCTGGAGTCCGGCAGGCACCCCGAACCCGGCGGCGACTGGCCGGCCATTCCCTGGCCACCGGTCTAGGGCGTGTTTCGAAAGTCCCGTCTGCCCGGCGACGCCTGGCACGCACGCTCGCCGCGTTGTCGGGATCGCCCCGATACAACCAGTATCG
>NZ_JBFBCB010000084.1:0-18161 GCF_040682975.1 Streptomyces sp. NPDC051051
GGCGACCCTCCGCCTTGCGATCGCACGCACCAGACGCCGCCGGGCCTGCCCTTCGGGCAGACGACGCTACTTTCGAAACACGCCCTAGGCGGGTGTCATCAGCAGCGGCCGGGCCCGCTCGCGCAGCTCGACCACGCGCGGCTCGTCGCCGTACGGCTCCAGGCGGTGCAGGAGGTCCTTGACGTACTCGGTGGTGCGGGCGGACGAGATCCGGCCGGCCACCTCGACCGCCCGCACGCCCTGCTCGCAGGCCGCGTCCAGATTGCCCGATTCCAGCTCGGCGACGGCCGAGACGACGAGCCGCAGGCCGTGCGAGCGCACGAACTCCTCCGTCGGCTGCGACAGCGCCTGCTCGGTGAAGCGGCGTACCTGGCGCGGTGCCTTCAGGTCGCGGTAGCACTCGGCGGCGTCGGCGGCGAAACGGTCGTAGGAGTAGAAACCGAGCCACGACGGGTCGTGGTCGCCGTCGCGGGCCCGCTCCAGCCAGCTCTCGGCCGCCTTGAGGGCGGCGCCGGCGGCCTGGGCGTCCCCCGCCCGCGCGTGGGCGCGTGCCTCGACGAGGCGGAAGAAGCTCATCGTGCGGGCCGTGGCCAGGCCGCGGTTGCGCTCCAGGGCGGCCTGGGCGAGGTCGACGCCCTCGTCCCCGAAGCCGCGGTAGGTCGCCTGGAGGGACATGGAGGCCAGGACGTATCCCCCGAGGGGCACGTCGGCGGCCGCGCGCGCGAGGCGCAGCGCCTGGATGTAGTAGCGCTGGGCGGCCTCCTGCTGGCCGGTGTCGAAGGCCATCCAGCCCGCGAGCCGGGTGAGCTCGGCGGAGGCGCCGAACAGGGCGCGGCCGACCTCGTCGGAGTACGCGCCGAGCAGCAGGGGCGCGGCCTCCACCCGCAGGCACTCCGGCACCATGGACGAACGCCAGTCGCCGCCCCCGTACTTGGAGTCCCAGCGCCTGGCGTCCTCGGCGGCCTCCCGCAGTTTCCGCACGTCGCTGTGGCCGACTTTGAGCGGTGCGCCCGAGGCCTCGGCGGAGTTCACCTCGCGCGCCACCGAACTGTCGGCCGGGGTTATGAGCCATCGTGAGGCGGGCGTCGCGTATGCGCTCACCGCGAACGAGCCGGCCAGCGACTGCCAGATGCCACCCGAGCCGGCCCGGCGGCCCGCGAGGTCGAGCCGGTACAGCTCGGTCGCCGAACGCACGGCCTGGCCGACGTCCCTGGGGAAGGCCAGGCCCACTTCGGGCGCGGGGTCCGCGTCCGCCAGCCCGATCTCGTGCAGGGGCACGGGCCGGCCGAGCTTCTGGCCGATGGCGGCTGCGATGAGGTGCGGCGCGGCACCCTGCGGCACCATGCCCTTCGACACCCAGCGCGCCACCGACGTCTTGTCGTAGCGAAGCGTCAACCCGCGTTGGGCGCCGAGATCGTTGACGCGACGTGCGAGTCCCGCGTTGCTGATTCCCGCGAGGGCGAGAACGGCGCCGAGTTTTTCGTTCGGCCCGCGTTGCTCCCTGGACATTGCGCCACCCCTCGACACAGACGGCTGCCGCGCTGGCATAACCATGCGGCATTCGTAAACCCAGCGTAGTTCGCCGCATCCCAAGCGTTAAGGGGCATTCTTCCGGATGGCGGGATTGTGGTCCGTACGCAAGTGCGGTCCCCATACGCACGGTTGCGGCGTGCTCCCGACGTGTGGCCGTGCGCCCGTCCGTGCGCTCTGGTCCGGCCACCGGGGGAGCGCTTCCATGGGCGGTGCGTGGGTCGGCCCGCTGTACTGGATCCAGTGGGCTGGGGGACACCGCCGCCACAATCCCCGCGGGCGGTGGAGCGGTCCGGGGGGCGTTCGCCGCCTCCCGGGCCGACGCGCCGGGTCGAGGGCGCGACTGTGACGGAGCGTGTGCGAACCTGTTTGAACGGCGGTGTCGCGCGCGGTAATTGGCCGAAAATCGACCCTGTGTTCCGTCGGCGAATACGCCTCCCACCATGGAAATCCAGGGCGCTCGGGGCGTTCCGGGGGAGCGTATCGGGGGCGCATTCGCGTCGCACACGCAGGGGTGCACGCGGTGATCGCCGCCCCGCGCGCGGGAGTTCACCCGGCCCTCCAGGGTGGCGAGGGGGCGCTCGCGCAGGCGCACTTCGCGGATCTCGCACGGCGTCACCTCCCTCTGCGGCGCGTTCTTCGTGGCAGCATGTGAACCGTTCGTACGGTGCAGCTGTTGTCCACGGCCTGTGGAGGCGTCGATGCGGTGGTTGGTGGGATGGAGCAGCACCGCCGCGGCCCCCGGCCCCGGCACATCCGGAGCGGGGGCCTACGGCGGCCCCGGCGGGTACGCCGGCGAGGACGGCGGCCGGATCGGTCACGACGGCGAGACACTGCAACCGGTGGGCTCCCAACTCCTGTGGGGCGACCCCGATCCGCTGTGGGCGGTCGGCGACTGGCGTTCCGACGAGGTGCGGGTGGTGCGGGCCGACGCCCGGACCCGGATCGCGGTCCTCGGCACCTGCGGGGCGACGGACGAGCAGCTGCGCGTCGGCCTGTTCGCCGCGCGCGGAGGCGCACTCCGGCATCTGACCGCCTGGCCCGGCAGCTACACCGCGATCGTCCAGGTCGACCGGCGCATCACCGTCTGCGGCGATCTCGCGGGCGCGCGACCGGTGTTCCACACCCCCTGGGCGGGCGGCACGGCGTACGCGACGGCCGCGCTGCCGCTGGCCGACCTCGTCGAGGCCAACCTCGACTTCGGCCACCTCGCGGCCCTCCTCGCCGCCCCCGACGTACCGGCCGCCGTGCACGACTCCACCCCGTACGACGGCGTGCGGCGCGTTCCGCCGGGGCACGCGCTCATCCTGCGGGCCGGGGCCAGGGAGGTCGCGGGCTACGAACCCGTCGCCTCACTCGCCGTGGCGGCCGTCCCGGCGGACCCGGACAGCGCGGTCGACGCCATCCGTGACGCCCTCGTCGAGGCGGTCCGCGTGCGTCTGTCCGCGCCCCGGCACGTCCCCGACATCGACCCCGGCCCCGTACCCGGCATGGGTCCCGCGGAGCGGCGCGCCGCGCGCGGGATGCCCGTCCCGGGCATCGGCGCCGACCTGTCCGGAGGCCCCGCCTCCGGGACGCTCGCGCTCCTCGCCGCCGGCCTGCCCGGCATGCCCGGCACGCTCCTGGGCCACGGCACGGGCGCCGGCGAGCGCCTCCTGGCCGTCACCTTCAACGACCTCGCCGTCGGCGGACGCGAGGCGGAACTGCAACGGGCCGGCACCCTCGCCGCCAACCCCCGCCTGCACCACGTCGTCGTGACCGGTGGCGAGGAGACCCTGCCGTACGCCGACCTGGAAGGCCCGCTGACCGACGAACCCGGCCCCAGCCTGGTGACCGCCGCCCGCCACCGCACCCGCCTCGCCGCCGGCAGCGCCGACCACTTCACGGGCTACGGCGCCCGCCAGGTCCTCGACGCCCACCCGGCCCACCTCGCGGACCTGCTGATGGACCGCAAACGACGCCACCTGGTGCGCCCCGTCGCCGCCCTCACCAAGGCGGACGGCTCCGTCCTCGTCCCCGCGCGCGTGTACGGCGCCGCCCGCCGACTCGCCCGCACGCCGTACCGGGCGGGGGTGGAGGGCCTCGCAGAACGGCTGATGCACCGCCGCTTCGACGACCCCAAAGGCGCGGTGGGCGCCTCGCTGGCCGCCCTCGCCTGGGGCGGGCCCGGCCCGGCGGCGCGGTGGCTGACCGGCGAGGCACTGGCGGAAGTATCGGTTCGCCTCCAGAGCACGGCCCACCGCGCCGGAGGAAGCCCCGGCCAGCGGCCCGGCGACTACCGCGCGCGTGCCGCCCTCGCCCGCCACGCGGCCGACCTGCGCGTCCTGGAACAGGCCGCCGAGATCCGCTCCCAGCGCCTGCACGCACCCTTCCTCGACAACCAGGTCGTACGCGCCTGCCGCGCGCTGCCCGAGACCCTGCGCGTGCAGCCGGGGGCGCGCGCGGCGATCCTGCGCACCGTCCTCAAGAGCTCCGGGGTCGCCGACCTCCCGCCCGGCTGGGGTGCCCCCACCCAGGCCACCACCGCCGCCGCGGCCCGCGCGGGCCTGCGCATGGCGGCGGATCCCCTCATCACCCTCTTCGACGCACCCCTGCTCGCCGACGCCGGCCTGGTCGAAGCCCGCGTCGTCCGCAAGGCCCTCCGCGGGGCCGCCGCGGGCGAACCCCTGCCCCTCGACGGCCTCGCCGACCTCGTCTCCCTCGAACTCTGGCTCCGCCGCCTCCTCTCCCGAAGAGGCACCTGCTGGACCGGCACCCCGGCCCGCTCCCGCGCGGTACCGGCGGGAATCGCCCCGCAGAGACGGGCGGTGGCCTCGGGGGGCGAGGGCGCGGACCTGGCCGCGCGCTGAGCCGCGCGGCCCGACGGGCACAGCACGCGGGCCGGCACCCGGACGCTCCGTCCGGCCCTCCCACCGGCAGCCCCTCCGTCGCGCCGGGCCGACGGCCGCTCCCCCCCCGCACGTCGGCCGACGGCCCACTCCGCCGGAAATCCCGTGCCCCGCCGCACGGCCCCGGAGACAATGGCCCCGTGCGGTACAGAATCCTGGGCGTCACCCAGACAGCGGACGACGGCGCCCCCGTAGCCCTTCCCGGCCCTCGCCTCCGCGCTCTCCTCACCGCCCTCGCCCTGCGTCCGGGCCGCACCGCCACCCCGGAAACCCTCATCGACGAGGTCTGGGCCGACACCCCGCCCCAGGACGCCCCCGCCGCACTCCAGGCCCTCGTCGGCCGCCTCCGCCGCACCCTCGGCAAGGACACCGTCACCTCCGCCCCGGGCGGCTACCGCCTCGCGGCGACGGAGGACGACGTCGACCTGTTCGTCTTCGAGCGCCTCGTACGACAGGGCACCGGGGCCCTGCGCGCGGGCGACCCGGCCACGGCCGCCCGCGCGCTGGACGAGGCCCTCGCCCTGTGGCGCGGCCCGGCCCTCGCCGACCTCCCCGACCACTTCGCGGCCGCCCGCCCGGAGGCCCTGCGCCTGGAGGCGTCCCGCGCCCGCGCCGAGGCGGACCTGCTGCTCGGCCGCGCCGACGAGGCCGTACCCCGGCTGACCGAACTGACCGCCGCCCACCCCTACGACGAACCGCTGCACGCGCTCCTCATCCGAGCCCTGCGCGACACGGGCCGCTCGGCCGACGCCCTCGCCGCGTACGAGAGGGCCCGCCGCACCCTCGCCGACGGCCTCGGCACCGACCCCGGCCCGGCCCTGCGCGCCCTGCACGGCGAACTGCTCGCCGGCTCGGCGCCACCGGCCGGGGCGGACCCGCCCCTCACCCCGTCGCTGCTCCCCGGACGCACCGGCAACCTCCGTCCACGGCTTACCTCCTTCGTGGGCCGGGAACCCGAGATCGCCGCCATCCGTTCCGCGTTGCACAGGGCCCGCCTCGTCACCCTCACCGGACCGGGCGGCTCGGGAAAGACCCGTCTCGCCGAGGAGGCCGCCGCCGGTCTCCCGCAGGCGTGGCTGGTCGAGCTGGCGTCGCTCGACCAGCCGGAGGCGGTGCCCGGCGCGGTGGTCAGTGCCCTGGGTCTGCGCGAGACCGTGCTGATGACCACCGACCTGGTGACCCCGCAGGACGATCCGGTCGCCCTGCTCGTCGAGTACTGCGCCCCGCGCAGCCAACTCCTGATCCTCGACAACTGCGAACATGTCATCGGCGCCGCCGCCGGCCTCGCCGAGACCCTGCTCACCCGCTGCCCCGGGCTCACGATCCTCGCCACCAGCCGTGAACCCCTGGGCGTCCCCGGCGAGGCGGTCCGCCCGGTCGAGCCCCTCCTCCCCGAACAGGCGCACCGCCTCTTCACCGAGCGCGCGGCCACCGTCCGTCCCGACACGGCCGTCGCCCCGCGGGACGGGGAAGCGGTGGCGGAGATCTGCCGGCGGCTGGACGGGCTGCCCCTCGCCATCGAACTGGCCGCCGCCCGGCTCCGGCTGCTCACCCCCCGTCAGATCGCCGACCGTCTCGACGACCGCTTCCGCCTCCTCACCTCCGGCAGCCGTACGGCTCTGCCCCGCCAGCAGACCCTGCGGGCCGTCGTCGACTGGTCCTGGGACCTGCTCGACGAGCCGGAGCGCACCGTGCTGCGCGAGCTGTCCGTGTTCGCGGGCGGGTGGGACCTGGAGGCGGCGGAGGCGGTGTGCACCGGCCCCGTCGCCGACCTCGTGGGAGCGCTCGTCGACAAGTCCCTGGTCGTCGCGGCCGCCGGTACGCGGGAAGGCGGCGACCGCATGCGCTACCGCATGCTGGAGACCATCCACGAGTACGCCACCGAGCGTGCCGCCGAGACCCCCGCGGTGCGCGCGGCGGCCGAGCGACGGCACCGGGCCTGGGTGCGCGCGCTCGTCGAACGGGCCGACCCCCTGCTGCGCTCCGCCGAGCAACTCCCCTGGATCTCCCGCCTGGAGACCGAGCGGGACAACATCCGGGTCGCGATCCAGCGCAGCCTCGCCGCGGGTGACGAGGAGGAGGCCGCCGCCCTCTGCCTCGCCATGGGCTGGTTCTGGTGGCTGCGCAACTACCGCCACGAGGGAGCCGCCTGGACGGACCGAACCCTCCGCCTGGGCGCGGTCCTCGACCAGCTCCCCGCCCGGCACCCGGACCGGGCGAAAGGGAGGACGGGCGCCCCCGCCGCGCCGAGCGCCTCCCCCGCCCGCACCGGTGACCCCCTCACCGCCTCCGCCGTTCCCGTCGATCCGGCGCTCCCCGTCGATCCCGCCGTGCCCGCCGACCTCGCGGACCGGGTGGCCGCCGTCGACCCCCTCGGCGCCTTCCTCGCCGAGCCCGACGGCGAGGAGACCCACCCGCGGCACGCCCAGCGGATGAACCTCCGGATGCTGCACCTGTTCCTGCTGTCCGAGTCCGAGCCCAGGGGCGTGACGGCGGAGGACCCCCGCCACGCCGCGTACCTCCAGCGACTGCGCGGCCGGTACGGACCGGGCGGCCCCGAGGCGGCCCGGATGCCCGGCCTGATCTGGCCGCTGACGGCCTTCCAGCTGCGGGACGCGGAGGACCTGCGCGCCATCCTGGAAGCCGCGGTGACCAACTGCCGCGCCTACGGCGGCGACTGGGAACTGGGTTGCGTCCTGATGTTCCGCACGCACGCGGTCGTCGACTCCCCCGGCGGGCTGCGGGGCGTGGACGACGACCTGGCCGAGCTGCGCGTGCTCAGCCGGCGCGTCGGCGACCGCTGGATGCGGGCCCAGGTGTGCAGCGCGGCCGGTGAGGCGGAGATGGCCCGCGGCAGGTTCGCGGAGGCCGAGCGGGAGTACCGGGAGGCGCTGCGGCTCGCCTACGAGGTCGGTGCCTACGCGGAGTCGCCGTTCCTCATCGCCCGCCTCGCGGAGATCGCCTACCGTTCGGGTGACCGGGCGGGCGCCCTGGCCGCCCTCGACGAGGCGAACGCCGCGGCCGAGCGCTACGGCGTGGCGGACGCCCGCGCGTTCGTGCTCATGCTGCGCGCCCAGGTCGCCGTGGACGAGGGCGACACCGCCCGCGCGCGGGAGTTGTGCGACGCGAGCCGCACCGCCACGTCCGCGGGCACACCGCCACCCCAGTTCACCGCGGCACTGGGGATGCTCGAGGCGGAGGTCACCGCCGCCGAGTCGGGTCCGGAGCCCGCCCTGGCGCTGCTCGCCGACACCCTGCGCCGCGCGCTGGCCGATCACTGCGCCGAGGCCGTCACCTCGGTGATCGTCGACGGCGCGGCGACCCTGCTGGCCCGGCTCGGGGACTTCCCGCGCTCGGCCCGGCTGCTCGCGGCCGCCGACACGCTGTACGCCCCCCATCCGCGCCCCGCCCCGCAGCACGCCCTGGCCGAGCGGGCCGAGGCGGCCGCCCGTGAGGCCCTGGGCACCGAACGGCACGAGGCCGAACGGGCCCGGGGCACGGCCCTGACGGTGACCGGCGCCCTGCGCGAACTCACCGAGGCCGTGCACGCCCACCCGGCACCGGCCACCGGCACTCCGGACCCCCAGGGCCTCTCGTTGGGGTCGTGCCGGACCCCGCGAGCCCGGCCTGATCCGAACGAGAGGCCCTCGACCGCTACGTGCAGGTGAACTTCGACTCGGCCCAGTCCGCGAGCGCCACCGTGTCGAGATGGTTGTGCGGCTCGACCACCAGCGTCACGGTCTCCCGGCCGACCAGGTCCACGTGGACGGGAACGGCGGGGTCGCCGCCCCTGACGGTCCCGGACGACCACAGCCGGACCCCGTCGGCGTGGACGGAGAAGACGACCTTGCCGAGCTTCTGCGTCAGGTCGTCGACACCGGCCACGGCGTCGTAGGCGGTGCAGGTGCGGTTGAGGTCGATCGTGACGGAGGAGTCGCCGTGCACGGTCACCCCGTGCGCGTACTCGCGGCCGGCGACGGACAGGCCGTACCGCTGCCACACCCAGCTGCTCCCGCTGAGGCGGATCTCCGGCCCGGTGCCGTCCCCGGCGACGTCGAAGGGCAGCTCGCTCAGCTCGTAGACCACCGGGGCGGGCGGGGGCGGGGGCGTCGGAGTGGGGATGGGGGCGCGCGTCGGGGGCGGCGTCGACTCGGGCGCGGGAGGGGCAGGCGGCGTGGGCGTCGGCTTCCGGGTGGCGGAGGTCGGCTTCGGGGCGGGGAGAGCCGGGGCGGGGAGAGCCGGGGCGGGGGCCGCCGCCGGGACGACCACCGGGGGCGGCGGGCCGGGCTCCACGGGCGTGGGCGCAGGTGTGGGCACGGACGCCGGTGCCTCGGGCAGGACGGCCGATGCGGAGGCCGAGGGCCCGGCCACCGGCTGGTCGGCCGGGCTGTCGTCGCCGACCAGGGCGAGCGCCACCACCGCGACCGCCACCGCGACCACACCGGCCGCGGCACCGGCCTTCACCGGCGCACCCAGGCCTTCCGAGGCGACGGCCCCGGCACCCGTCCCCCCGGTACCGCCGGCCGCCGCGGCCGCGCCCGCCGCCCCGGCACCACCGGTGATGAGCGCGACGGCCTTGGCGTACCCCGCGGCGCCGAACCAGCCGACGACCGCGACCGGCACGACGGCGGGGATGCCGCCGGCGACCTCCTCGATCTGGAGGGCGGCCAGCCGGCACCTGGCGCACTCCTCCAGGTGCTTGCGCAGCCCCCGCTCGGCGCGGGTGCGCAGCCGGCGGCGGGCGTAGGTGCCGAGCTGGTCGGCGTAGCGGGAGCACTCCTCGTCGCTGGTCAGGGTCGCGCTGACGTGCGCCTGGAGATAGGCCTGCTTGAGACCCTCGCGGGCGCGGCTGGCGAGCACGCGGGTGCCGTTGGCGTCGAGGCCGAACAGCGTGGCGACCTCGCTCGGCGACTCGTCCTCGACCTCGGTGTGCCACAGCACGGCCTGCCAGCGCTCCGGCAGCGAGCGGAAGGCCCGCACGGCCATGGACTGCTCGGCCTCGTGCATGGCCCGTACGTCGGCGCCGAGGTCGAGGGCGTCCTCGCCGGACACCTCGGAGGAGCGGGCGGCGTGCGCGGCGAACACCGCGAAGTCGTCGACCAGTTGCTCCCGCTTCGCGGACCGCGTCCAGCCGGCGGCCACCCGGCGCACCGAGGTGAGCAGATAGGCGCGTACGGCGTGCTCGGGGCCGGAGCCGCGGCGTACCGCCTGGAGCACGCGGGCGAAGACCTCGGCGGTGAGGTCGTCCGCGGTGTGGGCGTCCCGGCAACAGGTGCGCGCATACCGGCGCACGGCGTCGGCATGGCGCCGGTACAGCTCCTCGTACGCCGTGTCGTCCCCGGAGCGCATCCGGGCGATCAGGTCGGAGTCGGCGGGCGGAGCCCCCCGCAGCGGCGGCAGGACGCTGTCCCCGCGCCATTCGCGCTGCGCCGGGACGCCGCCCTCGACGGGCGGGCCGGACTCGACCGGGAGACCGCCCTCGACCGGGGCGGGACGTTCACCCCCGGGGACGCCCGTGCGCCCGCCCTGACCGGGCACCCGGGGCGGGACCCGGTCACCGGTCTGCGCGTCACCGTCGCCCGGTGACCCGTCCGTGCCGTCAACGCTCATCGCGGAATGCCCCCGCCGCCTGCCGAACCGGTCCCGACCACCGGGTCAGCGTGCCATATCGGTTTTTGTCCAGGCCCCCGCGGGAGGAGTCGTCCACTCGTCCGTGGGGACTTGTCCGCACCCGCCACGGAAGTTCACTCGAACGGGGAAGGCTTCCCGGGCCCTCGGCGGGGATCGGTCGACGCCCACGGTCGACACACGCCTCGAGCAGGCGGGGGCTCACCCGGCGAACCGGGCGAGCCCCCGCCCACAACCGTCCGACGGCCACCCGCGGACCCGCGGGACCCACGGACCGCACGGCCCAAGGAGTCGACAGAACCCACAGGCCCACAGAACTCACGAGCCCACAGAACTCACGGAACCCGTGGCACCGGCCGACCCGCGCGAAGGGCCCGCGGCGCGGGGCCGCGAACCAACCCCGCCCCGCACCGGCTAGGAGACCGGCCGGGATCGCAACCCCTCCAGCAGGATGTCCAGCAACCGGGACGAAGCCGCCGCCTGGTGTGCCGGGTCCGGCAGGGAGGGTGCCGCGGTGGCGATGACCAGCAGGACGTCCGACACCGAGACGTCCGGCCGCAACGCGCCCGCCGTCCGTGCCCGGGCCACCAGCTGGCCCACGACGTCGAGCAGGGCCGCCGCCCCGGTGTCGTCCACGACGGCCTGCGCGCCCGCGTCGGCGAGCAGGCGCAGCTCGCCGCCCGGCTGGTTCCGCTGCTGCGGAACCCGGGCCCCGTCGGCGACGGCGCTCTCCGCGCCCTCCTCGGCGCCGCCGACCCGCAGCACCTGCGGCGGCAGCAGCCGCCCGGCGCCGGACGCCACCGACGTGCGCAGGAAGCGTGACAGCGCCGACCACGGCTCGTCCTCCTGTCCCAGCGCCGTCCGTGCCTGGTCGGTCAGCCGGGAGGTCTCCTCCTCGGCTATCCGCCGCACCAGGACGTCCTTGCTGGGGAAGCGCCGGTACACCGTGCCGACGCCCACCCGCGCGCGCCGCGCCACGTCCTCCATCGGCGCGCCGTACCCCAGCTCGCCGAAGACCTCGCGCGCCGCACGCAGCACGTGCTCCAGATTGCGCTGTGCGTCCACGCGCAGCGGCGTGGTCCGCGAGGTGTCCCCGCGTCCCTTGCCCGTCGCCGCGCTTACGATGCCGCCCGGTCCGAGTGTGGACGCGGACGACCAATGCGTGTCCTGAATGTGCATGAATGTTCCCCCGGTAATGACGTCTCCCCCCGGAGACTCTCCCCGCCATCGAATGCACGAGGCGCATGGAACAGGGGACAACGGAACCGGACCCGCCGATGAGGCGCTGCTCAGCAGCACCTCGCGGACCCGACGAGCGCTTCCCCCTGCACCCCGTCGACACACGAACATAGTTGAGAGGGAGTCAATTCAGAAGGGGCAGGTTCCGCACGGAGCGCCCCCCGATCGGAGCACGGACCGCATACGTCCCGATAATGCCCCTTCCCGCACCCCGGCGAACCCGGTCCGACCTGCGCTCCTGTCCCTCCCGACGACGTTTCGGCCGTCCCCGCCCGCACTCGGCCCGCGGTCACACGAACTTGTCGGGCCTGTGGACAAACTCCGGCGCGGGGTGCGTCATGGGAGGGTGAAGGAACGTGCGCGCATTCTCGTTGTCGGCGGTGGCTACGTCGGGATGTACACGGCCCTGCGGCTCCAGCGGCAGCTGAGACAGGAGATTGGCCGGGGCGAGGTCGAGATCACGGTCGTCACGCCCGACCCGTACATGACGTACCAGCCGTTCCTGCCCGAGGCGGCCGCGGGCGCCGTCTCCCCGCGGCACGTCGTCGTACCGCTGCGCCGCGTCCTGCCGCACTGCCGGATCGTCGCCGGCGAGGTCACCGCCGTCGACCACGCCCGGCGCACCGCGACCCTGACCACCCTCGCCACGGACGAGGAGGGCACCGGCCCGCGCCGGCTGACGTACGACGAACTGGTCCTCGCGCCCGGCTCGGTCTCCCGCACCCTGCCCATCCCCGGCCTCGCCGACCACGCCATCGGCTTCAAGACGGTCGAAGAGGCCATCGGCCTGCGCAACCACGTCATCGAACAGATGGACATCGCCTCCTCCACGCGCGATCCCGCGATCCGTGACGCGGCCCTCACCTTCGTCTTCGTCGGCGGCGGCTTCGCGGGCGTGGAGGCGCTCGCCGAGCTGGAGGACATGGCCCGCTACACCACGCGCTACTACCACAACGTCAAGCCCGAGGACCTGAAGTGGATCCTCGTCGAGGCCTCCGACCGGATCCTTCCGGAGGTCGGCGAGGACATGGGGCGCTACACGGTCAGCGAGCTGCGCCGCCGCAACATCGACGTCCGCCTCGGCACCCGCCTGGAGTCGTGCGCGGACCGTGTCGCCGTCCTCAGCGACGGCGCCCGCTTCCCGACCCGTACGGTCGTGTGGACCGCCGGCGTCAAACCCCACCCGGTGCTCGACGCCAGCGACCTGCCCCGCACCGAGCGCGGCCGCCTCAAGTGCACCCCGGAGCTGACCATCGAGGGCGTCACGCACGCGTGGGCGGCCGGGGACGCCGCCGCCGTCCCCGACGTGACCGCCGACCGGCCCGGCGCGCACACCGCCCCGAACGCCCAGCACGCGGTACGCCAGGCCAAGCTCCTCGGCGACAACATCGCCCGCTCCCTGCGCGGCGAGCCCCTGCAGACGTACGCGCACAAATACGTCGGCTCGGTCGCCTCCCTGGGGCTGCACAAGGGCGTCGCGCACGTCTACGGACGCAAGCTGAAGGGCTACCCGGCCTGGTTCATACACCGCGCCTACCACCTCAGCCGCATCCCCACCTTCAACCGCAAGGCGCGCGTGCTCGCGGAGTGGACGCTGTCCGGACTCTTCAAACGGGAGATCGTCTCGCTCGGATCCCTCGAACACCCCCGCGCGGAGTTCGAACTCGCTGCCGGTGGAAAGCCTTCTGACGAGTCTTCCGGCGACCCGAAGGGGTCGTCCTGACCCGATCCAGGAACTCCACCGACCGCTCCCACGTCTGACGAATGTCGGCCCGGACGGCGGCCGCACTGCCAGACTGCTCCCTGCTCACCGCCCCTCCCGAGCCCCCGGCGGGCCACCACCCGCCCCCGCCGACCCACGAGGCTGTTCCCCCGTGCTCCACACCCCGGGTGCTGCAACAATGTGCCGCCACCGCCGCGCGGCCTTCGCAGCCCAGGCAGGCCGGGCCCGGAGCCGGCCGTCGACGACTACACGAGGCAAGGATTCGTGAACTTCACGCGCTGGAGCGCCCGCCTCCCCGGAACGCAGCGCCGCGCCGCCGCGCGAGCGGAGCACCCGGTCACCATGACGGACCGGCGGAGCGAGAACTCCGTACCCGCGGCCCGCGCCGAACACCTCACCGACGACGACCCGCCCCCGGTGCCCGCCGTCGACGAACTTCCCGCCCGCGAGGTCCTCGACCGCGTCCCGGCCCTGGTGGCCCTGGTGCACGGCCCCGACCACCGCCTCGCCTACGTCAACGACGCCTACACGGCGGCCTTCGGCGCACGGCCCCTCGGCGAACCCGCCGCCGACGCCCTCCCCGAGCTGCGCGACCTGGGCCTGATGCCGCTCCTCGACCAGGCCCAGCGCAGCGGCAAGCCCCGCACCCTGAAGTCCCGCAAGGCGCCCGACGGCCGCTCCTACACCTTCACCTGCACCCCGGTCCCGGAGAACCACGGCGAGAGCGCCGTCCTGGTGTTCGCCACCGACGTCACCGACCACGCCGAAGCCGCCGAACGGCTCAGAGCCAGCGAGCGCCGCCAGCGCGAGACCGCCGTCACCCTCCAGCGCTCCCTGCTCCCCCAGGAGCTGGAAGAACCCGACGACCTCCGCATCGCCGCCACCTACCACCCCGGCGGCACCGAGGCGGCGGTCGGCGGCGACTGGTACGACGTCATCACCCTCGGCGGCGGCCGCACCGCCCTCGTCATCGGCGACGTCATGGGCCGCGGCGTCCGGGCGGCCGCCGTCATGGGCCAGCTCCGCACCGCCGTCCGCGCCTACGCCCGCCTCGACCTCCCGCCGCACGAGATCCTCCAGCTCCTCGACGGCCTCGCCATGGAGATCGACGCCAACCAGATCGCCACCTGCGTGTACGCCATCCACGACCCCAACGAGGGGCGGCTGGTGTACGCCTCCGCGGGCCACCTGCCGATCCTGGTCCGCGACGAGAGCGGCACCGTCCAGCGCGCCGACGAACCCACCGGCCCCCCGCTCGGCACGGGCGGCTGGATGCACGCCTCCGGCTCGATCCCCCTCGGCCCGGGGTCCACCGCAGTCCTCTACACCGACGGCCTGGTCGAGCGGCGCAACGAGGACCTCGACGAGGGCATCGCCGCCCTGGAGCGTGCCCTGGCCGGCGCCACCGGCTCCCCCCAGGTGGTCTGCGACCGCCTGGTCCGCTCGGCCGGCGTCGCCGCGGACCACGACGACGACGTGGCCGTCCTGGTCCTCCAGCACCCCGCCCGCACCGGCCCCGAGGGCGAGCTGTTCCACAACGCCGCCCTGGAACTGCTCGGCGGCGTCGAGGCGGCCCCCCGCGCGCGTGCCTTCGCCTCCGGCGTCCTCACCAGCTGGCGCTTCCCCGCCGAGCTGCACGACCTGGGAGTCCTCGCCACCAGCGAACTCGTCGCCAACTCCCTCCAGCACGGCATCCCGCCCATGCGCCTGCGTCTGCGCCGTACCGACCGCCGCCTGATCATCGAGGTCACCGACGGCGACGACCACCTGCCACGCCGCCGCCGCGCGGAGCCCGCCGACGAGTCGGGCCGGGGCATCGCCATCGTCGCCACGATCGCCTCCAACTGGGGCAGCAGACGCATCCTCGGCGGCGGAAAAGCGGTGTGGTGCGAGTTCGTCCTGCCCAAGCCCACCGACTGAAACCAGCCTCGAACACCCATTCCCTGGCGCGCGCCACCTAGGCGAACGCCCCTCCCGGTGCTAGTAGCTCCCCATGGCAGACGCAACGGGCTTTCACCTCAAGGGAAGCGCCCCCGAGCGCTACGAACACTACGTCGCGCCCCTCATGGCGCCCTTCGTGACCGCACTCGTGGACGCCGCGGACCTCTACCCCGGCGCCACCGTCCTCGACCTCGCGTGCGGCACCGGCTTCGCGGCCCGCGCCGCCGCCGCACAGGCCGGCCCCACCGGCCGCGTCGCCGGCGCCGACCCCGACGAGGCGATGCTCAAGGTCGCCGTGGAGCACCACCCGCGCCTCTATCCCGACATCGAGTTCACCGCCGCACCCGCCGACGACCTCCCCTACCCGGACGCGACCTTCGACGTCGTCCTCTGCCAGCAGGGCGCCCAGTTCTTCCCCGACCTCGACGCCGCCCTGCGCGAGACGGCCCGCGTGCTGCGCCCCCGAGGCCGCTTCGCCGCCACCGTCTGGTCGAACCTCGAAGCGTCCCCCTACTTCGCCGCCCAGCTCCGAGCGGTGCGGCAGTACGGCGGTCCGGACGCGGCAGCGGACTTCCAGGAAGCCTTCCACGCCGCGGACCGCCTCACCGCCACCCTGGACGCAGCGGGCTTCCGGCGGACGACCCGCCGCGACCTCACCTTCGCCATCACCCTCCCCCCGCTCCGGGACCACGTCCCCGGCCACCTCTCCGCGATCCCCTGGGGCCGGACGATCACCGGGACCGGGGGCGAGGAGGCCCTCACCCGAGCCGCCGACACCGTCCGCGCCGCGCTCCCCGCCGACACGACGGTCTTCCCCTTCACCGCGACCCTGGTGACGGCCGACCGCTGACCCCGGTCCCCGACACGCAGAAGGCGGCCGTCGCCTCCCGACGACGGCCGCCTCCCCTCCGTGCCTCACGCCTCCGCGGCGACCGGCTCCACTGCGGCCCCTCCCCGGGCCACCACCCGCTTCCGCGCCACCCACGGCTGATCCTGCACGACGGTGAGCTGCCGCCCCAGCCGCAGTGCGAGCACCGTGATCCCCAGCGAGAACAGCAGGAACGTCACGACGTACGGCGCGTGCAACGACGCCCCCATCGGCCCTCCCACGGCCGGGCCCACCGCCAGCGCCAACTGCTTGACCAGCGCGAACGCCGAGTTGTACTGCCCGGCGAGCCCGGTCGGCGCCAGATCGGCCACCAGCGGCGCGACCGTCGGCGACAGCATCGCCTCGCCCAGCCCGAACAGCGCGTACGTCGACACGAACGCGGCCGTCGCCATCTCCTGGCTGCCGTTCCCGAGCCCGGCGTACCCCGCCACGGCCCACGCCACGGCCCAGATCAGCCCCACGGCCGCGATCACCCGCGACCGCTTCTGCCGCTCGACGAACCTCAGCACCGCGAACTGCGCGACGACGATCACCGCGGTGTTGGCGGCGAGAGCGGTCCCGAGGGCGGACGTCGAGATGCCCGCGGCCTCCACCCCGTACGCACTGAGCCCCGACTCGAACTGCCCGTAGCAGGCGAAGAACAGCACGAAACCCAGGACGGACAACTGCACCATGGCCCGGTTGCCGAGCAGCTGCTTCCAGCCGCCCTTCGCCGCCCCCCGCGGAGCACCCTCCACCCGCGGCGAGTGCGGCATCCGGACGCTCGCCATCACCACGACCAGCAGCAGGAACATCGCCGCCTCGATCGCGAACAGCAGGGTGAAGGAGGACACGCGCGTGGTGTCGACGAGATGCCCGCCGATGAGCCCACCGACCCCGAGACCCAGGTTCTGCAGGAAGAACTGCGTCGCGAAGGCCCGCGACCGGGTCTCCGCGGTCGAGCAGTCCACGATCATCGTGGCCAGCGCCGGCTGCATCACGGCCTGCCCGGCCCCCAGCGCGGCCGCGGCGGCCAGTACGGCGGCGGCGTTCCCGGCGAGTCCCAGGCTCAGTGCGCCCAGCGCGGCGGTGACCAGGGCGGCGATCAGCACCGGCAACGGGCCGCGCCGCACGATCGCCCGGCCGGCGAACGGCAGCACGATCAGCGCGGCCACGGCGAACACGGCGAGCACGAGCCCCGCCGTCACGGCACCGAGCCCCCGCACCTGCGCCACATAGACGTACAGGTAGGGGACGGTGAAGCCGAGCCCGAACGCGCTGAGTGCGTTGCCCACGTGGATCCGGCGCATCGCTGCGCCCATGGCCCTGGTCACGTTCACCTCTTCCAGGTAGTTGATGAGTCCCAGTTCTTAGAACCGAAGACTTCGAAGATAAATTTCGAAGCTAAACAGTACACTCCGAAGAACTTCAACGCCAACGAGCCCCGTGCGATACTGACGCCCATGGGCGACACCTCCGGCAGTACGGGCATCGGCGGCGAGCCGACCCTCGAAGAGCAGATCGCCGCCTACCAGCGGGAGTTCCAGGACCTCGACCCCCAGGTCGAGCAGATCGTCTCGGCGCTCTCCCGCCTGAACCGCCGCATGAACGTCGCCTACGGCCGCCAGACCGCCGGGCTCGGCATCAGCAACGCCGACTGGGAGGTCCTCAAGGCCCTCGTCCTCTCCGGCGCCCCCTACCGCATGGGTCCCAGCGACCTGGCCAAGCGCCTGGGTCTGACGCCGGCCGCGATGACCCACCGGATAGACCGCATGGTCGCGGAAGGTCTGGTGACCCGGCAGCGGGACGAGACCAACCGGGTCCGGGTGATCGTGGAGCTGACGACCGAGGGCAGGGAGAAGTGGCTCGAGGCGATGCGACTGGCGACGGTCTTCGAGGAGGACCTCCTCCAGGACCTCTCCGCCGACGACCGCACGGCTCTCGGCGATGTCCTGATCAGGCTCCTTCGCCGGGTGGAGCACGCCCAGCCGGACGCCGGCGGACGCCTCACCGACCTGGACTAAAGATCTTGACAAGAGCTACTTGACAGCCCTCCGCCCGCTCCGTAAGGTTCTTCGGGTTGCCGCGGAGCCGTAACGGTTCTCCGGTGACACCTCCGCCGCAATAGCGGCACACAAACCAAAGCAAGATCTCCCAGCGGGGTTGTATTCGGCGTGCCCGAATTCAATTCGATTTGGGTCCGGCAGCTCGATTAGCGCTCGCCGGGGAGGATCCGCTAAGGTTTGAGACGTCGGAACGGCCCAAGGGCCGGGAAGGCAACCCCCTCCGACGGGGAATCGGGGCCGAAAGGATCTGATAGAGTCGGAACCGCCGGAAAGGAAGC
>NZ_JBFBCB010000085.1:0-17976 GCF_040682975.1 Streptomyces sp. NPDC051051
AGCCGCGGGGCGTCCCTCCGTCATCCGTGCGGCGGCGGAACGGAATAGCCGGCGACCGCCCGCGGTTGAGGCCCTCGAAAGCATGCGTGTGCATGACGCGCACCGCTGACGAGCGGGCCTCAGGAGGCGTCGGTGGCCCGGCGGCGGCCGGCGAGCACGCCGTACGCCACACCGGCGGCACCGACGACGATGCCGACGACGCCCAGGACCCGGGCGGTGGTGTCGGTGCCGTCGGAGGAGTCGGCGGCCTCGGTGGCGGCGGCGGCCGGCTCGGCGTCACCGGACTTGTCGGACGACTCCTCGGCGGACGAACCGTGGGAGTGGTCGTCCTCGGCGGCGGACAGGGCGAGCACCGGTGCCGGGTTCGCCGGCTCCTCGGCGCCCTCCTCCTGCACCTCGATCCAGCGCACGACCTCCTTGTTGGAGTACGTCTGGATCGCCTTGAAGACGAGCTGGTCGGCGTTCTCGGGCAGAGCGCCGATCGAGACCGGGAACTGCTGGATGAAGCCGGGCTCGATGCCCTTGCCGTCGGCGGTCCAGGTCACCTTGGAGACGGCCTCGGAGATCTGCCGCCCGTGCACCTCCAGCGGCTTGGTGAGCTTGCTCTTGGTGACCGTGATCTTCCAGCCGTCGATCTTCTGCGGCATCACCGAGGAGAGGGGGGTGTCGGCCGGGAAGTTGACCTCCAGCCCGGTGGTCGAGGCGTTGTCGCGCTCGTTGGGGACGCGGAAGTTCACGACGGCGTAGCCGCCCTTCGCGGCCGTGCCCTCCGGCTGCACGCTGACGTGCGCGAGGGCGGGCGAGGACAGGACGAGAACGGCGGACCCGGCGACGGCAGCGGCGGCGGCGAGGCGGGAAACCTTCAGGGCAGGCTTCATGACAGTGAGCACTCCACTTCGAGTGAGGTACGACGGTGAGAAACGGTGAGGTCCGACCGTGAGGGGTCGGGCGTGGACACGCGGAAGCGTGCGCACGCGCGTGCCGCACGACGGCGGCCGCCCCTCCCCGTGAAGTGGAGTGCTGGTCGCGTCGTGTCAGGCAGCGAGGACGAGAGCGGCGGCCGGTGGACCGCGCCTGATCACCGTGTGCTGGAGCGCCTCGGCGGACGGCCTGGGGGAGGGGAGCAGCGCGGTGCGCGGAACGGCCTCCGGCAGAGCGGGCAGTCCGGCGAGCAGGGCGCGCACCAGGGCGAGCGCCCCGCGCAGGGACCGTACGCACGCGGCTTCGGCGACGCCGTGCGCGGACAGGTCCATGAGCCGCAGCAGGGCCGCGTCGCCGTGCCGCAGCAGCCATCCGGCGGCGACGGCCGCGAGGACGTGGGCGAGCAGCATCGGCAGGGACGGCAGCAGCGCCGTCGACGAGCCCGCGGTGTCGGCCAGGGCGTCCGCCGGATGGTGCATGGACCCCATACCGGTCCCGGTCCCCACGCCGTCACCGGCCGGCTGGAGCCGGGCCTCGACGAGGATCCTCTGGGCCTGCGCCGGGCTCAGTGCGGCGGCGGTGGCCCCGCACACGAGCCGTGCGGCCCGCTCGATCAGTGCGGCGTCGGAGGCGGCGGTGGCCGTCGTCGTGGTCGACGCGACGGCCGTCGACGTGTGCTGGCCGAGGCCGAACAGGGTGTGCAGGACGGTCTGCCCGACGGCGAGCAGGGCCGCGATGCCCGGCAGCGACCGCTCGCGCCCGGCGAGCGGCACCACGACCGCGAGGGCTCCCAGGAATCCTGCGCCCAGCGTCCACAACGGGACGGCGGCGCAGGAGGCGAGCGTGTGACCGGCCCCGGCCAGCACGACGCAGACCGCGGCGAACACCGCGGCCCGCAGCAGCCGGAGAGCGACTCCGGAGCGCGCCGTGCGCTGGTGGGGGTCAGTCATGGCGGGCTCATCATCGCACTGGGCCTGCGGCGGCCGTACGCCAGGTCCGCAGGATCCCCCGAACCGGAAGATCGCCTTCTGATGCGACAGGTATGAGTGATTCCTCTGGGACGCGCATACACCGTTTTCCACGGCCCCCACACCCGCCATATGGGCGGCATCACGCGGAAATCGCGCTTACTCACGGTTCAGGGCGGCAATACGTATCGGTATGTCGAGCCGCGGCCTGGAGGCTGGAGCATGAGCATCTGGTGGTCACTCCATCTGCGGCGCGATGCCGCGAGCGTGCCGCTGGCCCGGCGTCTGCTGCTCGGCACGATGGAGACGGCGGGTGTCGACCCCGACGTCTCGTACGACCTCTCCGTCGCCCTGAGCGAGGCCTGCGCCAACGCCGTCGAGCACGGCGGGAAGAGCGCGGCGCACGGGGGCTGTTCGGAGGCCTACCGGGTCACCGCCTATCTCGACGGCGAGAAGTGCCGCATCGAGGTCGCCGACTCGGGCCCCGGCTTCACGGCCGAACGCCCCGCCCCCGCCCCCACCCCCGCGCACGCGGATGCCGAGGCGGGCCGCGGCCTGTACCTCATCCGGGAACTCGCCGACCACGTCCACATCGGCAACGAACCGGGTCTCGGCGGTGCCGTGGTCAGCTTCGACAAGATCCTCAAGTGGCGCAAGGGCGCACCGCTCATGGCCGTCTGACCTCCCGTCGGCAGGACGGAGCCGGATCCGACGGCACTCACAGCCGCTTGCCAGCTTCCGCCCACGTCCCTGACGGGTCGCGTTCCTAGGTTTCGTCTCCATGACGGGAAACCACAAGGACACCTCCATCACCCGGCGCCGCGCCCTCGCGGTGACCGGCGGCACGGTCGCGGCCGGCGGCCTCGCCGTCGCCGGCTATCAGTCGGCGTTCGCCGGCACGGCGACGGAAACGGAAACCACGACGACGGCCACGGCTTCGGCGACCTCGGCCGACGGCGCCTGCATGACGCTGATGTCGAGCGTCACCGAGGGGCCGTACTACCTCGACGGTGCCTTGGTGCGCAAGGACATCACCGAGGGCAAGAGCGGCGTCCCGCTGACCCTGCGCCTGACCGTCGTGGACGCCACCGACGGCTGCACCCCGGTGCCCGGCGCGGCGGTGGAGATCTGGCACTGCGACGCGTGGGGCTACTACTCCGGCTACACCACCGCCAACCCCGGCGGCTCCGCCCCGGCCGAGAGCGAGGACGGTTCGACCGCCGCCGACGACACCTACCTGCGCGGCTACCAGATCGCCAACGCCAACGGGGTCGTCAAGTTCGAGACGATCTTCCCCGGCTGGTACACGCCCCGCACCTGCCACATCCATCTCAAGGTCCACACCGGCGGCGCGAAGGAGGACGGCACCTACGAGGGCGGCAAGGTCAACCACACCGGTCAGCTGTTCTTCGCCGACGACATCGCCGAGGAGATCTTCACGCTGGAGCCCTACGCCCGGCACTCCGGCACCTACACCAGGCTCGACGACGACATGGTCTACGACGGCGGCGGCGCCGTCGGCGGCCTGCTCACCCTCAAGCCCGTCAAGAAGGCCGACCCGTCCAAGGGCTACAAGGGCTCCCTGACCCTGGGCGTCGACCCCGACGCGGAGAACACCGGCGCGGGCGGCGGCGGTGGCGGCACACCCCCGGGCGACGCCCCGACCGGCACCCCGCCGAGCGGAGCCCCGACCGGAACTCCGCCGAGCGACGCCCCGACGGCCTCCGCGTCCTCGTAGGGTACGGCGATGACCAGCCGCGAGGACGAGACGCTCGCGCAGGCTGCCGTGGCCGCGCTGACCGGACAACTGGCCCTGGCCCCCAAGCCCGGGCTGCCCGACCCGCGCGACCTCGCCGCCCGCGTCACCCGCCGCGACCACCGCGGACTGCGCTGGTCGGCGAAGGCGCTCGCGCCCGGCCTCGCGGCGATGGCCGCCGCCGCCCGCCGCACCGGCGAACCCACCCCGCGGCTGCGTGCCGAACTGGGCGCGATCGGGCGGTGCGCCGAGCATGCGGTGGGGCTGGCCGGCGGCGGCCACCGGGGCGCGCTGTGGACCCTCGGCCTGCTGGTGTCGGCGGCCGCCCTGGACCCCCGCGCGCGCGGTGCCGAGGTCACCCGCACCGCCAAACGGATCGCCGCGCACCCCGACCGGGGCGCCCCGCGCCGTCCGTCGCGCGGCTCCACGGTGTCGGCGAGGTACGGCGCGGCCGGCGCCCGGGGTGAGGCGCGGGCCGGGTTCCCGCACGTCCGGCGGGCGCTGACCGCGCTCACCGCGGCCCGCTCGGCGGGCGCGAGCGAGGCGGAGGCCCGGCTCGACGCCCTGCTCACCGTCATGTCCACGCTCCAGGACACCGAACTCCTCCACAGCGCGGGCCCGGCGGGACTGCGGCACGTCCAGGCGGGCGCCCGTGCCGTCCTCGAGGCGGGCGGCACGGCGAAGCGGGCGGGCCGCACGGCCCTGACCGCGCTCGACGCCGACCTCCACGCGCGCGGGTGGAGTCCGCGCGGCAGCGCCGGCCTGCTGGCGGGCGCGCTGTTCGTGGACACCCTGCCGCTCACGCCCCGCAAGCCCGGCTGACCGGAGCAGAGTTTCTCGGGCTCCCTCCGGCCCGGCGGCAGCCCGTCGTGCCGCCGGGCCCCTGGCGTACGGAGCCGCCAGGATCGGGGCGCCTGCCGGTGGGCCCCGTGCCGCTCACGCTTCGGAGCGGCGGGTGGCCGGGGTCGAGCGAACGGCGCCGGATTCCCCGGCGTCCCCCTCCCGCCCGGCGGCAGCCCGCCGTGCCGCCGGGCCCATGGCGTACGAGGCCGCCAGGGTCACTCCGGCGAGCAGCAGCCAGCCCGGCGGGCCCCACTCCACGAGGAGGGTGGTCAGGACGAGCGGGCCGAGGGTGCGGGCCACGGTGACGCCCGTGCCGAACAGCCCCTGGTACTCGCCCACGCGGTCGGCCGGGGCCAGGTCGAAGGAGAGCTGCCAGGAGCCCGCCGACTGCCCCATTTCGGCCGCCACCTGGAGCACCGCCCCCACCACCAGGACGCCCGCCGCCACCCACGCGGAGGTCCCGGCGGACAGCGCGAACACGGCGCAGGCGGCGCACATCACCCAGCCCGCACGCCGCAGGACGCGCGTGGCACTGACCGGACCGGTGACGCCCCGCGCCGCCCGCACCTGGAACACCGTCACCGCGGCGGTGTTGAGCACGAACAGCGCGGACACCAGCCAGGCCGGCGCCCCGGTCCGCTCGGTGATCCACAGCGGCAGGACCAGGCTGAGCAGCGGCAGCCGCAGCAACAGCACGGTGTTCAGCAGCGCGACGACCGCGTACGGCCGGTCGCGCAGCACGCCGGGGCCACCGTGCGGGCGGACCGGGACGGAGGCGACGCGGGGCAGCCCGAGGAGCAGCAGCGCGCACCCCAGGAAGCTCACCGCGTCGACCGCGAACACCGCGAGGTACGCCGCCCGCGTCCCGGCGTGCAGGGCGAGCCCGCCGAGTCCGGCGCCCACCGCCAGCCCCGCGTTGAGCGTCGACTGGAGCCGGGCCAGCAGCCCCGTCCGCTCCCCTGCGGGCACCAGTCCCGCCAGCAGCGCCTGCCGTGCCGCCGCCAGCCCGGACTGCGCGGTCGCGTACGCACAGGCCACCAGCACGAACGGGACGAAGCCGCGCACGAGCGTGAAGGACGCCACCGCAGACCCGGTCGCCAGCGCCAGCAGCACCGCCGTGCCGCGCGGGCCACACCGGTCGGCCAGCCGGCCCAGCGGAAGTCCGGCCAGCGAGCCGACCGCCCAGCCGATGGTCAGTCCCAGCCCCACGCGCGCGGGAGCGAGACCGACGACCTGGGTGAAGTAGAGCGCCGACGTCGTGTAGTAGGCGCCGTCCCCGACGGAGTTGCTCAACTGGGCCAGGGTGAGCAGCCGCTGCGGCGGCGTCTTGGTCATGCTCACGAAGCTAGGGGCCCGGTGGGCCCGTCAGCAGCACCAATCGGACACCGGATCGTTGGTCCACCGAGCCGGACGCCGGAGCACCGCTCAGGTTCCTTCCAGCACCTTCACCAGCACGTCCAGCGCCTCCGGATAGGCCCGCTCCCGCGGTGTCCCGTACCCCACCACCAGTCCCTGCGGCCGCTCCCCGGCGTCCTCACGCGCGTGCCAGTGGTCGCCGAGCCGGCCGACCGCGAGGCCCTCGGCCTCCGCCCGTTCCAGCACCTCCGCCTCGTCGCGGACCTCGACCAGCGCGTGCAGCCCGGCCGCGACCCCGCGCACGCCCCTGCACGCCCCCAGCCGGTCGAGGAGCAGGTCCCTGCGGCGCCGGTAGCGCAGTCGGCACGCGCGCACGTGACGGTCGTAGGCGTGGCCGGCGATCAGTTCGGCGAGGGCCAGCTGGCCGATGGTCTCGGTGTGGTGGTCGTTGTGCAGCTTGGCGTCGGCGACGGCGTCGACGAGGTGCGGCGGCAGCACCATCCAGCCCAGCCGCAGCGCCGGTCCGAGGGTCTTCGAGGCGGTGCCGAGGTAGGCCACCCGCCCCGGCGCCATTCCCTGGAGGGCGCCGACGGGCTGCCGGTCGTAGCGGAACTCGCCGTCGTAGTCGTCCTCGACGATCAGCGCGCCACGCGCGCGTGCCCAGTCCGTCAGTGCCCGCCGCCGCTCCGGATGCAGCGTCACACCGGTCGGGTACTGGTGCGCGGGCGTGACGACGACCGCCCCGAGGTCACCCAGCTCCCGTGTGCGCACCCCCCGCTCGTCGACCGGCACCGGCACCACGTGCCCGCCGTTGCGCCGTACGACCTCCCGGTGGAACGGCAGTCCGGGGTCCTCCATGCCCACCGGGGCGCCCTCCAGCGCGCGCGTGAGCAGCGCGAGCCCCTGCACGTACCCGGAGGTGATCACGATCCGTTCCGGCGGCGCGATCACCCCGCGCGCCCGCCCCAGATACCCCGACAGTGCCGTCCGCAGCTCCGTCCGCCCGCGCGGATCGCCGTAGTCGTAGGCCGGGGAGGGTGCCGTGGCGATCGCCCGGCGCAGCGCGCGCAGCCAGGCCGCCGCCGGGAAGGCGCCGACGTCGGGGCTGCCGGGCCGCAGGTCGAAGCGGGGCTCACGCGCGCGTGCCGCGGCGGCCGGCGGTTCCGCGGCGGCGGAGAACAGCGCGGCGACCCGCGTGCCCGACCCCTGGCGTGCGGTCAGGTAGCCCTCGGCGACCAGCTGGTCGTACGCGGCCTTGACGGTGTTGCGCGAGATGCCGACCTCGGTCGCGAGCCGCCGGGTGGCCGGCAGCCGGGTGCCCGGGGCGAGCCGTCCGCTCCGCACGGCGTCCCGCAGCGCCCGCTCCAGCCCGGCCCGCCGCCCCTCGCTGCCGTCGGTCTCCAGATGCAGGTCGACACCGACCCCTGACCAGAAGTCGTCCACGAAGCCCTCCCCCAGGTACGTGCACGTGTACGTGAAGCGGACACGGCGATGGCCGGGCACCGCACCGGTACCCGGCCATCGGCTCGGTGTCAGCCCTTGAGCGAAGCCATCCACGCCTCGACCTCGTCGGACCGCCGCGGCAGACCGTCGGACAGGTTACGGTTCCCGTCCCGGGTGACCAGGATGTCGTCCTCGATCCGGACGCCGATCCCGCGGTACTCCTCCGGCACGGTCAGGTCGTCGGCCTGGAAGTACAGCCCCGGCTCGACCGTCAGCACCATGCCCGGCTCCAGCGTCCCGTCGACGTACGACTCCACGCGCGCGGCGGCGCAGTCGTGGACGTCCATGCCGAGCATGTGCCCGGTGCCGTGCAGCGTCCAGCGGCGCTGCAGGCCCAGCTCCAGCACCCGCTCCACGGGCCCCTCGACCAGACCCCACTCGACGAGCCGCTCGGTCAGCACGCGCTGCGCGGCGTCGTGGAAGTCGCGGTACTTGCCGCCCGGCCGCACGGCCGCGATGCCGGCCTCCTGGGCGTCGTACACGGCGTCGTAGATCTTCTTCTGGATCTCGCTGAAGCGGCCGTTGACCGGCAGCGTCCGCGTGACGTCGGCGGTGTAGTACGTGTGCGTCTCGACGCCCGCGTCCAGCAGGAGCAGGTCGCCGGAGCGCACGGGCCCGTCGTTGCGCACCCAGTGCAGCGTGCAGGCGTGCGGACCGGCGGCGGCGATGGTGCCGTAGCCGACGTCGTTGCCCTCCACGCGCGCGCGGAGGAAGAACGTGCCCTCGATGTAGCGCTCGCTCGTCGCCTCGGCCTTGTCGAGGACCTTCACGACGTCCTCGAAGCCGCGGACCGTCGAGTCGACGGCCTTCTGCAGCTCGCCGATCTCGAACTCGTCCTTGACCAGGCGGGCCTCGGAGAGGAAGACGCGCAGCTCCTCGTCGCGCTCGGCGGTGACCTTGTCGGTCAGCGCGGCCTCGATGCCGGCGTCGTGGCCGCGCACGACCCGCACCGGGCCGGTGGCCTCGCGCAGGAGGGCGGCCAGTTCGCGCACGTCGGCGGCGGGGATGCCGTACAGCTTCTCGGCCTCGGAGAGGGAGTGCCGGCGGCCCACCCACAGCTCGCCCTGGCCGGAGAGCCAGAACTCGCCGTTCTCCCGGTCGGAGCGCGGCAGGAGGTAGATCGTCTCGGCGTGGCCCTCGCCCCGGGGCTCCAGGACCAGCACGCCGTCCTCGGTCTGGTTGCCGGTGAGGTAGGCGTACTCGACCGAGGCGCGGAAGGCGTACTCCGTGTCGTTCGAGCGGGTCTTCAGGTTGCCGGCGGGGATCACCAGACGCTCGCCCGGGAAACGGGCGGAGAGCGCGGTGCGGCGGGCGGCGGTCTCGGCGGCCTGGGCGATCGGTTCCAGGTCACGCAGTTCCGTGTCGGCCCAGCCGGACTTCATGTTCTCGGCCAGCTCGTCGGACACGCCCGGGTACAGGCCGTTCTTCCGTGCCTTGATCGGCTCTTCTTCAGCGGTCTCCGGGGTCTCCGGGAGCTCTTCCGCCACGGTCATCCTCCTCGATACGGCACTGGGCCCCCTCCATCGTACGGTCGTACAGAAGGGGGCCCAGGGGCGAAGGACCTCTTACCGCTGCCGGAACGGGACGGGGCGGACACCCCGCTCCGGTCCTCACTCGAAGCGCGCCGCGAGCAGGACGACGTCGTCCGCGCCGCCGGCCGCGTCCAGCCCTTCCGGCAGCACCGTCCGCAGCACGTGGTCGGCGACCGCGCCCGGGTCGTGGCGGATCGACCGGGGAACCCCGGCCGCGGCCGCGTGCAGCCGGGCGAAGGCGCGGTCGACGGGGTCGCCGGTACGGTGCAGCAGGCCGTCCGTGTAGAGCAGCACCGTCTCCCCGGCCTCGGCCTCCAGCTCCACGCTCGGCGCCTCCCAGCAGGCCAGCATGCCCAGCGGCGCGGACACGGAGGTCTCGACGAACTCGGTGCGCCGCGCGCCCACCAACAGGGGCGGGCAGTGCCCGGCACCGGCCAGGGTGATCTTGCGCAGAGCGGGCTCGCAGTAGGCGAACAGCGCGGTGGCCGACCGCGCGGGCTCGGTCAGCCGCAGCAGCAGCTCCAGGTCGGACAGGACGGCGACGGGGTCCTCGCCCTCCATCACGGCGTACGCCCGCAGGGAGGCCCGCAGCCGTCCCATCGCGGCCACCGCGCTCGGCCCGGAGCCGGTGACGGAGCCGACGGCCAGGCCCAGCGCCGCGTCGGGCAGCGGCAGTGCGTCGTACCAGTCGCCGCCGCCGTGCGGACCGGTGCGGTGCCGGGCGGCGAGCTGGACGCCGGCCACCCGCGGCAGCCGGGAGGGCAGCAGCTCCTCCGTCATCGTCGTCATGCACGCGCGGGTGCGCTCGAGTTCGAGGAGGCGCGCGAGGTGCTCGGCGGCGTGGCGCACGTACAGCCCGACCAGGTGGCGCCGGCGCTCGACCGGCTCGGCGGGCTCGTCGTAGAGCCAGACGGCCGCGCCCAGGCGGTCGGCGCCCTCGCCGGCGGTCAGGGGCAGGGCGTAGCTGGCGGCGTAGCCGAGGCGGGCGGCCACCTCGCGGTGCCGGGGGTCGAGGCCGTCCTCGGAGAGCAGGTCGGGCTGGGCGATCCCGCCCTCGCCGCCGGGCAGACCGTCGAGGATGCGGCCGTACGACATGGAGCTGCGCGGCACGGTCTCGATGTGGCCGAGGTCGGCGCGGCCGAGGCCGAGGCCGATCGTGGTGTCGGGGCCGAGGCCGTCGGCGGGTTCCAGGACGACGAGCCCGCGCCGGGCGCCCACCAGGGCGGATCCGGCCCGCAGCACTTCCTGGAGGGCGTCGGGCAGCGTGGCCGTACGGGCCAGGCGTTCGGTGAGTTCGTGGAGGGTCGTGAGATCGGAGACCCAGCCGGCCAGCCGGTCCTGGAGGAGCGCTCCCGCGCCGGGAGGAACCGGTGGGGCGGCCGGGGCGGCGGACGCGGGGGCGACAGTGTGTGCGGGCGAGGGAACCGTTGAATCGATTCCGGCCACTTTCGAAGGGTGGGGGGCGTTCATGGCGTCCGGCTCTCGGACCGGTGCGTATTGCTCAGAAGCATCGCAAACCCCCATGTCATTCTGCGCCGCCAGCGGTGTCTCCACATGTACACGCACTCGTGAGGGGATGTCCAGCATTGTCCTGCTGGGATTGCTGGTGTCCGCGGGGTCGGAGGGTTCGTCGGTCACGCTTTGTCCGGCTCCCTTGCGTAATAGCGAAGTTGGCTGAAAACTGCATCGGGTAACGGGTGTTTGCGGTCGACTGGGTTTGCTCCACGGAGCGTCACAGCGGTCGTGATGGGTACGTACTCGGTTAGGACCAGGGGTCGTTGGGAGCCACCCGGAACCTGGTGACCCGCCCCGGCGTCCTAGCCACCGACGACCGTGCCCCATCCTCCCGTGGTGGAGGCGGAGAGAAATACGCGGACGGCAAAACGCCAGACTTCGCCACCCCACGCCAGGCCCATGCTCGAGGTGGGCGCAGTATTGGACGGAGTGGCCGCGCAAGCGCAGCCAGTGCTCGACCCCCAGGGGTTTCCCTTGTCTCGGACAGGGGTGTGATGCGCCAACAGGTACGCACAGTGAAGTGATCGACACATGGTGTGATGTGACCCACGGTGTTGCCAGCGGTGCAACGGAAAGGAACGAGCGCTCATGCGCGAGATCCTCGGAAGGCGACGCAGGCTCCTGTCCCGGCGCAGCGACGGGGGGCCTGAACTGATCGACGCGGCCCTCACCTTCGCGACGGAGTGGCAGTGGCCCGTACTCCCGGGCGTGACGGCGAACCCACGGGGGACCTCCCGGTGCGGCTGCCCCGACCCGGAATGCTCGGTGCCCGGCGCCCATCCCTTCGAACCCGGCCTTCTGACGGCCACCACCGACGCGCGCATGATCCGCTGGTGGTGGACCAACCGCCCGACGGCACCGATCGTCCTGGCCACCGGCGGGAAGGCGCCCTGCGCGGTCAGCCTGCCCGCCCTCGCGGCCTCCCGCGCGCTCGTCGCGCTCGACCGGCAGGGCATGCGCCTCGGCCCGGTGGTCGCCTCGGCCACCCGCTGGTCGTTCCTCGTCCGGCCTTACTCCATGGAGCAGTTGGGCGAGCTGCTGTACGCCAAGGACTTCGTCCCCGGTTCACTGCGCTTCCACGGTGAGGGCGGCTATCTCGCCCTGCCCCCCTCGCGGACCGGCCAGGGGGACATCCGCTGGGAGCGCGCGCCGCTGCCCGGTTCGGCCTCGCCCTGGGTGCCCGACGTGGAGGCCGTGGTGGACGCGGTCGTGGACGCCCTCACTCGTACGGGTGTGAGCGCGCCCGAGTTGTAAGGGTGTCGGGCGTCCACCGGACGGGATGCCCGCCTCCGCTCGTTATCTTCCGCACCATGCAGCGACATTCTGGGGGACGGCCCCCGGGTCCCCGATGGCTCCGTCTCCTCGGTCTCGGGGGCACCGTGGTGTGCGTGATCGCCCTGCCCCTGGCGATGGCGTCCGCGGGGCCGGCGGGCGACGGACCCCGCCCGGCCGAGCGGCGGGACGTGGCCCCCGGCACCGACGACCACGCCGGCCGGCCGTCGACCGGTCACGGTACGGACGCCAAGGCGCCCCCCGCCGAACCCTCCCGCACGCCCCTGCTGCTCGGCCTCGGGGCGGCCACCGCGGCCCGCTGCGGTCCCGAGGTCACCTCCCCCGAGGGCGTCGAGGCGCAGACCTGCGTACTCACCCAGGGCGGGGACACCTGGGCGCGCACCTACTACCGCAACGCCACCGGCAGCGCCCTGGAGGCCGCCCTGAGCTTCCTGGGGCCCGACGGGCGCACGGTGCGGATGCGGTGCGCGGTGGGCGCCGACGACGAGCCGGGCACCTGTGAGACACCCCGTGGACGAAGCCGGGGCGGGTCCGCGGACAGCACCGCGGTGGCGGAGTTCGCGCGGGCGGCCGGTGCCGGGCCGCTGCTGTTGCGTTCCGGCAGCAACTCCGGCGCGGAGAAAAGCAGTTGAGTACCTGCGCCGGACGGGATCGGGGCGGGGCACCGGGCCAGGTGGCGGTGCCGGAACGGGGCCGGGCATGGAAAGACCCGGTTGCTGGCGACGGGGGATGCACCAGCAACCGGGCTGTTGGAACGGTAACAAGAGATCGGCTCCAAGCAAATTCGATCTCATGTTTTCATCGGCTTTCCGGACACCGGCAGATCGACGCTTATGGCGCCGACTCGCCTTGTGCGAACGGGAGTTGTGAGCGGAGTCACGCCCCCGGGCCCGATGCGGCGCGCTGACCGGTCGGTCAGCGCGCGCCCGGGCCGCGTCCGGGCGTCAGCTGAGCGTCACCTGCCGGTTGGTCAGGCCTCCGCGCGCGCGACGCTCGTCGGTCGTGAGGGGGGTGTCCGAGGCCAGCGCGGTGGCGAGCCGCTCGGCGAACTCGGCGGCCGGCTTCTCCACGTCCGCGGCCGAGACCCCGCTCGGCAGGTCCCAGACGGGCACGGTCAGGCCGTGCGCCCGGAAGGAACCCACCAGCCGGGTGCCCTCGCCCAGGCTCGACCGACCCGCCGCGTGCAGTCGCGCGAGCGCGTCCAGAAGCCGCTCCTCCGGATGCGGCATGACCCAGCGCAGGTGGTTCTTCTCCGGGGTCTCGCACCAGTACGCGGCGTCGGCGCCGGTCAGCTTCACGGTCGGGATCGCCGCCGCGTTGGCCCGCTCCAGGGAGGCGGCCACCTCCGGCGTGGCGTTCTCCGGGTCCGGGACCCAGAACTCGAACCCGCTGTGCACGACTGGCTCGAAGGCGCCTTCCGGGTCGAGCAGATCCTGCATCCGCGGGCCGTCGGCCGGCGCGCGCCGGGCCTGCACGGGCGTGCCCGGTTCCGCCTCCAGCGCCCGCAGGAGGGTGTCGGCGAGGTCGCGGCTGATGTCGCCGGAGGGGGTGTCGTTCTGCAGTCCCAACAGGACCGAGCCGTCGTCGCGGCGCAGGGCCGGCCAGGCCATCGGCAGCACCGTGGCGAGCGTGACGGAGGGGACGCCCTCGGGCAGGCCGTCCTTCAGGGGCAGTTCGACCGTGGCGGCCGGGACCAGCTCGCGCAGCGCCACCCAGTCGCCCTCGCCCGGCAGGCCCTCGAAGGGACGCTGGACCAGCTCGGTCACGGCGTGGGCGGCGGCCCGGCCGTGGCAGGCCTTGTAGCGGCGGCCGCTGCCGCAGGGGCAGGGCTCCCGCGCGCCGACGACCGGGATCTCCCCCTCGGTGAGCTGCGGCCGCGTGGCCTTCGTCTGAGGTCGCTTCTTGGCCATCTGGGTGTCTCCCGGGTACGGCTCGTCTGGTACTGGCGGGAGCCTAGCCGTTCGCAGTGGGAGCCACGGGACCCTGTGGACGACGACCGGGCCGGTGGACGGTCGCGGCGGGCCGTCGAGCGGTCGCGCCGGCCCGTGGGCGGTCGCACCGGGGCCGGTCCGCCCGGGGCCGGCCGCAGGGCCCGCCGGACAGGCCCTAGTCGAGGTCGTCGAACGCGTCCGCGAAGTCCAGGCCCGGTATCGAGGCCACCGGTGGTGTCCCGACCCGGGAGGCGAAGTCGTCCCGGCGGCAGCCCGCGTCGGGGTCGTACACATCCGCGTGGACCACGACCCACACCGTGACCTCACCACGGGCGTCGTCCCGGACGCCCCAGTCGTCGGCCAGCGCCGTGATGATGTTGAGTCCGCGTCCGCCGTGCGCCGTGACGGAGGGGGTCGCCGGGGCCGGCCGGGTCGGCCCGCCGCCGTCGGTCACCTCGACGATCAGCCGGCCGGCGGGGTCCACCCGCCACGCGGCCCGCACGTCGCCGTCCCCGGCCAGGGCGTCGCCCAGCGGACGGCCGTGTTTGCACGCGTTGCTCAGAAGTTCGGAAAGGATCAGTACGGCATCGTCGATGACCGCCTCCGAGACCCCGCCCGTACGCAGTTGATCGCGCATACGGTGTCTCGCCTCACCCACGCCCGCAGGGCCATGGGGTACGGCCATGCTTGACGACGTGGGCACCTCTTGTGCCACCACCAACGCCACCCCCGAGACCTCCTTCGCCCCACGCCACGGTGTGGATGCCCCATTGGCCTGTACCGGAAACCGGCCAATCCCCGCCCCATGACGCACTCGCAACGGTCGGACACGGAGCGAATGCGCCGGAGCACTCCTGGTGAGCAGAAGATCGTCGTGTGGCTGGATTTCTTCAGTATGGCTGAGAAGCGAGGATGGTTCAGGCGGCGCTTGTGGTCAAGGGGTGTGGATGGGACCAGTGGGGCTTCCGAGACTTTCTGTTTCTTCCCGCGGAAGCGGCGCGGGTGCCGACCGGGAGACCGAAGCGTTCAGCGGCCCAGCTGGTCCAGCACCCCGCGCGGGCGGTTCGTGATGATGGCGTCGACGCCCAGCCGGACACAGAGGTCCACGTCCTCCGGTTCGTTCACCGTCCATACGTGCACCTGGTGGCCGGCCCGTTTCAGCCGCTCCACGTAGGCGGGGTGACTGCGCACGATCCGCATCGAGGGTCCCGCGATCCGCACGCCCGCCGGCAGTCGGCCGTCGCGCAGCCGGGGTGAGACGAACTGCATCAGATAGACCGTGGGCAGTGCCGGTGAAGCGGCACGCACGCGATGCAGCGAGCGCGCCGAGAAGCTCATCACCCGCACCGGGGAGGCGTCGGCCGTGGCGGGCGCGTCCAGGCCGAACCGCTTCAGGAGTACCAGCAGCCGCTCCTCCACCTGTCCCGCCCAGCGCGTCGGATGCTTGGTCTCGACGGCCAGTTCCACCCGGCGTCCCGCGTCGGCGACCAGCTCCAGCAGTCGTTCCAGGGTGAGGACGGAGGTGGCGTCCCGGTCCTCCGGTCGCACCTCCCAGTCGGGCTCCTCGTCGCGCGCGTTCCAGGCCTCCCGTGCCGCCCGCGTCTTCCAGGAGCCGAAGTCCAGGGCCGCCAGGTCCGCGAGCTCCAGCTGGGAGACCGCGCCGCGGCCGTTGGACGTACGGTTGACGCGGCGGTCGTGGACGCAGACGAGGTGGCCGTCCGCGGTCAGCCGCACGTCGCACTCGAGGGCGTCCGCGCCGTCCTCGATCGCCTTGCGGTAGGCGGCCAGGGTGTGTTCGGGGGCATCCTCGGAGGCCCCGCGGTGGGCGACGACCTGGATGCGTTGCTGCTGCCGTGCGTGGGTCACCGCGTCATGGTGCCACCGGTGCGGGGTACGTGTCCGGCGGGCCGGATCGCGGGCGTCGGTGGGTGGTCGTCTGAGAACCCTGTGAGAACCCGCTGAGATGTTCCGGGGATGTGTCGTTTATGCAGCAAAATGCATCATATAAAGAATGGTCAAGGACCCACAGGCACCGCTTATGGTGCTCTGACGGCCCGTGGGAAAAGCTGACACGTACAAAAACACATGCACAGCTGCATCGCGCAGGGTCGACGACGAGCGTGAACGAGCGTGACCGAGTGCGACCGAGAAAAACAGCCGTGGACCGAGGAGAAGAGCTGTGAGCACCGAGAACGAGGGCACCAACGAGGGCACCCCGGTTCCCCCGGCCCCGTCCGCACCCCCCGTGCCGGTGGAATCTCCCACGGCCTCCCCCCAGCAGGCCGCCCCCGACACCGGCGCGCCCACCACCCCGCTGCCGACGACGCCCCCGCCGGCCACGCCCCACGCCCCGCGGGGCAGCGCCCCCGAGGGTGCCTGGCCGCCGCCCACCGCCCCCAGCGCGGCCGCTCCGGCGGACGCCGCCTGGCCGCCCCCGCAGTCGCCCGCCCCGGCCTACGCCGACGACGGCTTCGGCGCGCACTCGGCGCACCCCGGTGGCCCCGGAGCCGGCACCACCGTCTGGGGCGCCGCCCACCAGGAGCCCGTCCCGCCCAAGGCCCGCCGCGGCCGCGGCGGCCTCGCCGCCGCCGTCCTGGTCGCCGCCCTCGTCGCGGGCGGCCTCGGCGGCGGCCTCGGCTACACCCTCGCCAAGAACGACGACACCGGCTCGACCACCGTCTCCGCCTCCGACAGCGGCGGTTCGGTCAAGCGCGACCCGGGCACCGTCGCCGGCGTCGCCGCCAAGGCGCTGCCCTCCACGGTCACCATCCAGGCGGAGTCCAGCGACGGCGAGGGCGGCACCGGCACCGGCTTCGTCTTCGACACCCAGGGCCACATCGTCACCAACAACCACGTCGTCGCCGACGCGGTCGACGGCGGCAAGGTGACCGCCACCTTCCCGAGCGGCAAGAAGTACGACGCCGAGGTCGTCGGCCACGCCCAGGGCTACGACGTCGCGGTCATCAAGCTGAAGAACGCCCCCTCCGACCTCAAGCCGCTCACCCTCGGCGACTCCGACAAGGTCGCCGTCGGCGACTCGACGATCGCCATCGGCGCGCCCTTCGGCCTGTCCAACACGGTCACGACCGGCATCATCAGCGCGAAGAACCGCCCCGTGGCCTCCTCCGACGGCACCGGCAGCAGCTCCTCCTACATGAGCGCCCTCCAGACGGACGCCTCCATCAACCCGGGCAACTCCGGCGGCCCGCTGCTCGACGCCCAGGGCAACGTGATCGGCATCAACTCCGCGATCCAGTCCACCGGCAGCGGCGGCCTGGGCGGCACCACCCAGTCCGGCTCGATCGGCCTCGGCTTCGCCATCCCGATCAACCAGGCCAAGTACGTCGCCCAGGAACTGATCAAGGACGGGCAGCCGGTGTACGCCAAGATCGGCGCCTCCGTCTCCCTGGAGGAGTCCACGGACGGCGCGAAGATCACCGACCAGGGCGCGGGCGGCGCCGCCGCCGTCGAGGCGGGCGGCCCCGCGGCCAAGGCCGGCCTCAAGCCCGGCGACGTGATCACCAAGCTCGACGACAGGGTGATCGACAGCGGCCCGACCCTCATCGGCGAGATCTGGACCCACAAGCCGGGCGACAAGGTCACGATCACCTACGAGCGCGACGGCAAGACCCGCACCGTCGACCTCACCCTCGGCTCCCGCAAGGGCGACAGCTGACGCCCCGGCGCCCCGCAGGGCGCCCCGCGCTCACGGCCACCCGTTACTCTTGTCCCCGCGTCGTCCGCTCAAGGCCGACGCGGGGAGGCGTGCCCGAGCGGCCTAAGGGAACGGTCTTGAAAACCGTCGTGGCAGCGATGTCACCGTGAGTTCGAATCTCACCGCCTCCGCGTGATGAGCAGTGAGAACGGCCCCCGACCTGGGTTGATGGTCGGGGGCCGTCCGCTTGCCCGAACTCCGGGACTTCCCGCCGTTCCCCGTGGCTCCCCGCTCGACCGGGCGCGAGTGGGGCACGGAACTCGAGATGCGGCCTCACCCGTATCAGGTCGATCACAGGCATTGCTCAGCCACTAATCCTCACCGTTGACCGCAGGCTGGGCGTTCGTCGAGATTCGGCAGTAACCGGGCTGGTTCGTGCTTGTCGGTGTCAGCTGTTGATGTCACGCGCCGGGGCGGTCGGGCTCATCGACAGTCCCGAAGCAGGAACCGCCAGATGGACATCAACGCGGACGGCGACACCGGGGGCTCGCGGACAAGGAGTCGGCGCAGGGTGCCCACGCCCGCGACATGATCCGTCGGACCGGCCACTAGGGCGTGTTTCGAAAGTCCCGTCTGCCCGGCGACGTCTGGCACGCACGCTCGCCGCGTTGTCGGGGTCGCCCCGATACAACCAGTATCGGGG
>NZ_JBFBCB010000086.1:0-17370 GCF_040682975.1 Streptomyces sp. NPDC051051
ACTCGCCGTTGCGCAGCGCGTTGACGGCCATGTGCATGGCGACGAGCGAGGAGGAGCAGGCCGTGTCGACCGTGACGGCCGGGCCCTCCAGACCGTACGTGTACGACAGGCGGCCCGAGAGGACGCTGGAGAGGTTGCCCGCGAGCAGGAAGCCCTCGAACTCCTCCGGGGTGCCCTCCAGACGCGAGGCGTAGTCGTCGTACATGGCGCCGGTGAAGACGCCGGTCTCGCTGCCGCGCAGGGTGGCCGGATCGATGCCCGCGCTCTCGAAGGTCTCCCAGGCGGTCTCCAGCAGCAGGCGCTGCTGCGGGTCGGTGGCGGTCGCCTCGCGCGGTGACATGCCGAAGAACTCGCGGTCGAACAGGTCCGCGTCGTGCAGGAAGCCGCCCTCGCGGACGTACGACGTGCCCGGCCGGTCGGGGTCCGGGTCGTACAGCTTCTCGACGTCCCAGCCGCGGTTGGAGGGGAACTCGCTGACGGCGTCGACCCCGTTCGCCACCAGGTCCCACAGGTCCTCCGGGGAGGACACACCGCCCGGATAGCGGCACGCCATGCCGACGATCGCGATCGGGTCGTCGGTGCGGGCCCCGGCGCGCTCGCGCCGGTCCCGGCCCTGGTCACGGTCCCGGGACGCTTGGGTGGCCGCCGCCTCGGTGAGCAGGTGGGCGGCGAGTGCGTTCGGGGTCGGGTGGTCGAAGACCGCCGTGGTGGGCAGCCGCAGGCCGGTGGCGGCGGTCAGCCGGTTGCGCAGGTCGACGCCGGCCATCGAGTCGAAACCGAGGTCGTTGAACGCGCGGGCCGGGTCCACCGCCGTGGCGCCCGGGTGGCCGAGCACCGCGGCCACGACGGTCCGCACCAGGGTCAGCACGGCGTCGCCCCGCTTGTTCTCCGGCAGGCCGGCGATCTGCCGTGCCCACTCGGAGCCGGAGCCGGAGCCGGAGCCGCCCCGCGCGGCGCGCCGCGGCCGCGGACGCACCAGCCCGCGGTACAGCGCCGGGACCGGTACCGCCTCGTCGGCCGCGAGCCTGCCCGGGTCCAGGGCCACGGGTGCCAGCAGCGGCTCGTCGCCGGCCAGTGCCAGGTCGAAGAGCGCGCGGCCCTGTTCCGGGGTGAGCGGGGTCATGCCGGCGCGCGCCCAGCGGGCCAGGTCGGCGTCGGTGAGGGACGCCCCCATGCCGTGCGTGGCGTCCCACAGGCCCCAGGCCAGCGAGGTGGCGGGCAGGCCGTGCGCGGCGCGGTGCTGGGCGAGCGCGTCCAGGTAGGTGTTGGCCGCCGCGTAGTTGGCCTGGCCCGCGGTGCCGGTGAGACCGGACACCGACGAGAACAGCACGAAGGCCGTCAGGTCCAGGTCCCGGGTCAGCTCGTGGAGGTGGCGGGCGGCGTCCGCCTTCGGCCGCAGGACGGCGTCCAGCTGTGCCTCGGTCAGCGACTGAAGGGTCGCGTCGTCCAGGACGCCGGCCGTGTGCACGACGGCGGTCAGCGGGTGCGCGGCCGGGACCGAGGCGACCAGGGCCGCGACGGCGTCCCGGTCGCCGACGTCGGCGGCGGTGACGGTCACCTCGGCGCCGAGCGCGGTCAGTTCCCCGGCCAGCTCGGCGGCGCCGGGCGCGTCGGGGCCCCGGCGGCTGCTCAGCAGCAGGTGCCGTACGCCGTGCTCGGTCACCAGGTGGCGGGCGAACAGCGCGCCGAGCCCACCGGTGCCGCCGGTGACGAGGACCGTGCCGTCCGGGGCGAAGCGGGGGGTGGGCGCCCCGGCCGCCCGGGGGGTGCGGGCGAGCCGGGGCGCGTGCAGCCGGCCGTCGCGCACGGCCAGCTGCGGCTCCTCGGCGGCGAGCGCGGCAGGCAGCAGGGAGTCCGCCGCCGGGTCGTCGTCGAGGTCGATGAGGACGATGCGGTCGGGGTGCTCGGACTGCGCCGAGCGGATCAGGCCCCACACGGGCGCGCCCGCGAGGTCCACGTCGTCGCCGGGCCGTGCGGCGACGGCGTGCCGGGTCACCAGGGCGAGCCGGGAGCCGGCGAACCGCTCGTCGGCCAGCCACCGCTGGACGAGGCGCAGCACCCGACCGGTGGTGGGCCGCGGGTCGCCCGCGCCGTCCGGGGCGGTGGGCACCCGCAGGACGACCACGTCGACCGGCTCGACGGAGCCGAAGGAGTCGGCCGGGTCGTCGGAGGCGACGGCCTCGGACCACACCAGGGAGGTGTCCGGTGCGGGCGGGGGCAGTTCGTTCCACTCCACGGTGAACAGCGAGCCGGCGCCGGTGTGCGACGCCGCCGCGAGCCGGTCCCGGGGGACGGCGCGCAGGGCGAGGTCCAGGTCGGCGACGGGGGCGCCGGTGCCGTCGGCGACGGTGATGGCGGCGCGCCCGGGGCCGGCGGGCGAGATCCGGGCGCGCAGCTCGGCGGCGCCCGCCGCGTGCAGGGTGACGTCGTTCCAGGCGAACGGCAGCCGGATGTGCGCCGGGTCCGTCTCCGCGCCCGCGTCGAGCACCAGCGGGTGCAGTACGGCGTCGAGCAGCGCGGGATGCAGTCCGTACGCGGCGGCACCGCCGGTCTGCGCGTCGGGCAGGCTCACCTCGGCGAAGACGTCGGTGCCGCGCCGCCAGACGGCGCGCAGGGCCCGGAAGGCGGGGCCGTAGGCGTAGCCGAGCGCGGCCAGTCGGTCGTAGACGTCGTCGAGACTCTCGGCGGTGGCGCCGGCCGGGGGCCAGGAGGTGAGGTCCGCGTCGGCGGCGGGCGCCGCCGCGGCCTGCGCGAGCAGCCCGGTGGCGTGCCGGGTCCACGGCAGGGCGCCGTCGGCGGTGTCCGGGCGCGCGTGGACGGTGAACGGGCGCTGCCCGTCCCGGTCCGGCGCGCCGACCGCCACCTGGACGCGTACGGCTCCGCGCTCGGGCAGCGGCAGCGGCGCCTCCAGCGTCATCTCCGTCAGGTGCGGGGCGCCGACGTGCCCGCCCGCCGCGACGGCGAGTTCGAGGAAGGCGGTGCCCGGTGCGATGACCGTGCCGGCGATCGCGTGGTCGGCCAGCCAGGGCTGGGCGGCGCGCGAGAGGCGGCTGGTGAACAGCGCGTCCTCCCGCTCGGCGAACTCCACGGCGGTGGTCAGCAGCGGGTGCCCGGCCGGGTCGAGGCCGAGGCTGCGGGCGTCGGTGCGCGGCGCTGCGTTCAGCCAGAAGCGGGTGCGCCGGAAGGGGTAGACCGGCAGGTCGGTGCGGGCCGCGCCGGGGAAGAAGGAGGCGACGTCGAGCGGGGCGCCCTGGGCGTACGCCGCGGCCGTCGCGGTGGCGAAGGTCTCCGCCTCGGGGCGGCCGGCACGCAGCACGGGGACGGCGGTGACCTCGGCCGCCGGGGTGTCTTCCAGAGTGCGCCGGGCCAGTGCCGTCAGCACGGCGTCCGGGCCGACCTCGACGAGGACGGTGGCTCCCTCGGCCGCGAGGCGCCGGGTGGCGGCGGCGAAGCGGACGGTCTCGCGGATCTGCCGCGCCCAGTAGTCGGGCGAGGTGAGCTGCTCGGCGGTGGCGATCTCGCCGGTCACCGTCGAGACGATCGGGATGCGCGGGCGGTGGAAGGTGAGCCCGGCCGCGACGGCCCGGAACTCCTCCAGGACGCCGTCCATGTGCGGGGAGTGGAAGGCGTGCGAGACCGTCAGCCGGTGGGTGCGGCGGCCGGCCTCCCGCCAGCCGCGGGCGGCCTCCGCCACGGCTTCGGCGTCGCCGGAGATCACCACGGACGAGGGGGAGTTGACGGCGGCGACCGACACGGCGGACTCCTGTCCGGCGAGCCCGGCGGCGATCTCCTCCTCGGTGCCCTCGACGGCGGTCATCGCCCCGCCGGCCGGTGCGGACTGCATGAGCCGGCCGCGCGCGGCGACCAGGACCGCGGCGTCCTCCAGGGAGAGGACTCCGGCGGCGTGGGCGGCGGCGAGTTCGCCGATCGAGTGCCCGGCGAGCAGGTCGGGGGTCAGTCCGTGGTGGGTCAGCAGCCGGAAGAGGGCCACCTCGACGGCGAACAGCGACGGCTGGGTGTACGCGGTGCGGTCGATCAGCCCCGCGCCCGCGCCCTCGCCGAACAGCACGTCGCGCAGGGGCACCTCCAGGAGACCGTCGAAGGCGGCGCACACCTCGTCGAGGGCCGCGGCGAACACCGGCTGGGCGGCGTACAGCTCGCGGCCGGATCCGGCGCGCTGCGCGCCCTGGCCGGTGAACAGGAACGCGGTGCGGCCCGGGGTGTCCGCGGTGCCGGTGACGGTGTTCGGGGCGCCGGTGCCGGCGGCGAGTCCGGTCAGTCCGGCGAGCAGGTCCTCGGCGTCGGAGGCCAGGACGACGGCGCGGTGCTCGAAGGCGGTGCGGGTGGTGGCGAGCGAGAAGCCGAGGTCGGCGAGGCCGGCGCCGGAGCCGGTGACGTGCGCGGTCAGGCGGGCGGCCTGCTCGCGCAGCGCGTCCGGGTCGCGGGCGGTGAGGACGTACGGCGCGGGCCCGCCGGCGAGGGCGGTGGTGCCGCCGGGCCGCGCGGACTCCCCGTCCGTGCCGGCCGGGGCGGTGGCCGGCGGCGCCTCCTCGACGACGAGGTGGGCGTTGGTGCCGCTGATGCCGAAGGAGGAGACGGCGGCGCGCCGGGGACGGCCGGTCGCGGGCCACGGGCGTTCCTCGGTGAGCAGGGCGACGGTGCCGTCGGACCAGTCGACCCGGCTGGTCGCCCGGTCCACGTGGAGCGTTCTGGGCAGCACGCCGTGCCGCATCGCCTGGACCATCTTGATGACGCCGCCGACGCCGGCGGCGGCCTGGGTGTGGCCGAGGTTGGACTTCAGCGAGCCCAGGTGGAGGGGGCGGTCGCTGTCGTGTCCGGGGCCGTAGACGGCCTTGAGGGCCTCCGCCTCGATGGGGTCGCCGAGACGGGTTCCGGTGCCGTGGGCCTCGACGGCGTCCACGTCCGCGGGGCTCAGACCGGAGTCGGCCAGCGCCTGCTGGATGACGCGCTGCTGGGACGGGCCGTTGGGAGCCGTCAGACCGTTGCTGGCTCCGTCCTGGTTGACGGCGGAGCCCCGCAGCACGGCGAGGACGGGGTGGCCGTTCCGCTGCGCGTCGGACAGTCGTTCGAGCATGAGCAGGCCGACGCCCTCGGACCAGCCGGTGCCGTCGGCGCCGTCGGCGAAGGCCTTGCAGCGGCCGTCGGGGGCCAGTCCGCGCTGGCGGGAGAACTCCACGAACATGCCCGGCGAGGACATGACGGTGGCGCCGCCCGCGAGGGCGAGGTCGGTCTCGCCGGAGCGCAGGGAGCGGATCGCCAGGTGCAGGGCGACCAGGGAGGAGGAGCAGGCCGTGTCCACCGTGATCGCCGGGCCGACCAGGCCGAGCTGGTAGGCGATGCGGCCGGACATGACACTGGCGGTGGTGCCGGTCAGCACGCCGCCCTGGACGGACTCGGGGGCCTCGTCCATGCGCGGCCCGTACTCCAGGCCGGTGGCGCCGACGAAGACCCCGGTGCGGGTGCCGCGCAGCCGCGCGGGGTCGATGCCGGCGCGCTCGACGCTCTCCCACGCGGTCTCCAGCAGCAGGCGCTGCTGCGGGTCCATGGCGAGGGCCTCGCGCGGGGAGATCCCGAAGAACGCGGCGTCGAAGTCGCCCGCGTCGTGCAGGAACCCGCCGTGGCGCACGGAGCTGTGGCCGGGCCGGTCCGGATCCGGGTCGTACAGGTCCTCGGGCCAGCCGCGGTCGGCCGGGAACTCGCCGACGGCGTCGCCGCCTTCGGCGACGAGGCGCCACAGGTCCTCGGGCGAGGCCACGCCGCCCGGGTAGCGGCAGGCCATGGCGACGACGGCGATCGCCTCGCCCTCGGCGCCCGCCACCGCCGTCTCGTCCGCGACCGTGGCCTCGCCGAGGAGTTCGGCCTCGACGAACTCGGCGAGGGCCCGCGGCGTCGGGTGGTCGAAGAGCAGGCCGCCGGGCAGCTTCAGGCCGGTGGCCCGGGCGAGCGTGCCGCGCAGTTCGGTGGCCATCAGGGAGCTGAAGCCGAGGTCCCGGAAGGGCGTGTGGTCGGGTATGCGCCGGCCCGGTTCGTACTCCAGGACCGCGGCGATGTGGGGGTGCAGCAGATCCTCGACGGCGCGCCGGCGTTCCGCCCCGTCGAGCGCGGCCAGACGGCGGCCCAGTTCGCCGCGGGGGGTGGCGGCCGGGGGAGCGGCCGGCACGGCGGCCTCGGGGGCGGGGGCCGGCCGCGACGGGTCGACGGCCGTGCGGACACCGGCCGGCCAGTGGGGGCGGCGCTGGAAGGCGTACGTCGGCAGCTCGACGTGGCGCGCGGGCCGGCCGCCGTACAGGGCGGTCCAGTCGGGCTCGGCGCCCCGGGTGAACGCGGTGGCCAGCGCGGTCTGCGCGGTCAGCGGCTCGGAGCGGCCGGCGCGCAGCAGCGGTACGGCGACGACGGCGTCGGCGTCCGCGGCGCAGTCCCCGACCAGGGAGGACAGGACGCCCTCGGGCCCCAGTTCCAGGAAGGTGCGCACGCCCGCGCTCTCCAGGGCACGGACGGTGTCGAGGAACCGCACCGGACGGCGGACCTGCTCGACCCAGTAGTCGGGCGAGCTGAACTGCCCGGCGGTCACCGGCTCCCCGGTGACCGTGGAGACGACCGGAATTACCGGTTCCGCGTAGTCGAGCGAGGCCGCGACCGCGCGGAACTCCGCCAGCATCGGATCCATGTGCGGGGAGTGGAAGGCGTGCGAGACGGTCAGGCGTTTCGTGCGGCGGCCCTGATCCCGCAGCGCGGCGGCCACCTCCGCGGCCGCGTCGGCGTCACCCGACAGCACGACGGAGCGGGGGCCGTTGACGGCGGCGACGGCGAGCGTGCCCTCGCGGTCGGCGAGGAGCGGCAGCACCTCGGCCTCGGTGGCCTCCACGGCGATCATCGCGCCGCCCGTGGGCAGCGCCTGCATCAGCAGGGCGCGGGCGGCGACCAGGCGCGCGGCGTCGGCGAGGGAGAGCACGCCCGAGACATGGGCCGCGGCCAGCTCGCCGATGGAGTGGCCGGCGAGCCGGTCGGGCCGCAGCCCCCAGCTCTCGACGAGCCGGAAGAGGGCGACCTCGACGGCGAACAGCGCGGGCTGGGTGGCGCCGGTCTCGTGCAGCGCCGTGTCGTCGGCGACGAGCTCGGCGAGCGGGCGCGGCAGCAGCGGGTCCAGGTGGGCCGCGACCTCGTCGAAGGCGGTGGCGTACGCCGGGAACGCCGCGTACAGCTCCTGGCCCATGCCGGTGCGCTGGGCGCCCTGACCGGTGAAGAGGAAGGCCAGCCCGCCGGGCCGTACGACCCCGGAGACGACGGAGGCGGCGGGGGCGGCGGCGGCGAGCGCGTCCAGGCCGGCGAGCAGCGCGTCGCGGCCGTCGGCGACGACGACGGCGCGGTGGCCCAGGAAGGTGCGGGTGGTGGCCAGCGCCCGGCCGACGTCCTCGGCCGGCTGACCGGGGCGCTCGGCGGCGAAGGCCCGCAGCTTCGCGGCCTGGGCCCGCAGCGCGTCCCCGTCGTGGCCGGTGACGATCCACGGCAGCGGGACGCCGGCCGCCGGGGCGCCGGGGCCGGCGACGACGGCGGGTCCGGCGGGGGCCTCGGAGGCGACGACGGGGTCGGCGGGGGCCTCGGAGACGACGACGTGGGCGTTGGTGCCGCCCATGCCGAAGGAGCTGACGCCGGCGATCAGCGCCCGGTCCTCGTCCGGCCAGGCCGAGCACTCGCGCTGCACGGCGATCCCGAGTTCGTCCGGTGCGATCCGCGGGTTGGGGGTCTCGAAGTTCAGGCTGGCCGGGAGCCTGCGGTGGTGCAGGCTGAGCAGCGTCTTGATCAGCCCGGCGATGCCCGCGGCGCCTTCGAGGTGGCCGATGTTGGTCTTCACGGAGCCGACGCGCAGGGCGGTGCGGGCCGTGCGGCCGCGGCCGAGCGCGGCGCCGAGCGCGGCGGCCTCCAGCGGGTCGCCGACGGGGGTGCCGGTGCCGTGCAGTTCGACGTACTGCACCTGCTCGGGGGCGATCCCGGCGCGCTCGTACGCCTCCCGCAGCACCGCTTCCTGGGCGGCCGCGCTCGGCACGGTGAGCCCGTCGGTGGCGCCGTCGCTGTTGACGGCACTGGAGCGGACGACGCCGTAGATCCGGTCCCCGTCGGCCCGCGCCCGGCTCAGCGGCTTCAGGAGCACCATGCCGCCGCCCTCGCCGGGCACGAAACCGTTGGCGCGGGCGTCGAAGGTGTAGGTGGTCCCGTCGGGCGACAGCGCTCCGAAGCGGGACTCGGTGACAACGTTCTCCGCGAGCAGGTTGAGGTTCACACCCGCCACCAGCGCGCCGTCGGCCTCGCCGGAGCGCAGGCTCTCACAGGCCAGGTGGACGGCCACCAGGGAGGACGACTGGGCGGAGTCCACGGTCATGCTCGGACCGTGCAGGCCCAGGTGGTACGAGACCCGGTTGGCGATGACACCGCGGTTGACGCCGGTCATGGTGTGCTGGGTGACGGCCTCGGCGCCGTGCAGGTACAGCAGGCTCGTGTAGTCGTCGCGCAGGGCGCCGACGAAGACGGCCGTCCTGCTGCCGCGTAAGGAGGCGGGGACGACGCCGGCGTCCTCCAGCGTCTCCCAGGCGAGCTCCAGCACGAGCCGCTGCTGCGGGTCCATGGCCGCCGCCTCACGCGGGGAGATCCCGAAGAACGGCGCGTCGAACGCGTCGACGGCGTCGAGGAAACCGCCGCGCCCGGCACCGAGGGAGCGCCCGTCCGGGCCCCAACGCCCCTCCGGTACCGGGGTGATGGCGTCGGCGCCGCGGGTGAGCAGGTCCCAGAACGCGGCGGGGGAGTCGGCGCCTGGAAGCCGGCAGGACATGCCGATGACAGCAATGGGCTCCGCCCGGTCCCCGGTCGCGCCGCCCTCCCGGGTGGGTTCTGCGTGGGTGTCGTGCTCGCTGGTCGTCACTGTCGGGTGCCCTTTCCGTTCTGCCTGTCGCAACGGTCCAAGACGTCCGCCTGCGCATTCGGAGCCCGGACGGCTCGGCGCGGCCTGCATCGACGGTATGTACCTGGGGTCTTCCGAAGATCCAGCGTGTGATCACGGCCCGGTAATCGGAGTCGTGGTGCCGCCTTCCGGCGTGCGGCGTTACCCCTCGGTGAGCCCCGGGTTTCCGGCCTGCGGATAGCTTTTCGGCGTAGTTGTCACCCTCATCGCTCTTTCCATCCTCATTTTCCGGAGGACAGAAGAATGTCGAACACCACCACGGCCGTCGAGCTTCCCAAGGAGCTCGAGGCGCACCTCGAGAGTTATGTCGCCGCCTTCAACTCGGGCGACGCGGAGGGCGTCAATGCCCACTACACCGAAGCCGGCATCATCGCGTGGGAGAAGGGCAATCCGGTGAGCGGCGCGGACCGCCGGGCCGCCATCACCGAATTCCTCGCCACCATGCAGCCGCACATCGAGACCGATCTGCGGGAGGCGTACGTCACCGGCGACACGGCCCTGCTGGTCGTGGACTGGACCATGGAGATCAACACCGCGAGCGGCGAGGGCCGCGAGCGCCTGCGCGGCGTCGGCCTGGACGTCCTGCGCAAGCAGGCGGACGGCTCGTGGCTGTACGCCGTCGACGACCCGTTCGGCGAGGAGCCGCGCGACTGACACCACGGACCGCGACCCAGCGGGCACATCGCGAAGAGGCCGGGCTCCCCTCGGGGGAACCCGGCCTCGTCCGTCGTGCCGCGGGTGGTGCGGGTCAGACGGTTCAGACGCTGATGTCGGCGACCGGACGGTCCACCGCCATCATCCACTTGCCGTCCTCGGTCCGGCGGATGACGTCGGTGCAGCTGCCCTTGACCTGGACCAGCTCACCGTCCTCGCCGGGCAGCCCCAGCTCGAAGTCGACCACGATGAGCGTGACGTCGTCGGCGGTGTAGGAGTGCTTGACGACGGACTTCAGCGTCGGGCCCTTGGCGAGCAGGTCGATGATGCCCTTGGTGCGGGCCTCACCGGTCAGCGGGCCGCCCGTCAGGTTGGAGATGGCGTCGTCGAGGTAGAGGTTGTCGAAGGCGGCGCCGTCCCCGGAGTTGAAGATCTTCAGGAAGACGTCGTTCTGGACCTCCGGGTCATCGGTGAGTTCCAGGCTGTACAGGTCGACTTCGGGGGTCGAGGCGGTCATGAGCATCTCCTTCGTGTGATTCGTCGTGTCCGGCTGGTGTGTGCGACCGCGCGCCGTCATGGCGTGCGGAGTCGTCAGGCGGCCCGCGAGGCGTGGCCGAACTTCCCGTCGAAGAACGTCAACGCCGCGTCGTCGCAGCCCCGTCGGCAGTCCAGCACCCTGCCGACGAAGATCGTGTGGTCACCCGAGGCGTGCGCGTCGATCACGTCGCACTCCAACCAGGCCAGCGCGCCGGCCAGGAGCGGGGCGCCCGTGCGCTCGCCCGGCGCCCACTCGACGTCGTCGAACTGCGCGAGCCCGAGGGCACGCTTCTTGTCGGCGAAGTGCCGGGCGAGCGACTGCTGTCCGGCTGCCAGGATGTTCACGCCGAAGTGCCCGGCCCCGGTCAGCTCGTCGAACATGACGGCGCTGTGATCGATGGAGACCAGCACGGTCGGCGGGGCGAGCGACACCGAGCTGAAGGCGTTGGCCGTCATGGCGTGGATGTGGTCGCCACCCACCGTGAGCACGGTGACGCCGGTGGCGAACTGGGACATCACATCCCGCAGCGAAGTGGCCTCGACGGACGTGCGCAGCCCCGTCCGCGAGGCTGCGGGCTCGAGCTCTGCGGATGCAGGAGTCATTTCCCCTCTTCGGATTCGGCTTGAGGGCCCCCTACGCAATAAAGGGGTGGGTGGAAAACGTATCCGCTCGGCACTTTCCCGCGTCTAATCGCCAAGTAATCGATGCCTTTGGCCATGCCGACGACCGCCGATGACCGCGCTGTTACCGCACACTGGCACGCATTCGGTCATGTTGGCCCCATGACCGATGCTTCGAATGGCCCCGCCGAGCAAACGCAGTTGGCCGAACCCCATCTGGGAGCCGTGCTGGCCTCCGCCGGCCTGGACGCCGAATACGTCCGGGCCGAGGGGAACCTTCTCTACCAGCGGGGCGAGGACGGCCGCGAGGTCGCCGTCGTGGACTACGCGGGGGGATACGGTTCGCTGCTGCTGGGCCACAACAACCCCGCGATCACCGCGTACGCGAAGGAGCTGCTGGAGAGCGGCGTCCCGGTGCACACGCAGTTCTCCCTGCACCCGGAGGCCGCCGAGCTGGCGCTCGCCCTGAACCGGATCGTCCGCCGCGAGACCGGCGACGACGAGCCGTTCTTCGCCGTCTTCGCCAATACCGGCGCCGAGGCCAACGAGGCCGCCCTCAAACACGCCGAGATGGACCGGGGCGCCCGCCTCGGTGCGCTCCTGGAGTCCGTCCGCGACGGCCTCGACGCGGTGCGCGCGGCCGTACGGGACGGTTCGGCGACGGTGCCCGCCGAGGTCCTCGCCCGCTTCGGCGTGGCCGCGGACGGCCCGGCCCCCGCCGCGCTGGACGAACTGATCGACCGCCTCGCCGCCCACAACGAGGCCCGGGCCGGCCGCCCCCCGGTCTTCCTCGCCCCGGAGGGCTCCTTCCACGGCAAGCTGGTCGGCACGGTCCAGCTCACCCACAACGAGGGCTACCGCACCCCGTTCGCCGCGCTGGCCGCGCAGGCGCGGTTCGTCCCGCTCGGCCAGCCGGGCGCCCTGCGCAAGATCGTCGACGAGGAGCGCGCCACGCTCTTCGGTCTGACCCTGGAGGACGGCCGGGTCCGGCTGTCGGAGCACGAGGCGCCCGTCGTCTGCGCGTTCGTCCTGGAGCCGATCCAGGGCGAGGGCGGCATCCGCGAGCTGTCGGCGGAATTCGTCCGGGAGATCCAGGAAGTGTGCGCGGAGATCGACGCACCGGTCATCGTGGACGAGATCCAGAGCGGCATGGGACGCACGGGTGACTTCCTGGCCGGTACGCGTCTGGGGCTGCGCGGCGACTACTACACCCTCGCCAAGAGCCTGGGCGGCGGCCTCGCCAAGATCTCGGTGCTGCTGGTGCGCGCCTCGCGCTACCGCGGCGAGTTCGAGCTGATCCACAGCTCGACCTTCGCCAAGGACGGCTTCTCCAACCGCATCGCCCTGAAGGTCCTCCAGCTCCTGGAGGCCGACGACGGCGCCGCCTACCGCAGGGCCGCCGAACGGGGCGAACGGCTGCTGGCCATGCTGGACTCCGTGCGGGAGGACTTCCCCGAGGTCGTCAAGGACGTCCGCGGCCGCGGCCTGATGCTCGGTCTGGAGTTCCACGACCAGTCCGAGGCGCCGGTCCCCCCGATCGCCGAGGCGGCCCGGGCCGGCCTGTTCGGCTATCTGGTCGCGGGCCACCTGCTGCGCGGCCACCGGGTCCGTACGTTCCCGACCGCGAGCGCCCCCGACACCCTGCGCTTCGAGCCGTCCGTCCTGCTGTCGGACGACGAGATCGCCTGGCTGGAGAGGGCTCTGCGCGACACCTGCGACATCATCAGGGGCGGCTATCAGCGCCCCCTGGCGCTGCCCGCCGCGTAGCGGACGGGACGATCCTCACGAGGGCCGGCGGCCGGGACGAAATCCAGTCCCGGCCACCGGCCCTCGCCTGTGCCGGCCCTCACCCGTGCCGCGCTTGCGCCCGCACCGCGCCCGCGCCGGGCCTGAGCCGGCCACCGGCCACCGGTCGGCGCCCGCACCGCGCCGCCCGTGCCGGTCCTGAGCCCGTACCGACCACCGCGCCTGCGCTCGCACCGCGCCCGCGCCCGCGTCCGTACCGGGCTCGCGCCGGGCCTGAACCTGTGTCGACCACCGGTCTGCGCCCGCGTCCGTACCATGCCTGTGCCAACCGCCTTGCATACGACCGCACTCGTGCCGGGCCTGCGCCTGCACCGCCCGCACCCCTCCGCCCGTGGCGAGCCGCACCGGTGCGCGCGGCCGGGTGGTTCGCCGCTTCGGCCCGAGCCGCCCGCGGCGAGCCGCTGGAGTCCCGGGCCCGCCCGCACGCGTCCGGCCGTGGTCGTGGCGGAGCCGGCGGGGGTGAGGTGCGGCACGCGGCCCGCATCGCGTGTGCGGCGGGCCGCCGGATCGCGCACGGCGGGCCGCCGGGACCCGTACCCGTCCGGCACGCCGCTGGGCGGGACCCGGCACGAAGCCGTGTCCCGCCCAGCGGGTTCCTGCCTCACCGTGCGCGTGGCGTCCCGGCGGGGACGCCGGGGGTCAGCCCTGCTTGAACGCCTCGACCAGGCTGGCCAGGCTGTGGCCGGCGTGGCCCTGCTCGACGCGACGCTCGATCAGCGCCTGGATGGCGGCCGAGAAGTCGCTGTTGATGCCGAGCTGCTTGCTCGTGGCGACCAGGTGCTCGATCGCGGCCTTGTTGACGCCGAGGCTGGAGATCTCGGTCTCGAAGCTCGCCGAGTCGATCTCCTTGGCGCTCTGCGGGATCGCCGGGGTGATGACGTGCTCGATCCAGGTCAGGGCGAACGGGGTGAACGCCTCCGCCGAGACGCCGGCCGAGTTGACGAGGGCCACGGCGTGGAAGTAACCCGCGAGGCTCGACCACAGCAGCGACAGCAGACCGAGGTCGTAGATCATCGCGACACCGGTGTCCGCACCCAGGTACACGTTCGTGCCGGCGAGCGGCTTCAGCAGCTCCTCGTGCTCGGCGAACACCTCCTGGGCACCTGCGTAGAAGATCAGGGCCTGGGGCAGGCCGATCATCTGCGGGACGGCCATGATGGCGCCGTCCAGGTAGCGCACGCCGTTCTGCTCGGCCCAGACGGCGAGGGCGCGGGCGTCCTCGGGGGTACCCGAGGTCAGGTTGATGACCACCTTGCCCTTCAGCTCGTCGGTGGCACCGACGAACAGGCCGTTCAGCACCTCGTAGGTGGAGACGCACGCCACGACGACCGGGCTGGCCGCGATCGCCTGCTTGATGTCCGCGGCGAAGACGGCGCCCTGCTCGACGAGCGCGTCCGCCTTGTCAGCGGAACGGTTCCACACGGTGGTCGGATTGCCGTTCTTCACAAAGGCGGTGGCCAGGGCGGCGCCCATCATTCCCAGACCGAGAACGGTCACCGGACCCTGGTTCGTGTTCGACATTGACTTGCTCCTCATTTTTCTCTTCGGAATCACTACGCCACCGAAGGCGGCGTATTACAGGAAAAGGCTGTCGGGGTCGAGGCCGAGCAGCGTGCGGCCGTACACCTCGAGGCCCATGTTCGGGGCCATCAGACCGTGCCGGGACAGGCCCTGCAGGTCCCGGTAGAAGCGCTGGAAGGGCGCCTTGCGGGAGAGCGAGCCGGCGCCGCTGATGGAGTGGAGCGCCTCGAGGGCCTCCTGGGTGAGCAGGATCGCGGCGCCGGCCTTGCCGCGCACCTCCGCCTTCTCCTCCCAGGTCGGCTGCTCGCCGGCGTCGGCGCGCTCCTGGAGGAAGCCGAGGTAGGTCTCGGAGAGGGCCTGGGCGGCCTCGATCTTGCTGTGGGCCAGAGCGATCTGGATCTGGGTCAGCGGGTGCTGCGCCTGGTCGGTGACGTTGCTGTACGCGAGCGGCTTGCCCTTGACCGTGGCGGCGAGGTCCTCGTACGCGCCACGCGCCATGCCGATGTAGGCGGCGACGGACTCGGCGACGACGAAGCTGATCAGGCTGTAGTCGCGGCCCTGGGAGCCGGTGACGGCACCGCCGCCGCTGGTGCCGAGGACTGCGGCCTCCAGGGTGACGACCCGGTGGGCGGGGACGAAGAGGTCCGTGGCGCTGGACGTCGAGCTGCCGGTGGCGATGGCGGCCGAGACGTGCCAGTCGTCGGCGATCGTCAGCTGGTCCACCGGGACCATGGCGTAGACCTCTTCGACGGTGCCGTCGGCGTGCTCCAGCTCGGCGGCGAGCAGGTCCCAGTGGGCGCCGCGGACACCGGAGTTGAAGCGCCAGGCGCCGTTGAGGAGGTAGCCGCCCTCGGTGGGGACCATCTTCGCGGTCGGGGTGAAACCGCCGGAGATGCGCACCGAGCCGCCCTTGAAGATCTCCTCCTGGGCCTCGAGCGGGTACAGCGTGGCCATCCAGGCGCTGGAGATCCAGGCGACGGCCACCCAGCCGGTGGAGCCGCAGCCCCGGGAGATCTCGGTGATGATCTCGACCTGCTCTTTCAGCGGCAGGTCCAGGCCGCCGAAGCGCTTCGGTACGGCGATCCGGAAGACGCCGGCCTTCTCCAGGAGGTCGATGTTCTCCTGGACTATCCAGCGCTGGTCCTCGGAGGCCACGCCGTTCGCCCGCAGGGTCGGGACGATTTCCCGGACCGCCTTGAGGATGTTTTCCGCTTCATTGGACCTGACGGCCATACCAGCTCCTTGGTGATTTCGGCGGGGGTGAAAGGCATGGGCGTAGGCCAGCCAGCGCCATTGCCGTTTCGGGGGTCCGAACAAATTAAGTGAGACCGGACCATCCCCCCGCCACCAGCGAGTAACCGCCCCGTCCTCGCCAAGCTAACCAGAAGCGAACCAGACCTCCTGCCCCGTACGGCCACCGAGCGCCCATCGGACGGTAACTCGCCGATCTACGGCAATCCCTAAACCTGCGAGGGAGGGCGATTATCAGTCAATGGGAAATGGTCGATCGATTTCGGTCAATCGCAACTAGTGTGGTTTCCCGTTCAGGTGACCACAGCAGCGCTTGATTCCTGGACAACGGACCACGTTGTGTACGAGGGGACTGGGATGAAGCCCAAGAAAGAGACATTCTTCGGGGGAGCGCGCACCTCGCGTCGCGCGATACTCAAGGCCGGCGCCGCCACGGGGGCGTCGGTCGCCGTCGGCGTCGCCTCCGCTCGCCCCGCCTTCGCGGCCGGGACGACCGAGACCGGCCGCAGCTACGACGCGATCGTGATCGGCGGCGGCTTCGCCGGAGTGTCGGCCGCGCGGGAGCTCAAGGCCAGGGGCAAGCGCACGCTGATCCTCGAAGCCCGCAACCGCGTCGGCGGCCGGGCCTGGTCGAGCACGTTCTCGGGACTGCCGATCGAGTTCGGCGCGACCTGGATCCACCCCAGCCAGACACTGATCTGGAACGAGGTCCAGCGCCTGGGCATCGCCAGGGTGGACGACCCCAACCCGGACTTCGCGGTGTTCGCCACGGAGTCCGGCAGCTACGCCAAGCAGGAACTGACCTTCCTCGACCAGCAGGACGCCCTCCTGCGCAGGTTCGTCGAGGGCGCCGAGACGTATCTGCCGCGCGCCTACGACCCCTTCTACCGCGAGGACCTGCTGGTCGACCTCGACAAGCTGACCCTCGGCGACCGGGCACGCCAACTGCGGCTGTCCGACCTGGAGATGAACTGGGTCAGCGCCACCACCGGCGCGTACGGCGGCGGTTTCGAGCGCGGCTCGCTCACCCAGCTCGCCCACTGGTGGGCGCTGTGCGGCTACAACACGGAGACGTTCCACGGCATCAACGTCACCCGCCCCGTGGGCGGGATGAGCAACGTCATCTCCCGGATGCTCGCCGAGTCCGGCGCCTCCGTCGTGTACAACGCACCCGTCACCAAGGTCACCGACAGCGGTTCCCGGGTCCAGGTGACGGCGAACGGCGTGGTGTACGACGCCGCCGCCGTGGTGGTGGCCGTCCCCGTGAACACCTGGAACTCCATCAACTTCACCTCCGGCCTGCCGGCCGAGTTCTCCCGGCTGAGCACCCAGACCGTCGGCGTGCCCACCGCCAAGAAGGTCTTCATCCAGGTCCAGGGCGACATCGGCCGCCCGCTCATGAACGGCAAGAGCGGCGCGATGCTCGACCTGGTCCTCGCGCACGCCGACAAGTCGGCCCAGGGCACGGTGCTCATCGGCTTCAGCGTCAACCCGAACCTGGACGTCACCAGCGTGTCGCAGGTGCAGAGCGCCGTCAGCGAGCTGCTCCCGGGCACCAAGGTGCTGTCCGTCAAGGGTCACGACTGGGGCAAGGACGCCTATGCCAAGGGTGGTTGGACCTTCCGGACCCCCGGTCAGCTGCTCGGTTCGCTGCGCGCCGTCCGGCAGCCGCACGGCCGCCTGGTCTTCGCGGGCAGCGACATCGCGACCGGCTGGGGCGGCTATGTGGACGGCGCCATCGAGACCGGCGTCCGGGCCGCCGGCCTCGCGGCCGGCCTGACCGCCGCCGCGGCCTCCGCGACGAGCTGATCCCGAACGGATCCGGACCGGTCATCTCCCCGGGGGAACGGGGCGGGTGACGGGCAACCGGCCGGACACCGCGATCGGCCGAGGGGATCGCGGTCGTCCGGCCCGGGAGCGGTCGCCCGGTCAGTTCAGGTCGTCGAGGAGCGCGAACAGTTCCTCGTCGCTCGCCTCGTCCAGGTCGTCGGCAGCCAGCAGCTCGT
>NZ_JBFBCB010000087.1:0-16505 GCF_040682975.1 Streptomyces sp. NPDC051051
TCACCCCGGAGCCGTTCCACTTCCCCCAGCCTCATACCAGAGAAGACGCCCACCACCAGGCGAGATCACCCGACGTAACGAAGCACCACTAGTCCCCGTCGGGGCGGACCTTGTCCCAGAAGTCGGCGAGCGCGTGGGCCGTCGGCAAGGGCTGGTCCAGGTTGGGGGAGTGCTCGGCTCCCGCGACGACCGTCCGGTGCGCGCCCAGGTCCATCGCCATGTCGTCCAGGACGGTCACCGGCCAGGTGTCGTCGCGTGCCCCCGACAGCACATGGGAGGGCAGGGGCACGGCGGCGAGTTCCGCGACGCGGTTCGGCTCGATGAGCAACTGGCGTCCGGTGGCCAGGAGTTGGGCGGGCTTGTGGTTCGTCCAGCGCTGCCGCAGCAGCGGCAGTTCGCCGAACCCGCGGGCCGGGCCGCCGACTTCCTCCGGCGGACCCATCGCCAGGATCGCCTCCCACACCTCCGGCATCGTCATCAGCGCGAGCGCGTCGTGCAGCAGCCGCACGCGCTGCCGCTGCGCATCGGAGATCTGCGCCGGGCCCGACGAGACCAGCGTGAACGAGGCGAAGGGGGAGTGGTCGAGCAGTACGGCCGCCCGGGCGATCTGACCGCCCAGCGAGTGACCGGCCAGATGCACGGGGGTGCCGAGCGCGGCCGCCTGCGCGAGTACGTCCCGCGCCAACTCCTCCTGCGCGTACGGTGCTTCGTCGAACGCGGGCCCGTCGCTCTCGTTCTGTCCGCGCCCGTCCACGGCGACCGTGCGGTACCCGCGCGCCGCGAGCGGCTCGTGCAGCAGGTGGAAGTCCTCCTTGCTCCCGGTGAACCCGGGCAGCAGCAGCGCGACGCCCCGCGGCACCACACCGTCGGCCACGGGCGAGTCGACGACGGCGAACTCGCCGCGCGCGGTGCGCAACGGGTACGCGCGAGCGCCGACGGGCGGGGTGAAGGCGGTCGGGGCGGTCACACACCGAGGTTACCGGGCCACACCGACGGGACGGCTGCGGAGGGGGGGCAGGTCGGCGCACGCTGCCCGGTGCCGGGAACGCCGACGGCCCGGCCGCCCCACCAGGGAGAGACCGGGCCGTCGGACGGTGCCCTTGCGGGCGATCAGCTCTCCGCGGACTCCGCGGCGGCCGTCGCCTTGCGCGTACGCCGGGTCTTCGGCTTCGCCTCGTCGGCGGCACCGGCTTCGGCCACCGTGGCGGTGGTCTTGCGGGTGCGGCGGGGCTTGGGCTCCGGCTCCTGCGCGGCCTGGGCCGGAATGTCGGCGACGGTGGCCGTCGTCTCAGGCTGGGCGGCCTTGCGGGTGCGGCGGGGCTTGGCCTCGGCGTCGTCGGCGGCCGGTGCGGCGGTGGCCGTCTTGCGCGTGCGGCGCGGCTTGGCCTCCGTGGTCTCGGCGGTGTCGACGGCGGCCTCGGCCGGCGCGGCCGTCTTGCGGGTCCGGCGCGGCTTCGCCTCGGCCGTGTCGACGGCGGCCTCCGGTGCGGCGGCGGTGGCCGTCTTGCGCGTGCGGCGCGGCTTGGCCTCCGCGCCCTCGGCCGTGTCGACCGCGGATTCCGCAGCCGACGCCGCCGTCTTGCGGGTACGGCGCGGCTTGGGCTCCGCGCCCTCGGCGGTGTCGACGGCGGCCTCGGCGGCCGGTGCCGTGGCGGTGGTCTTGCGGGTGCGGCGGGGTTTGGGCTCCGGCTCCTGCGCGGCCTGGGCCGGAATGTCGGCGACGGTGGCCGTCGTCTCAGGCTGGGCGGCCTTGCGGGTGCGGCGGGGCTTGGCCTCGGCGTCGTCGGCGGCCGGTGCGGCGGTGGCCGTCTTGCGCGTGCGGCGCGGCTTCGCCTCGGTGGCCACCGCGGCGCTTTCCGCGGTGTCGACCGCGGAATCCGCCGGGGCCGTCGCCTTGCGGGTGCGACGGCGCGGCTTGGCCTCCGTCGCCTCCGCCGTGTCGACGGCGGCTTCGGCCTCGGGGGCCGCGGCCGGCGCCTGGGCGGGGATCTCCACCACGGTCCCGGCCGCGGTCTCGACCGCCGTCCCCGTCACGTCAGCCGGCGCGTCCGCGTTCCGGCGGGTGCGGCGGCGGCGTGGCTTGGCGGCCTCCGGGGCGTCGAGGGCCGGGCCCTCCGCGGACGTCACCGCCGCTTGCGCGGCCTCGGGGGCGTCGACGGGCGTCATCGGCGCCGCCGTGGCGACCTCCTGCGCCACCGCGCCACGCGTACGGCGCCGACGGCGCGGCGTGCGCGACGTGGTCGCCTCCTCCGCGACGGGCGTCTGCTCGGGCGCCGCGGCGACGGCGGGGGCCGACGCGTCGAGGGGCTCGCCGTTGCGCGTGCGGCGGCGACTGCGAGGCGTACGGGTGGGACGCTCGCGCTCGGCGGAGCGGGACTCGCCACGGCCGCCGCCGCGGCGGTCACCCCGGTCGTTACGGCCGCGTCCACCACGGCCGCCCGGCTCGCCGAGGTCCTCCATCTCCTCCGCGTCGAGTCCGGCGCGCGTGCGCTCCGAACGCGGCAGGACACCCTTGGTGCCGGCCGGGATGTCGAGGTCCTCGAAGAAGTGCGGGGACGTGGAGTACGTCTCCGGCGGGTCCGGGAAGCCCAGGTCCAGCGCCTTGTTGATCAGCTGCCAGCGCGGGATGTCGTCCCAGTCGACGAGGGTGACGGCGATGCCCTTGGCGCCCGCGCGGCCGGTGCGGCCGATGCGGTGCAGGTACGTCTTCTCGTCCTCGGGGGACTGGTAGTTGATGACGTGGGTGACGCCCTCGACGTCGATGCCGCGGGCGGCGACGTCGGTGCAGACGAGGACGTCGACCTTGCCGTTGCGGAAGGCGCGCAGCGCCTGCTCGCGAGCGCCCTGGCCGAGGTCGCCGTGGACCGCGCCGGAGGCGAAGCCCCGCTGCTTGAGCTGGTCGGCGAGGTCGGCGGCGGTGCGCTTGGTGCGGCAGAAGACCATGGCGAGACCACGGCCCTCGGCCTGGAGGATGCGCGAGACCATCTCGGGCTTGTCCATGTTGTGCGCGCGGTACACGTGCTGCCTGGTGTTCGCGACGGTCGCGCCCGCGTCGTCCGGCGACGTGGCGTTGATGTGCGTGGGCTGCGACATGTAGCGGCGGGCGAGGCCGATGACCGCGCCCGGCATGGTCGCCGAGAACAGCATGGTCTGACGCTTCGCCGGAAGCATGTTGATGATCTTCTCGACGTCGGGCAGGAAGCCCAGGTCGAGCATCTCGTCGGCCTCGTCGAGGACGAGCGAGCGGATGTGCTTCAGGTCGAGCTTCTTCTGGCCCGCGAGGTCCAGCAGCCGGCCCGGGGTGCCGACGACCACGTCGACGCCCTTCTGCAGGGCCTCGACCTGGGGCTCGTAGGCGCGGCCGCCGTAGATGGCGAGGACGCGCACATTGCGCACCTTGCCCGCGGTGAGCAGGTCGTTGGTGACCTGCGTGCACAGCTCGCGGGTGGGGACGACGACGAGCGCCTGCGGGGCGTCGGTCAGGTCCTCGGGCCGGGCGCGCCCGGCCTCGACGTCGGCGGGGACGGTGACGCGCTCCAACAGGGGAAGGCCGAAGCCGAGCGTCTTGCCGGTGCCGGTCTTGGCCTGTCCGATGACGTCCGTGCCCGTGAGGGCGACCGGGAGCGTCATTTCCTGGATGGGGAAGGCCGTGATGATGCCGACGGCCTCGAGGGCTTCGGCGGTCTCGGGAAGGATCCCGAGCTCTCGGAACGTGGTAGTCAGGGTGCTGCCTCTTCTGTGTGCGCGGTGCGAGGCGAGCGCGGGGGTCGTGGCGGACCGCGCCGGGGACGTCGGCCGCCCTGTGGGCGAAGCCGGCAAGACACGGGACCTCTGCCGACGCTCTAGCGTTCGTACCGCTGAGGGGTCCCTCCGGTCGTCGTACGCGATGTGCCGTACGGCCAGGGAGGGCTGTCGGGTCGGAGCCGATCGGGCCACCGACCGGGCATCCTCATACGTGCGGCCCGTCGAATACTCGGCAGGCGCATTACCACCATACCCCGAATTCGCGCACATGCGATGGCCGATTCGGTCACGTTGTGGTTGTCACACCGTCGGACAGGGTCCTTCGCGTCGTCGTTGTCACACTGACTGACCAGGGACTTCCCTCTCGCGGCGGGCGGGCTATTGTGCGCTCCATGACGAGCTCTGACAAGCCTGAGAACGCCGCCACCGGTATCGCCGCCCAGGACTGGGCGAAGGCCTCCGCCGATCCGCAGTACCGGGCCGCGGTCGTGGACCTGCTCGGCGCGCTCGCGTACGGCGAGCTCGCGGCGTTCGAGCGGCTCGCCGAGGACGCCAAACTGGCGCCCACGCTGGAGGACAAGGCGGAACTGGCGAAGATGGCGTCGGCCGAGTTCCACCACTTCGAGCGGCTGCGCGACCGGCTCACGGAGGTCGGCGAGGAGCCGACGCGCGCGATGGAGCCGTTCGTCGCCGCGCTCGACGGCTTCCACAAGCAGACCGCCCCGTCGGACTGGCTGGAGGGCCTCGTCAAGGCCTACGTCGGCGACTCGATCGCCAGCGACTTCTACCGCGAGGTCGCGGCCCGTCTGGACACCGACACCCGAGCCCTGGTGCTGGCCGTGCTCGACGACACCGGTCACGCCGGCTTCGCCGTCGACCGGGTGCGCGCGGCGATCGACGCGGACCCGCGCGTGGGCGGGCGGCTCGCGCTGTGGGCGCGGCGGCTGATGGGCGAGGCCCTGTCGCAGTCGCAGCGGGTGGTGGCCGACCGCGACGCGCTGTCGACGATGCTCGTGGGCGGTGTCGCGGACGGGTTCGACCTCGCGGAGGTGGGGCGGATGTTCTCGCGGATCACCGAGGCGCACACGAAGCGGATGGCTGCGCTGGGCCTGGCCGCCTAGCGCTCCGCGGGGGCCCGGCAGCGCTCCGGGGAGGTTTCCGCGGGCCTGCCGGGCGCCGCGGGCCCTGCGCGGCTGGTCACGCGGTTCCCCGCGCCCCTTGCCGGCTCGGTTCCCGCGGGGCCGATGCGGCTACGCGGTGGCTGACCGGCGGCGGAGTCCGGCCGCCGGGCGCAGGAGCAGCGAGAGGGAGGCGGTGGAGACGACCGCCGCGCCGAGGAGGGCCACGACCGCGGAGCCGGGGCCCAGCGCGCTGTGGGTGACGAAGTCGCCGAACAGGGCTCCGGCGACGCCCGTCGCCAGCACCAGGGTGCGGGCGGGGAGCCGGTGGGACAGACGGTGGACCGCCGCCCACGCGAGCACGAGACCGAGCACAGCGGAGACGAGCGCTTCCAAGATCATCCGGGGTCCCTCCAGGCGGTCGGGCCGTGCATCAAGGTCGTAGCCCGTCCTACCCGTGACCTGCGGAATGCAATCCTCCTGTGCGGTCGGGCCGTGCTCCGTCCGTGGCGGGCGCGGTGCGGGAGCCGATGTGCGTCGCGGTGTGAGCCGATCCGGCCGGTGCGCGGGCTGATCCGCGTGCCGGCGTGGCGGGACGCGGAAGGGGCCCGGCAGCCGAACGGCCGCCGGGCCCCTTCCGTCGAGCGTGGCCTACAGCGCGCCGAAACCCACCTTGCGCGGGGCCGGCTCGCCCAGCTCCACGTAGGCCAGGCGGTCGGCCGGAACCAGGACCTTGCGGCCGTGCTGGTCCGTGAGGCTGAGCAGCTGCGACTTCCCTGCCAGGGCGTCGGCCACCACGCGCTCGACCTCCTCGGGAGTCTGACCGCTCTCCAGAACGATCTCGCGGGGCGCGTGCTGCACGCCGATCTTGACCTCCACGGCTAAGTCCCTCCGACGATCACGAGGTGCGCGGGCGTCCGCGCCGTACGCTGCACACATTAGCCCGGTGAGGGGACGTGCACGGCGCGGCCGTCCACGCCAGGAGCGAACAGCGAACGGGAACAAACTGCCGGGGCGGTGTCCCTCAGTGCTGTTCGATGCCGTGCAGCGGGAATCCTGCGATGCCCCGCCAGGCGAGGGAGGCCAGCAACTGCACCGCCTGGTCACGCGGGACGCTGCGGTCGCTGTGCAGCCAGGAACGCGCCACCACCTGCGCGAGACCGCCGAGGCCGGAGGCCAGCAGCATCGACTCCGCGCGCGAGAGGCCGGTGTCCTCGGCGATCACCTCGCAGATCGCCTCGGCGCACTCGTTGGTGACCTTGTCGACGCGCTCGCGCACGGCGGGCTCGTTCGTCAGGTCCGACTCGAAGACCAGGCGGAAGGCGCCGCCGTCGTCCTCGACGTACGCGAAGTACGCGTCCATCGTCGCGCGGACGCGCTGCTTGTTGTCGGTGGTCGAGGCGAGCGCGCTGCGCACGGCCTGGATGAGCGACTCGCAGTGCTGGTCCAGCAGCGCCAGGTACAGGTCGAGCTTGCCCGGGAAGTGCTGGTAGAGCACCGGCTTGCTGACGCCGGCGCGTTCCGCGATGTCGTCCATCGCCGCCGCGTGGTAGCCCTGTGCGACGAAGACTTCCTGGGCGGCGCCCAGCAGTTGGTTCCGTCGGGCACGGCGCGGCAGGCGCGTGCCTCGCGGGCGCGCCGCCTCGGTCTGCTCGATGGCTGTCACGCCGCCTCCCAATGTCGTCCCTCTTGCGGTGTGCCGCCGCGCCGCCATCGTACTTTTCGGTAACCGTGGTGTGCGCGGTGCGAGCGCAGAATTTCACGGACCGGACGATGGCAAAAGCCGTAGGTAAGGTTTCGTAGCGGGGCGTAGCGGGCAGAATCGCGCTCCGCTCCGGCCGGACGCACGGCGGTCCTCGGCGTCCCGGGGAGTGGCCCCGGGTCTGCTCAGCGGTAGTCGTCCTCGTCCTGCGAGACGACACGCGCCTGTTCGATGACGTCCGCCTCGTTGGCCCGGCTCGGATCCACCTCGTCCAGCGGGTCGTCGCTCTTCGGGGCGACATCGGCCTGCTGTTCGGCGGCGTCGTTCTCCGGCGCCTCGACGTCGATCTCCGCGGCGGCGTCCTCCTGGTCCGCGAACGTCTCCGGATCGGTGGGGTCGATGGCCATGACGGGCTCCCTTCCTACGAACATCCCTGAAAATGCAGGGGTCACACGCGGGTGCCCTCTGTACGAGCCTAGGAGACACCCATTTCGGACGCTATGCGATGTGCCCGGGAATCGCGCCGCCATCTGCGCGACGCGCGATCGGCCTCTTGTGACGCCGAACACACGGGTCCGCGTGTGATCGTCTCGTAACATTGCGGCATGTCTTCGACAGAGCTGCCGTCCGTGCCGCCCACCAGCGTGCTGCCGAAGGCCGCGTCGGTCCGGGTCGCCGAGGGCGAGAGGCTGCGGTCGGTCCGCCTCCCCGGCATCACCCTGACGGTCCGCTCCAGGCCGGCCGCGCGTGCGGGACTGCATCCCGCGCTGTACGTCCACGGCCTCGGCGGCTCCTCGCAGAACTGGTCCGCGCTGATGGCGCAGCTCGACGGCGTCGTCGAGAGCGAGGCCGTCGACCTGCCCGGCTTCGGGGACTCCCCGCCGCCGGACGACGGCGACTACTCCATCACGGCACACGCGCGTGCCGTGATCCGTCACCTCGACGCGTCCGGCCGCGGACCCGTCCACCTCTTCGGCAACTCGCTGGGCGGCGCCGTGTCCACGCGGATCGCGGCGGTCCGCCCCGACCTCGTCCGGACCCTGACCCTCGTCTCACCGGCTCTCCCGGAACTGCGCGTCCAGCGCACGGCGGTGCCCACCGGACTGCTCGGCATGCCCGGTGTGGCCGCGCTGTTCACCCGGTTCACCCGGGACTGGACGGCCGAACAGCGGGTCCGCGGCGTCATGGCCCTGTGCTACGGCGATCCCGGGCAGGTCACCCCGGAGGCGTTCGGCCACGCCGTGGAGGAACTCGAGCGGCGGCTGCGGCTGCCGTACTTCTGGGACGCGATGACGCGCTCCGCCCGCGGGCTGGTCAGCGCCTACACGCTGGGCGGCCAGCACGGCCTGTGGCGCCAGGCCGAACGCGTCCTCGCCCCGGCCCTCCTCGTCTACGGCGGCCGCGACCGGCTCGTCGGCTTCCGCATGGCCCAGCGGGCGGCACGCGCCTTCCGCGACTCCCGCCTGCTCACCCTGCCGGACGCGGGCCACGTGGCGATGATGGAGTACCCGGAGACGGTCGCCACGGCGTTCCGTGAACTGTTGGAACGGACGGCGGATCCGGGACCGGCCACGAAGGCGCGGGCCGGGAAGGACAGGGGCGACGGGACGGCACCGGACGCCGGCACCGGGGCGGGGCCGGAGGCGGACACCGGGGCGGGGCCGGAGGCGGGCCCGGGAACCGGCTCGGGCTCCGGGGCGTTCACCGGACGGGCCGGCGGATCCGCGGGCACGGGGAGCTGAGGGGGCCGTGGGACGTCACAGCCGGCGCGGGCCCGCGCCCAGGAGCACAGCACAGCAGGACACCGGCGGTACCCCCCGGGAAGCCGCGCCTGGCGAGGCGGGGGACGCCCGCCCCCAGGGCGCGGCCCCGCCCGCCGACGCGCCCTCGGCGAAGTCCGGGTTTCCCGACGGCACCCCGGCTCGCGGTGTGCCGCGGCTTCCCGACGACACCCCCGCGCGGAGCGTGCCCGGACTTTCCGACCGCACCCCCGCCCAGGGCCTGCCCCTCCCGGGCGCTCGCCGTGCCCCCGGCGGCACCCCCGCCCACGGCACCCCGCAGGTCCGCGGCGGGCACCCCGAGCAGCGGGAGGCCGGGGGCGCCTGGGGCGAGTTGCGGGGCCGCACGGCGAGCGGATCCGGCCCGCTGATCCCCCGCCAGCGGCCCGAGTCCGCGGCCGCGTCCCGGCAGCGGGCGTCCGATACGGCGGCGGGCCCGCGCCAGGACTACCTCGACGCCTTCACCGAGGACGACGACGTCTTCCAGCGCCGCGCGCCCGTGGCGGCCGCCACGGCCACGGCACTCGCCACGGACACGTGTGTCGCCCCGCGCCCCACCGACGCCTACGTCTCCGTCACCGACTGGGACCGAAGTCCCGGTCCGGCTCCCACGGGCGGTGGGGCCGGCGGCGAACCGCCCACCGGCGAACCAACGACCAAGGGTGGCAAGGGCCGGGCCTTCACCGGCATCGCGGCCGCCGCCGTCACCACCGTGTTGGCCATCGTGGTCGCCGGACAGGTCACCGACACGCGCGACGAGGACTCCGTCCAGTCGCACACCACGACCGACAAGGCCGCCCGTGACGCCCGCGACTCCGCCGCGCGCGGCGCCGACCGGCCGAGCCCGTCGGCGTCACCCAGTGCGGTGCCGCTGACGTACGACCAGATGATGAGCGCGCGCTACCGCTTCGGGGCCACGTCCGCGGGGACGGGGAAGTTCGACGCCGTGCCCGGGATCGACAAGGCGCCCGGCAAGGGCCAGAAGTACACCTACCGCGTGGATGTCGAGCAGGGGCTCGGGCTCGACGCCGAACTGTTCGCGCAGGCCGTGCAGAAGACGCTCAACGACGACCGCAGCTGGGCCCACGGCGGCGCGCGGACCTTCGAGCGGATCCACTCGGGGGAGCCGGACTTCGTCATCACGCTCGCCAGCCCCGACACCACCGCCGACTGGTGCGCGAAATCCGGCCTGGACACCACCGAGGACAACGTCTCCTGCGACTCGGCCGCCACCGAACGCGTGATGATCAACGCCTACCGGTGGGCGCAGGGGTCCGCGACCTACGGTGACGAGATGTACGCCTACCGCCAGATGCTGATCAACCACGAGGTGGGCCACCGGCTCGGCTACGGCCATGTCACCTGCGACAAGGACGGGGACCTCGCCCCGGTCATGCAGCAGCAGACGAAGTTCCTGGAGTACGACGGCATCCGCTGCCTGCCCAACCCCTGGCCCTACCCGAACAACTGACGAACGGCGGGGCGCCGACCGTGCGGCGCCCCGGGCAGTGCCCCGCGCCCCTCGAGGCGTAACGTTTCGCGCTCGTTTGATCCCTTAGCGCGACGGAACGCCGCCCGCACGGGAAAGTTACGACCGTTCACCCCTTTTGGTGGCGCGACGGACAACCGTCCGTCGCGCCACCGCCTTGTCCGCATACGTTCGTCCCGCTGCGAGCCGCCGGGTCAACGGCGGCTCCCCAAACGGGAGATCGGGGGTGCGCGTGCGCATCGGACTGCTTACGGAGGGTGGCTATCCGTATGTGAGCGGTGATGCGGGGCTCTGGTGCGACCGGCTCGTGCGCGGGCTCGGGCAGCACGAGTTCGACGTCTACGCGCTCAGCCGCACCGAGCGTCAGGAGACCGCGGGCCAGGTCGCACTGCCGTCGCAGGTCACCCGCGTGCGCACCGCGCCGCTGTGGACCGCCGAGGACGACGGGGTGGTGCACGGACGGCGTGCGCGCCGGCGTTTCACCGAGCACTACGGCGCGTTGGTGTCCGTGCTGTGCGAGGGAGTGCCCGTCGATGCCGGGAAGGACCGTTCCGCACCTCAGGCGGACCGTTTCGGCAACGCGCTGTACGGGCTCGCGGAACTCGCCCGCGACGAGGGAGGCCTGGTGGGCGCGCTCCGCTCGGAGCATGCCGTACGCGCCCTGGAGCGCGCCTGTCGTGCGCCCGGCGCGCTCGGCACGGCGCGTGAGGCGCGCGTTCCCGATCTCCTCGCCGTCGCCGCGCACCTCGAAGGGGCCCTGCGCCCCCTCTCGCTCGACTGGTACGAGGACGACGGCAACGACGGGCTCGGCTCGGTCGACCTCTGCCACGCGGCTTCCGGGGGCGCGGCGGCACTCCCGGGCCTGCTCGCCCGTCACTTCTTCGGCGTGCCGCTGCTGGTGACGGAGTACGGGGTCCGGTTGCGGACGCACTATCTGGGTGCGGGTGCGGGTGCGGGTGCGGGTGCGGGTGCGGGCGGCGCCGCCCCGGCTTCGGCCGCCGCTCCGGCGCCGCCCGCCCCGGCCGTACGGTCCCTGCTCGCGGCCTTCCACGGGCGGCTCGCCGCCGAGGTGTACCGGCAGGCGGCGTGTGTCACGCCCGGCAACGCGCACGCCCGCCGCTGGCAGGAGCGCTGCGGTGCCGACCGGGCCAAGCTCCGCACGGTCCCCCCGGGCATGGACGCCTCCCGCTTCGCCGAGGTCGGCGAATCCCCGGACGCCGGTGACCCGCGCACGCTGGTCTGGGTCGGCAGGGTGGAACCGGCCAAGGACCTGGTGTCCCTGCTGCACGCCTTCGCCGAGATCCACCGGGAGGAGCCCGGGACCAGGCTGCGGATCTTCGGCAGCGCGGCCGGAGCGGAGGGCGAGGCCTACCTCGGCCACTGCCGGATGCTCGCCGCGCAGATCTTCCCCGACGAGGCCGCCGGACCGCACGCCGTCGGCGACAACCCGGTGTCCTTCGAGGAGATCGGCGGACCGGAGGTCCCCGGGCTCGCCGAGGCGTACGCGGCGGGTGCCGTCGTGATCCTGTCCAGCGTCGTCGAGGGGTTCCCGGTCGGCCTCGTCGAGGCGATGTTCTGCGGGCGCGCAACGGTGTCCACGGACGTCGGCGCAGTGGTCGAGGTCATCGGGGGCACCGGACTCGTCGTCCCGCCGCGCAACCCGAGGGCGCTCGCGGAGGCGTGCGTGGACCTGCTGCGCGACCCCGGGCGCCGCGCACGCCTGGGCGCGGCCGCCCGCGCCCGTGCCCTCGAACTGTTCACCGTCGAGCAGAACATCGAGGCGTTCCACGGCATCTACCTGGAGATCGTCTCCCGGAGCCCGGTCCGCCGGGTCGTCCTCGACGCGGCCGGGGAACCCCGGCCCTTCGCGGTCCCGGCCGAGGCCTGGCTGCCCGGCCGGTGGACCGGCCTCGCCGGAGGGGCCACTCCCCGGAACCCGCCCGGCTCGGCGGCGGGACCGCCGCTGCCGGGTACGGCGGCGGCACACGGTTCCGCCACGACGCACGGCCCGTCCGCGCCCCGCTCCACCACTCCCGTCGCCGCGACCGAGGGAGCCCGATGAGCGGCCTGGGCGAACTCGACCGCCCCGCGACACCGGCACCCGCCGGTGCCTGGGACGAACGGTCAGAGGAGTGGCTCGTGAACGAGGACATCTCTGCGGACGCCGACGCGCCGTCCGACCCCGGTGGGCCGGCGGTGACCACCCGCGCCGGGCGTCCCGCGCCGGCCACCGCGGCACACCCCGGTCCGGAGACACCCCCCGTCGCCCCTCGACGAGGCGCCGCCGTGGACCCGGTGAAAGCGCTGATGCACCGCCACCGGGACCTGTGCGAAAGGGCGGTCGATCCGCTGGAGATCGCGGCGGGACTGGAGGCCCACGGCGTCACCGACCGCACCGCCGCGCGGTTCCGGCACCGGGACGTCTTCTCCCTCGCGGAGGAGATGTACGCCCGCGTCCCCAGGGACGCCGACACGCCTTCGCACCCGCGCCCGGAGCCCGCGCCGGCGCCACGGGCCCGCCTGGACTGGGCGCTGCTCACCCTCCTGCCCGGTGCCCTGGGCGCCGCGACCGTCGCCGGCCTTCGCCTCACCCACGGTCGGACCCGCCTCCTCGTGGTCACCGCGGGCGTCCTGGCGGTGGCCCTCGCCCTGCGGGCCGCCCTTCGCCGGGGCCCCTTGAGCCGCCGCGACGGTCGGGGCCCGTCGATCCCGCGCGGAGGCCCGCAGGCCGGCCGGCACCGCACCGGCGGCCGGACCGGATGGCTCCTCGCCTACGCGGCCCTCGGTGACGGCCTGCTGCGCGTCGCGGCCGACGGCGGTCCCGACGGCCTGCCCACCGGAACGGCCGACGGGCCCTGGCCGCTCGCCACAGCCCCGCTCCTGACCCTCGCCCTGGCCTGCGTGCCCGCCGCGTGGTGCGCGCACCTCCTCGCCGTGCGCGTCCGGCACCGGCTCGGCAGCAGCCGAGGCCTCGACGAGTTCGCCGCCTCCGTACGGCCGCTGCTGCTCGGTGCCTTCGCCCTGTTCCTGTGCGCCCTCGCGGTCCTCACCGGCGTCTGCGCGGCCGCCCTCGGTGAACCGGCCGCCTACGCGAGCACGCTCACCCTGGGCGCGCTGCTCCTCCTCTCCCGCCTCCTCACCGTCCACGGCTTCACCCAAGCCCCGATGGTCGTCCTCAGGGCCGCCGGTGCGGCCGAGGCGATCGCCCCGGCCCTGCTCTTCGCGGGCCGGCTGCCCGGCTGCGGCTTCCTGGCCGTACCCGTCGACACCCTCGTGGCCGCCTGGGGGCCCGCCGCAGTCCCCGTCCTCGCCTGCGGGACGGCCGCCCTCGTCCTGCTGATCCACGCGACCCGCACCCTCACCAGGGCCTCGGCCCACGCGCCATCGGGTCAGCCGTGCTGACCCGGAGCCGTCCGCCCGCCCCCGACCACCGCGCGCCGCGCCACCCCCACCGTGCACGGACCGCACGACGCACGCGCTCCTCCACTCATGCAATCCCCTTAAGGAGAGACCAGATGACCACCTCCCGATCCGGAGCGACCGGAGCCACCGGGACACCCGCGGTCGCAGGAGCCCGCGCGGTCACCGGAGCAGCCGCGACGCACACCCCGGGGGCCGCGCGATGAGAGTCCTGCTGACCGGAGCCAACGGTTACGTCGGCCGCTTCGTCGCCGACCGTCTGCTCGCCGACCCGGCCGTCCAGCTCACCGCGCTCGGCCGCGGCGACGACGCCGACGTCCGCTTCGACCTCGCGAGCGGCAGTCCCGGCGCCCTCACCCGCTTCCTCGACGCGGTCCACCCCCAGGTCGTCGTCAACTGTGCCGGAGCCACCCGAGGCGGAGCCCGGGAACTCACCCGGCACAACACCGTCGCCGTCGCCACCGTCTGCGAGGCGCTGCGCCGCAGCGGCTGTGGCGCCCGTCTCGTCCACATCGGCTGCGGCGCCGAATACGGCCCCAGCCAGCCCGGGTCCTCGACCGCCGAGGACGCCGTGCCGCGCCCCGGCGGCCCGTACGGCGTCAGCAAGCTCGCCGCCACCGAGCTCGTCCTGGGCTCCGGTCTGGACGCGGTAGTGCTGCGGGTCTTCTCCCCGGCCGGGCCCGGCACCCCCGCCGGCTCCCCGCTGGGCCGGCTTGCCGAGGCGATGCGCCGCGCCATGCAGTCCGGTGACGGTGAGCTGAAACTCGGCGGACTCGGCGCCCAGCGCGATTTCATCGACGTCCGTGACGTCGCCCGCGCCGTGCACGCCGCCTCGCTGTCCGCCGCCCAGGGCGTGATCAACATCGGCTCCGGCCGCGCCGTCCGCCTCCGGGACGCCGCCGCCGTCCTCGCCCGCGTGGCCGGATACGGCGGCACCCTCCACGAACTCGACGGCCCGCCCGGCGGCCACCTCAGGCCGGCCATCGGCCACCCCCGTCCCGACTCCGACCACGCGGCTCCGGTCGCGTACCCGTACCCCGACGGGTGCGGCAACTGGCAGCAGGCCGATGTCCGCACTGCCCGCGACCGGCTGGGCTGGCGGCCGCGGATCAACCTCGAGGAATCCCTCGCCGACATCTGGATGGAGGCGGCATGTCGTATCTGACCGGCACCCGGGCGGGCACCGCGAGCACCGACGTCCGCACCGGCTTCGGTGTCCCCGGCTTCGCGCACCCCCTCGTCGCGCCGGCCGAGTGGGGTGAACTCGCCCGTCCCGGCAGGCCCCTGCACTGGGTCGTCCTCAACGTCGCCCACGGACCCGGTGTCCGTCCCGACCCGCACTGCCTGGAGGCCGCGGGCCGGCTCCGCAACGCGGGCGTCCGCGTCCTCGGCCACCTCGACGCCGTCCACGGCGCCCGCGCTCTCGCCGAGGTGATCGCCGACGCCCACCGCTACCTCGACTGGTACCAGGTCGACGGCTTCCTCCTGGACCGCTGCCCGACCGAACGCGCCGAGCTCCCGGTGATCCGCCGCGCCGTCGGCACCCTGCGCTCGCTCCGTGACGCGCCTCACATCGTCCTCGGGCACGGCGTCCATCCGCATCCCGGATACGCGGAGAACGCCGATCAGCTCGTCACCTTCTCCGGGCCCTGGAGCGACTACCGCTGGTCGCAGGCGGCCGAGTGGACCGCCGACTACCCGCCCGAGCGGTTCTGCCACTTCGTGCACGGCGTGCCCCGCGGCCACCTCGACGAGGCGCTGCGGATCGCCCGCTGGCAGGGAGCGGCCACGATCTGGGTCACCGACCGCCACGACCACGACGGCGTGTGCGACCCGTGGGAGGCCATGCCCGGCTACTGGGACGAAATCGTCTCGCGGATCGGAACAGGTGTCTCGGAATGAAGAAGGCCATGGCAGTGTTACGGGGAGAACAACCATAGTGATTGACCGACCAACGGAGTCCCCGTGTCGCTGCCACCCCTGGTCGAGCCGGCTGCCGAGCTCACCGTAGACGAGGTCCGCAGGTACTCCCGCCACCTGATCATCCCCGAGGTCGGGATGGACGGGCAGAAGCGGCTGAAGAACGCCAAGGTGCTGTGTGTCGGCGCCGGCGGCCTGGGCTCGCCGGCGCTGATGTACCTGGCCGCGGCGGGCGTGGGCACGCTCGGCATCGTGGAGTTCGACGAGGTCGACGAGTCGAACCTCCAGCGCCAGATCATCCACAGCCAGGCCGACATCGGCCGCTCCAAGGCCGAGTCCGCGCGCGACTCCGTCCTGGGCATCAACCCGTACGTGAACGTGGTCCTGCACGAGGAGCGGCTCGAGGCCGACAACGTGATGGACATCTTCAGCCAGTACGACCTGATCGTGGACGGCACGGACAACTTCGCCACCCGCTACCTGGTCAACGACGCCGCCGTACTGCTGAACAAGCCGTACGTGTGGGGCTCGATCTACCGCTTCGACGGTCAGGCGTCCGTCTTCTGGTCGGAGCACGGTCCCTGCTACCGCTGCCTCTACCCGGAGCCCCCGCCCCCCGGCATGGTTCCCTCCTGCGCCGAGGGCGGCGTGCTGGGCGTGCTCTGCGCGTCCATCGGTTCCATCCAGGTCACCGAGGCGATCAAGCTCCTCACCGGCACTGGTGAGCCGCTGGTCGGCCGTCTGATGATCTACGACGCCCTGGAGATGCAGTACCGGCAGGTCAAGGTCCGAAAGGACCCCGACTGCGCGGTCTGCGGCGAGAACCCGACCGTCACGGAGCTCATCGACTACGAGGCCTTCTGCGGCGTCGTGTCGGAGGAGGCCCAGCAGGCGGCCGCCGGCGCGACGATCACGCCCAAGCAGCTCAAGGAGTGGATCGACGACGGCGAGAGCATCGAGATCATCGACGTCCGCGAGCCGAACGAGTTCGAGATCGTCTCCATCCCGGGCGCCAAGCTGATCCCGAAGAACGAGTTCCTGCTCGGCACCGCCCTCGAGGGCCTGCCCCAGGACCGGAAGATCGTCTTGCACTGCAAGACGGGTGTCCGCAGTGCGGAAGTCCTCGCGGTGCTGAAGTCCGCGGGCTTCGCGGACGCCGTCCACGTCGGCGGCGGTGTGATCGGCTGGGTCAACCAGATCGAGCCGAGCAAGCCGGTCTACTGAGCCGACCCGCCTGCCTGAGCGGCGGGGGCCGCGCGCACCACGGGCCGAGCTTGGCGGCGCTCTTGTCGAAACCGTGCAGGGTCTCGTCGTAGCCGTAGTCGCTGATCCAG
>NZ_JBFBCB010000088.1:0-16306 GCF_040682975.1 Streptomyces sp. NPDC051051
GTGATCAGGTGCTTGGAGTAATCGATGTGCAGATCACCGACCCGCACGACGTACCGTCCGGCGCGCCCGGGGTCCGCGGCGAACAACTCGCGCAGCTGCGCCTCGCCGAGTTCCTCGCGGTGCTTGGCCAGAGCGGTCCACTCGGGCGTCTGATCGAGCCTCGTACGGCCGTCTGCGTTCATGTCGGACCCAGCCCTCTTCTCTCACCTGTCCGTGCCGCGCATCTTGTCCCGCTGCGGTCCCAACCTAATTGATCAGCGCGTGACGTGAGCCGTCGTGAGACCGTCGCGCGGTGCGACAAGAGGTACGTGCGCGCGGCCCGCGGGTGTCAGCGCGGCGGCCGACGGGGTGAAAAAGGAAAGCGAGGGCGGCAGGGCGGCAGGGCAGCACGAGCTGACCACCCGGCGGTCGGCCGCCGGTGCGCGGAACAGCTGCGGCCAAGTGCCGTGGGCACCTGGCCGGACCGCAACTCCTAGATCTCGCCCCGCAGTTTGGCGAGCGCCTCGGCGAGGATCGCCTCGCCGTCCGCGTCGCTGCGCCGCTCCCGCACATAGGCGAGGTGCGTCTTGTAGGGCTCGGTGCGGGGAGGGGCCGGGGGGTTGTCCCGGTCCTGCCCGGCAGGGAAGCCGCAGCGCGGGCAGTCCCAGGTCTCGGGAACCTGCGCGTCGCTGGCGAAGCTGGGCACCGTCTCGTGTCCGTTGGAGCACCAGAAGGAGATGCGCAGACGCGGCGCGGACTCGCCGCGCTCGGCCTCGCCCATCGGCCCCGCCCCGACCCGGCTTCCTCGGATCGCGTTGCCACTTGCCACGGTCGTAACTCCCTGCGTGATGGTGCCGCGAAGCGAGTCGGCGTTTCGCTTCGCTGCGAGCGCCTCAGTCTACGTAAGGCCCAACGCGCGTCCAGTGATTGGAGCTACAACCCCCCACACGTAGACGCAAGCCCCATGATAGGCCGCGCTCAGCTGCGCGTACCGAACATGGGGCCTTACGTACGGAATGTGTGCCTGTGAGAGGCTGATCAGCTGTTCGTCTTCATCAGGATGCCGAGGACGATGATGCTCGCGAACCAGAGCAGACCGATCACCACGGTGATGCGGTCGAGGTTGCGCTCGGCGACCGAGGAGCCGCCGACGGAGGACTGCATGCCGCCGCCGAACATGTCGGAGAGGCCGCCGCCCTTCCCCTTGTGCATCAGCACCAGCAGCATCAGCAGCAGGCTGAAGACGATCAGGGCGATCGAGAACCCCAAAACCACGGCTGGACCAACTTCCTCGGATTCGGATGACGACGGGGGCACAGCTTCCGCGCTGTGCCCCCGCAAGGGTACGACGGATCGCCGCTACCGCATACTCACAGCCCGGTCACTGGTCGCGGAAGCGCACGATCTTGACGAACTCCTCGTGGTCCAGCGAAGCGCCGCCGACCAGCGCGCCGTCGATGTCGGCCTGCGCCATGATCTCGGCGACGTTGCCCGACTTCACCGAGCCGCCGTACTGGATGCGGATCTTGTCGGCCACGTCCTGGGAGTACAGCTCGGCGAGCTTGCCGCGGACGGCCGCGCAGACCTCCTGGGCGTCCTCGGCGCCGCAGACCTTGCCGGTGCCGATGGCCCACACCGGCTCGTAGGCGATCACGATCGTCTCGGCCTGCTCGGCCGGGACGTCCTTCAGATCGCCCTCGACCTGGGTGAGGGTGTGCGAGACGTGATTGCCCGCCTCGCGGACGTCCAGTTCCTCGCCGACGCACAGGATCGGGGTGAGACCGTGCTTGTAGGCGGCCTTGACCTTGGCGTTCACCTGCTCGTCGGTCTCGCCGTGGTACTGCCGGCGCTCGGAGTGGCCGATCGCGACGTAGGTGCACCGCAACTTGGCGAGCATCGGGCCGGAGATCTCGCCGGTGTAGGCGCCGCCGTCGTGGGCGGAGATGTCCTGGGCGCCGTACTTGATCTTCAGCTTGTCGTGCTCGACCAGCGTCTGTACGGAGCGCAGGTCGGTGAAGGGCGGCAGGACGGCGACCTCGACGGCCTCGTAGTCCTTGTCCGCCAGGGCGAAGGCGAGCTTCTGGGTGTGGGCGATGGCCTCGAGGTGGTTGAGGTTCATCTTCCAGTTGCCCGCCATCAGCGGCGTACGGGTGCTCATGCGGGGTCAGTCCTCCAGTGCGGCGAGGCCGGGGAGCGTCTTGCCCTCGAGGTATTCGAGGGAGGCGCCGCCACCGGTCGAGATGTGGCCGAATGCGTCCTCGTCGAAGCCCAGCAGACGGACGGCCGCGGCGGAGTCGCCACCGCCGACGACCGTGAAGGCCGGGGAGTCGAGGAGGGCCTGGGCGACCGCCTTGGTGCCCTCGGCGTAATCGGGGTGCTCGAAGACGCCCATCGGGCCGTTCCAGAAGACGGTGGCGGCGTCGGCGAGCTTCGAGGCGTACAGCTTGCGGGTCTCCGGACCGATGTCCAGACCGAGCTGACCTGCGGGGATGGCGTCCGCGGCGACGGTGTTCGGGTTCGACGGCGCCTTGGTCTTCAGGTCCGGGAAGGCGGTGGCGGTCACCACGTCGACGGGGAGGACCAGCTCCACGCCGCTCTTCTCCGCCCGCTCGATGTACTCCTGGACGACCGGGATCTGGTCCTCCTGGAGCAGCGAGGCGCCGACCTCGTAGCCCTTCGCCTTGAGGAAGGTGAACACCATGCCGCCGCCGATGAGGAGGCGGTCCGCCTTGCCGAGCAGCTGGTCGATGACGGCGAGCTTGTCGGAGACCTTGGATCCGCCGAGGGCGACGACGTAGGGCCGCTTGACGTCCTCGGTGAGCTTCTTCAGGACGCCGACCTCGGTGGCGATGAGGTAGCCGGCGGCGTGCGGCAGCCGGGCCGGGAGGTCGAAGACCGACGCGTGCTTGCGGTGGACGGCGCCGAAGCCGTCGCCCACGTACACGTCGGCGAGTTCGGCCAGCTGGTCGGCGAAGGCGCCGCGCTCGGCGTCGTCCTTGGCCGTCTCGCCCGCGTTGAAGCGCAGGTTCTCGATGACGGCGACCTTGCCGTCGGTCAGGCCGGCGACGGTCGAGCGGGCGGAGTCGCCGACCGTGTCGGTCGCGAACGCCACGTCGGTGCCGAGGAGTTCACCGAGGCGCGTGGCGGCCGGGGCGAGCGAGAAGGCCGGGTCCGGGGCGCCCTTGGGGCGGCCCAGGTGCGAGGCGACGACCACCCTGGCGCCCGCGTCCGCGAGGGCCTTGACGGTCGGGAGCACGGCGCGGATACGGCCGTCGTCAGAGATTTCCACAGTGGTGCCGTCGTTCACCAACGGCACGTTGAGGTCGGCGCGGACGAAGACCCGCTTGCCGGCCACGCCTTCGGAGAGGAGTTCGTCGATCGTCTTCATGTAAGGGGCTCCCGGGAGGGCTCGTGTTCTCCGTGATCGTAGAGAGGGCGGGCTGCACGTGAGTCAGGGCCCGGCGACGCGTCCCCGCGCCGTCCGGGCCCTGCCCTCACATCGAGGTGCCTGATCCGTCGATCAGAGCTGGTTGCCGACGAAGACCGTCAGGTCGACGAGGCGGTTGGAGTAACCCCACTCGTTGTCGTACCAGCCGAGGATCTTCACCGTGTTGCCCTCCTGGACCATGGTCAGGGAGGAGTCGAAGGTGCAGGAGGACGGGTCGCTGACGATGTCCGAGGAGACGATCGGGTCCTCGGTGTAGGTCAGGAAGCCCTTGAGGTCGCCGTCCTCGGCGGCCTTCTTGAACGCGGCGTTGACCTCGTCCTTGGTGACCTCGCGCTGGAGCGTCACGACCAGGTCGGTGGCCGAGCCGGTCGGGACCGGGACGCGCATCGCGATGCCGTCGAGCTTGCCCTTGAGCTGCGGCAGGACCAGGGCGGTGGCCTTGGCGGCGCCCGTCGTGGTCGGGATGATGTTCTCGGCGGCGGCGCGGGCGCGGCGCAGGTCCTTGTGCGGGAAGTCCAGGATGCGCTGGTCGTTGGTGTACGCGTGGACCGTCGTCATCAGACCCTTGACGATGCCGAAGTTCTCGTCGAGGACCTTGGCCATCGGCGCCACACAGTTGGTGGTGCAGGAGGCGTTGGAGATGACGTGGTGGTTCGCCGGGTCGTACTTGTCCTGGTTGACGCCCATCACGATGGTGATGTCCTCGTCCTTGGCCGGAGCCGAGATGAGGACCTTCTTGGCGCCGCCGGTGATGTGCTTCTCGGCGTCGGCTTTCTTCGTGAAGATGCCCGTCGACTCGATGACGATGTCGACGCCGAGGTCGCCCCACGGGATGTCGGCGGGGTCGCGCTCGGACAGGACCTTGATGGTGTGGCCGTCGACGGTGATCGTGTCGGCGGTGTGCGACACCTCGGCCTTCAGGCGGCCCAGGATGGTGTCGTACTTGAGCAGGTGAGCGGTTGTCGCGGTGTCACCCAGGTCGTTGACAGCCACGATCTCGATGTCAGCACCCTGCTCCAGCAGCGCGCGGAAGTAGTTACGACCGATGCGGCCAAAGCCGTTGATGCCTACGCGGATCGTCACGAACCGATCTCCTCGTTGGTACGCCGGCCACGAGGTGCCGGCGAGCTGTATTTGGGATGTCCCCGACCACCCCCGACCCTACCTCTCCGAGGCGGCCGGGGTGACATCGACTTCGCCCATACCCGGCAGGGCGGTCCGTACCCACCAGTAGGGGTACGGACCGCCCCGCCCCGAAGGGCCGGTCACCCGATTCGGTCACTCCGTGTCGCACTCGGCCGACCTCTGCGTGTCAGCCGTCAAGTGAGTCGAGGGCCTTTCCGATGAGCGCGGTGCGGTCGGCCGCCGCGGCGACGTGTTCCAGGCCGAAGCCCAGCAGCACGGTGTCGTCGGTGGTGACCGCCCCGTAGGTCCGGAACAGCGTGCCGGTGCGCGCCCAGTCCTTCAGGACGGCCGGGCTGCCCGGGGGCGGTCCGGCGACCTGCCAGGCGCCGAGGGAGGTCTCGAAGCCCTCGGTCTGGGTGGCGGTGCCGCCCACGACGAGCGAGGCCTCGTCGGCGAGGACGCCGTGGCCGCCGCTGCCCGGGTCGGTGACGTAACCGAGCGAGACCTCCACGGTCTTCCCGGCGTGGGCGCTCAGGTCGAAGTCCACCTGCTGCCAGCCGCTGGAGGCGCCGGTGAGGGCGTTCCACGCGCCGGTGGTGCCGGTCGCGGTGCACGCGTCCCCCGTCAGGGTCAGATAGTGCCGCAGCTGCGGGTGCTCCCCGAGGTAGTACCCGGCCCCGCAGTCTGCGGGTACGGCGGTACCGGTGGCGCCGCCGGCCTCGGGCAGGGTCGTCCAGTCGTCGGCCCCGACCGTGTGGATCTCGACCAGCGCGTTGTCGTAGCCCGGTTCGGTGTCCCACAGCAGCTGGGTGCGCAGGGCGGGCCGGTCGGCGGCGGTGACGCCGGTGAGGTCGATGGTGCGGGTGAGGCGCTTGTAGGCGTCGTCGGTGTGGACGGCGGCCGCCATGGCCGTGCCGGCGTACGGCCCGTACGGGGTGGCGGTCCCGGCGAACTGTCCCGCTCCCGCGCTCGCGAACTGCGGGTACGTGGCGGCGGGCAGCTCGTCGGAGGTGACGCCGTAGGTTCCGGCCCGGTCCAGCGGGTTGCCGGGGGCGCCGGCGAGCGGCCCGGTGTACCCGGAGAGCGCTCCGGCGCCGGTGAATCCGGTGGCGCCGGGGGTGGAGGTGCGCGAGTAGGCGCCCAGGTAGTACTGGCTGAAGTCGTCGGACGGGGTGCCGTCGCCGAGGTCGACGTTGCCGCCGGCCAGTTCGCCGGCCTCGATGAGCTTGCCGCCCTCGTTGAGGAAGGCGCGCAACTCCAGCTGGGTCGGATTGCCGGGGACGCCCGCGCCCGTGTAGTGGACGACCGTGCCGAAGTGGCTCAGCACGCCGAGCGCGTCGGGCGCGCCCTGCGTGGCGACGTCCCAGACGACCGCCCTGCGGCCGTTGGCCCGGAGCGCGTCCACGTAGGTCCGCGCCTGCGTGGCGGTCGCGCCCTCCTCGGCGACGACGAGGGTGTCGGCCCGCGGCCGCTCGGCGACCGTGTAGGTGAAGTGCGGGCTGGAGACCTTCCTGCCCCCGGTGGTCTCGCCGGTGAACCACACCTCGACCTCGTCGCCGGGTTCGCCGTCCTGGACCTTCGCCCGGTACTCGTCGTGGAACAGGTTGTCCTCGCCGCCGTAGGTCTCACCGCCCTTCCAGGGCCTGAGCGCCTGGTCGTACGTACGGCCGCCGTTGACGCGGTACTTGAGTTCCTTGTCGCGGATCGCCTTGCGTACGACGACGGAGACCTCCTGGTCGGCGCCGCGCGAGTACGACGTGGTGAAGCCGGCCGGGGTGAAGTCGGCGGCCCCCAGGCCCACGGAGGACTTCGGCTGGTCGGGGCGGGCGGCGCTCTCGGCGACGGAGAGCGCGAAGGGGACGTTCTTCTCGAACTCCTGCTGGATCAGCTTCTCGTCGTCCGGGAAGTTGAACACCGATTGGCAGTCGGCGGCGTTCCACTGGTCGTCCGGGAAGAGGTTCGAGGCCGTCTGGCAGGTCGACATCTCGGGGGTGAACATCGCGGTGCCGTTGACGTTGGAGGCGTGGCCGTCGGCCTCGCCGTTGGTGGTGTACAGCTCCGAGGAGACCTGCGGGCGGTAGCCGGGGATCGCGGAGTTCTCCGGGGTGCCGGCCAGCGCCCGGTAGGCGACGTCGTCCGGGGTGCCGGTGGCGACCTGCCAGCCGACGCCGTAGAGGAGGAGTTCGGCCGCGGAGTGGTAGTTGATGCCGTAGGCGAAGCCGACGCGTTTCTCGAAGGCGTCGAGCGCCTTGGTCTCGGGCTCGGAGTTCGGGCCCGCGCCGCGGTAGGTCTGGCTGGTGGCGTTGGGGGACGAACCCTCGTCGTCGTAGCCCCACTTGTAGGCGAAGTTGCGGTTGAGGTCGACGCCGTCGCCGGTGCGGATCTCGCCGTCGGCGTTGACGTCCCGCAGGTTCTTGCGCCACAGACGGTTGGCAGGGTCCTGGAAGGTGTAGTCGTAGCCGTCGGGATTGGCCGACAGGACGAACCACAGCTCGGTCGAGTCGACGAGCTTCTTGATGCGCTGATCGGTCCGGTAGTTGTCGAGGTAGTGGTGCATCAGCCGCCGGGTCATCTCCGGGGTGATCCACTCGCGCGCGTGCTGGTTGGACATGTACAGCACCGAGGGCTTGGAGCCGTCCTCGGACCTCTTCGCGTTCCTGGTGAGCTTGAGCGCGAGGATGTCCTGACCGCGGACCGTCTTCCCGATGGAGACGACCTTGGTGAGGCCGGGGTTCTGCCGGGCGGTGCGGAGGATCTCCTCCTTGAGGCCGCCGCTGCCGCCGTACGGCCGGAACACGCCGTCGGCCGCGGCCGCCACGCGGTTCTCCGCCCTGGCCGAGAGGGTGTGCTCGGTGAGGGGGACGCCCTGCTTCTCCAGCTTCCGCGCCTGGTCGTCGGTGAGGTACACCTCGACGGTGGCGGTGCCCTGTTCGGGCGCCTGCTCACTGAGTTCGTGGCCGTCCTGGCCGGCCGCCAGCAGCAGGGGTACCTGCTTCTTGGTGACCTCGGCGCGGAAGACCTTGACCTCGCCGGCGTCGGACGTGTCGGAGGTGTCGGAGGAACTTCCGGGCTGTGCCTGGGCGATGGGTGCGATGCTCGCTCCGCCGATCAGGAGCGCGCCGACAGCGAGGATCGATCTCGCTCTACGTCTCATGAACCCCCCTTGCGTGAGTCCGCCACAGCGGCGGACAGAGTCAGGCTCATGACTGTTCATGATCGAGTCAAGGGTGCGTCAAGAAGGCTCAGACGGACGGAAGTTGTCGTCGGCACGGGTGTGCCCAAGGGGAGAAGGCCGGTGTCGCCGGGGGCTACGACGCCGGTGTTGCGGGAGTGACGACGCCGGTGCCGACCGCCCTCTGAGGGGGTCGGCACCAGCGGGTCCGTGACGCGTACCGGCCGTCCGGACCGGGCTCGGCCAGGTCAGGACGTCGGGCGGCCGGGTCCGGTCGGGCGGTCAGCCCACCAGGTTGTCGGCGAGTTCCTCGCTGAGGTTGGCGTCCGTGCCCGGGATGCCGAGGTCCGACGCCCGCTTGTCGGCCATCGCCAGCAGCCGGCGGATCCGGCCGGCGACCGCGTCCTTGGTGAGCGGCGGGTCGGCGAGCGCGCCCAGCTCCTCCAGGGAGGCCTGCTTGTGCTCCATGCGCAGTCGTCCGGCCGCCGCCAGGTGCTCGGGCACCTCGTCGGCGAGGATCTCCAGGGCACGCTGGACGCGGGCACCGGCGGCGACGGCGGCCCGGGCGGAGCGGCGCAGGTTGGCGTCGTCGAAGTTGGCGAGACGGTTCGCCGTGGCCCGCACCTCGCGGCGCATCCGGCGCTCCTCCCAGGCCAGCACCGACTCGTGGGCGCCGAGGCGGGTGAGCAGCGCGCCGATCGCGTCCCCGTCGCGGACCACGACCCGGTCGACTCCGCGCACCTCGCGGGCCTTCGCGGCGATCGACAGCCGGCGGGCGGCGCCGACCAGGGCGAGCGCGGCCTCGGGACCCGGGCAGGTGACCTCCAGGGAGGAGGACCGGCCGGGCTCGGTGAGCGAACCGTGCGCCAGGAAGGCCCCGCGCCAGGCCGCCTCCGCGTCACAGGTGGCACCGGAGACCACCTGCGGGGGCAACCCGCGGATGGGGCGCCCGCGGCCGTCCACCAGACCGGTCTGGCGGGCCAGCTGGTCACCGCCGGCGACCACCCGTACGACGTAACGCGAGCCGCGGCGCAGACCGCCGGGCGCCATCACGATCAGCTCCGAGCTGTGGCCGAAGATCTCCAGGATGTCCCGCTTGAGCCGGCGGGCCGCCATCGCCGTGTCCAGCTCCGCCTCGATCACAATGCGCCCGCTCACCAGGTGGAGGCCGCCGGCGAACCGCAGGATGGCGGAGACCTCCGCCTTTCTGCAGCAGGTCCGGGTGACGGGGAGCCGGGAGATCTCGTCCTTCACCGCTGCCGTCATCGCCATGGGCCGATCCTTCCATGCATCCGAAAAATACGGTCGTACGCGGCGGCCAACAGCTCCGGGTCGTGCCTCGGGGTGCCGTCGGGCCGGGCCACCGGCGCCAGCTCGACCGCGGCCCCGAACCGCTTGGCGGCATCGGTCAGGGAGTCGCGGTCGGGCACGGCGGCCTCGTCGGCCAGCACCACGTCCAGGGCGAGTTTAGGGGCGTGTCGTCCCAAAACCTCCAAATGACGCTGCGGGGAGAAGCCCTCGGTTTCTCCCGGCTGCGGCGCGAGATTGAGCGAGAGTACCCGGCGTGCCTTCGTCTCGGTGAGCGCGTCCAGCAGTTCGGGCACCAGCAGGTGCGGGATGACCGACGAGAACCAGGAACCGGGGCCGAGCACCACCCAGTCCGCGTCGAGGACGGCCGCCACCGCCTCCGGGACGGCCGGCGGGTCGGGCGGCACGAGGTGCACGGACTGCACCTCACCGGTGGTGAGCGCCACGGTCGCCTGCCCGCGCACGGTGTCGACGTCCTCGGGGCGGGCCGGATCGTGCCCCTTGACCAGCGCCTGGAGTTCCAGTGGTACGGCGGACATGGGCAGCACGCGTCCCTGTGCGCCCAGGAGCTTGCCGACCAGGTCCAGGGCCTGGACGTGGTCGCCGAGCTGCTCCCACAGGGCGACGATCAGCAGGTTGCCGACGGCGTGGCCGTTGATCTCGCCCTGCGACTGGAAGCGGTGCTGGATGACCCGGGCCCAGGTCTGCCCCCAGTCGTCGTCGCCGCACAGGGCGGCCAGGGCCTTGCGCAGGTCGCCGGGCGGCAGCACGCCCAGCTCGTCGCGCAGGCGCCCGCTGGAACCGCCGTCGTCGGCCACCGTGACGACACCCGTGAGGTCGCCGGTGATCCGGCGCAGTGCGGTGAGCGAGGCGGACAGGCCCATGCCGCCGCCGAGGGCGACGACCTTGGGCTGGGTGCCGCGACGGCGAGGTCTGCCGCCACGGGCCTCGACCGGCCGGCTCGTGCGCCCTTCCGGCGCCGTTCTGCGCAGCCTGCCCAGCCGCGGAGTGCGTCCCGTCATTCCCGTCCCATGTCCCGGTGCACGACCACCGTCTCCACGCCCTCGGCCGCGAGGCGCGCGGCGAGCTTCTCCGACATCGCGACCGAGCGGTGCTTGCCGCCCGTACAGCCGACCGCGATGGTCACGTAACGCTTGCCCTCGCGACGGTAGCCCGCGGCGACCAGCTGGAGGAGTTCGGTGTACCGGTCGAGGAACTCCTTCGCCCCGGGCTGGTTGAGGACGTAGCCGGAGACCTCCTCGTTCAGGCCGGTGAAGGGGCGCAGCTCCGGGACCCAGTGCGGGTTCGGCAGGAAGCGCATGTCCACGACCAGGTCGGCGTCCACCGGGAGACCGTACTTGAAGCCGAAGGACATCACGGTGGCCCGCAGCTCGGGCTCCTCGTCGCCGGCGAACTGGGCGTCCATCTTGGCGCGCAGCTCGTGCACGTTGAGACTGGAGGTGTCGATCACCAGGTCGGCGTCGCCGCGCAGTTCGCGCAGCAGTTCGCGCTCGGCGGCGATGCCGTCGACGATCCGGCCGTCGCCCTGGAGGGGGTGCGGGCGGCGCACGGACTCGAAGCGGCGGACCAGGGCGTCGTCGGAGGACTCCAGGAACACGATCCGCCGGGTGACGCCCTTGGCCTCGAGGTCGGCGAGGGACTCGCGGAGGTTGTCGAAGAAACGGCGGCCGCGCACGTCGACGACGACCGCGATCCGCGCCACGTTGCCCTGGGAGCGGGCGCCCAGCTCCACCATGGTGGGGATCAGCGCGGGCGGGAGGTTGTCGACGACGAACCAGCCGAGGTCCTCCAGACACTTGGCGGCCGTCGAGCGGCCGGCCCCGGACATGCCGGAGATGATCACCAGCTCGGGGATGGCCGCCTCGGGGATTCCGGGCGGCGTGACGTCGGTACTCACCTGTGCTCCGTCTTCGTGACCTGCGGTGTGCGCGGCGCCGGGGGCGTCCACGGGGTGTTCGGACCCGGCGGGGCCCGCGTCGTGCCGGGGGTGGTGCTGGGGGCGATTCTCGCCGGTCCGGCCGTGTCCCTGCTGAGGGGTGGCCCCGGCGGTTGCCGTGGGCGCAGGCGTGGGCGCGGGCGTGGGTTCTCGCTCCGGTGCGGGTCGTGCGTCGTACTCGGTCATGTCTCCTGCCCCCGTCGGTCTTCCGGGGCGCCCGCTGCCACGGGCTCCCCGGGGGAGCCCGCCGTCGTGTCGGGCTCCTCCTCGTCCATGATCTCTCCGGTCGCCGTGTTGACGGCGGGCGCGGGCGGTGCCGTCCGGGCGAAGGCCGCGGCGATCGTCTCGGCCGTCTTGCGGCCGATGCCGGGCACCTCGCAGATCTGGTCGATCGTCGCCGAACGCAGCCTCTTCATCGAACCGAAGTGCTTGATGAGCGCCTGCCTGCGCGTTTCGCCGAGGCCCGGCACGTCGTCCAGCGGGCCGGCGCGGAACCGCTTGGCCCGCTTGGTCCGCTGGTAGGTGATCGCGAAGCGGTGCGCCTCGTCACGGACCCGCTGGAGCAGGTAGAGGCCCTCGCTGCTGCGGGGCAGGATCACGGGATCGTCGTCGTCCGGCAGCCAGACCTCCTCCAGGCGCTTGGCGAGGCCGCAGACGGCGATGTCGTCGATGCCCAGCTCGTCCAGCGCCCGCTTGGCCGCGGCCACCTGGGGCTGGCCGCCGTCCACGACGACGAGCTGGGGCGGGTAGGCGAACCGCTTGGGCCGGCCGTCGTCCTCGGTGAGGTTGCCGGCCACCGGGCCGTCGGCGGCTCCCGCGGGGAGCTCGGCGGAGCCGGCGACGGCGTCCGTGTCGCCGTCGCCCCACTCCCCCGTCCGCTCCTTGTCGGCGAGGTAGCGGCGGAAGCGGCGGGTGATCACCTCGTGCATCGAGCGGACGTCGTCCTGGCCCTCGAAGCCCTTGATCTGGAAGCGGCGGTACTCGCTCTTGCGGGCCAGGCCGTCCTCGAAGACGACCATGGAGGCCACGACGTCGTCGCCCTGGAGGTGCGAGATGTCGTAGCACTCGATCCGCAGCGGGGCGCTGTCCAGCGCCAGGGCGTCGGCGATCTCCTCCAGCGCGCGCGAGCGCGTGGTGAGGTCGGAGGCGCGCTTGGTCTTGTGCAGGGCGAGGCCCTGCTGGGCGTTGCGCTCCACGGTCTCCATCAGGGCCCGCTTGTCCCCGCGCTGGGGGATGCGCAGCGAGACGTTGGACCCGCGGCGGGCGGTGAGCCACTCCTGGACCGGTTCCAGCGGCTCGGGCAGGGCGGGGACCAGGACCTCCTTGGGCACCGCGTCGCCGGTCTCCTCGCCGTAGAGCTGCTGGAGGGCGTGTTCGACGAGGGCTCCGGTGGTGACCTCCTCGACCTTGTCGGTGACCCAGCCGCGCTGACCGCGGACGCGTCCGCCGCGGACGTGGAAGATCTGGACGGCCGCCTCCAGCTCGTCCTCGGCGACCGCGATCAGGTCGGCGTCGGTCGCGTCGGCGAGCACGACCGCGTTCTTCTCCATGGCCTTCTTCAGGGCCCCTATGTCGTCGCGCAGGCGGGCGGCCCGCTCGTACTCCATCTCCTCGGCCGCCTCCGTCATCTGCTTCTCCAGACGGCGCAGGTAGGTGCCGGTGCGGCCGGTCATGAAGTCGCAGAACTCGTCCGCCAGCTCCCAGTGGTCGTCGGGCGAGATCCGGCCGACGCAGGGCGCGGAGCACTTGCCGATGTAACCGAGCAGGCAGGGACGGCCGGTGCGGGCGGCGTTCCTGAAGACGCCGGCCGAGCAGGTGCGGACGGGGAAGACCCGCAGGAGGAGGTCGACGGTGTCCCGGATCGCCCACGCGTGCGCGTACGGCCCGAAGTACCTGACGCCCTTCTTCTTGTGCCCGCGCATCACCTGCGCGCGCGGGAACTCCTCGTTCATCGTCACCGCGAGGTACGGGTAGCTCTTGTCGTCGCGGTACTTGACGTTGAACCGGGGGTCGTACTCCTTGATCCACGAGTACTCCAGCTGGAGCGCCTCGACCTCCGTGGACACCACGGTCCACTCCACGGACGCGGCCGTCGTGACCATCGTGCGGGTGCGCGGGTGGAGGCCCGCCAGGTCCTGGAAGTAGTTCGCCAGGCGCTGGCGCAGGCTTTTCGCCTTTCCGACGTAGATCACCCGGCGGTGCTCGTCGCGGAACCGGTACACCCCGGGAGAGTCGGGGATCTGTCCCGGCTTGGGGCGGTAGCTGGAGGGGTCGGCCATGTCTCACACCCTACTGGCGCGCGGTGACAGTCCGACGGGGCTGTGGACAACGGCGCGGGGCGTGCGGGGCAAGGGCGCCGACTCGGCCACGGCCGTGCCGCGTTCCGGCGCCACCTGTTGTCGGGGCCAGGTCAACACGCTTCAATGCGGGGAACTCCGGGCGGTGAACCCCGCACTACGGATGTGAAGGCGCGCCCGCGTCGCCGGGGCGGCCCGGACACTCACGCGAACGGTCCGACCAGCCGTCGCGAGCATTCACAGAGAGGCCCCTGCATGCCGCACGCCGCACAGCACGCGGACGCCGACGCGCACACCGCCCCGGAGACCGGCGTGACGGCCGGCCCCCGGCCCGGGCCCGGCGTCGCCGCCGAACTGGACGGGGCCCTGAACGGCGGCCCCTTCCACGTCGCCCTGCGCGCCGCGATCGCCGCTCGGGGGCTGCCCCTCCAGCGCGTCCAGCACCACCTGTCGCGGCACGGGGTCAAGGTCGGGGTCACGAGCCTGAGCTACTGGCAGCAGGGGGCACGGCGCCCGCAGCGCCCGGAGTCGCTGCGGGCGGTGCGCGCCCTGGAGGAGATCCTCCAACTGCCGGACGAGTCGCTGATCCGGCTGCTCGCGGAGCCCGACGGGAAGGTGCCCGCCGGACGGCCGGCCGGACGCACGTACCGGTCGCTCCTGGAGGCCTCGGACGTCCTGGAGGAACTCCTCGTCGAGCTGGAGTGCCCGATGGACGGCGGACTGCGCACCCTGGGCCACCACGAGCGGGTCCGCATCGGGGCCTGCCGCGAACTGGTGGAACGCAAGTCGCAGCACATCGTCCGCGCCCACCGCGACGGCGTCGACCGTTTCGTCGCCGTCCACCACGGGGACCCCGGCTGCGCCCCGGAACGGATGTCCGTGCACGCCCTGGAGAACTGCCGGACCGGCCGCGTCCGCCGGCACCACGACACCGGCGTCCTGGTGGCCGAGTTCCTCTTCGACACCCGCCTGCGCGCCGGCGACACCTTCCTCTTCGGCTACGGCGTCGAGGACGGCACCGCCGGGGCCGCCCGCGAGTACGTCCGCGGTTTCGGCGCCCCCGGCGGCCAGTACGCCCTCCAGGTCCGGTTCGACGAGAGCGCCGTGCCGGTGCGCTGCCACCGCTTCACACGGCACTCCCCGGCAGCCCCGCGCGGCAGCCGTCAGGAACTCCCCCTCAGCCGGCGCCACCGCGCGGTGCACCTCGTCGAGCCGCGGGTGCGGTCGGGCATGGTGGGCATCGGGTGGGACTGGGAGTGAACGGCCGGTCCCCGGCGGGTCAGACGGCCGGCCCCGAAACGATCTTGCCGTTCTCGGTCCTGACCGGGAGCTCGTTCAACGGCACGGTCGCCGGTGCCCGCAGCACCTCGCCGGTCGCGGCGTCGAACTCACTGCCGTGGCAGGGACAGATCAGGGTCGTCCCTTCGAGCTTGTTGATGGGGCACCCCGCGTGCGTGCAGATCGAGCTGTACGCCTTCAGCTCACCGCCCGCGGACCGGCTGACCACGACGTTGTGGTCCCGGTAGAGCTTGGCACCCCCCTTCGCGACCTCGCCGTCCGCGCCCAGTTCGACGGGCGCGGTCGGTGTGGCGGGCGAGGTGGTCCCGCCGGTCGGCGAGCAGGCGGCCAGACCGAGGCCCGCGGCCGGTGCGAGGGCCGCTCCCCGCAGGACGGTACGGCGGGGCGCTGACGGGCGGGCGGACATGCGCATCTCCAGGGTCCGGGGCGGAGGCGGGCCCGGCGGTGCGGGACGGCCGTACGGCACGCGGCCGGCGGGCCGCTGCCCCGCGCACGATACCGGCCGGGACCGCACCGGACGGCGGCGGGTTGCCACGGAATGCCACGGGTTGCGCCGAAGGGGCGGTCACGGAGCGCACGGGGGTGTGGCGGCGGTCGCGAAGGAACGCGCGGCCGCGCGGGGTTGTGCGGACGGCAACGCTTGCGTCAGCGTGTACGTCCGCCGTCCGCCGTCCGGCGGGGGACCACGTCCGCCCCCCGGGGCTTCGTGCGACCCTTGGCCACCGACAGCCCGAGCGGTGTGCTCAGCGAGCCACCGGAGAGGAACCGCCCCGTGATCGTCGTCGCCGGTGAGGCCCTGATCGACCTGGTACCGCAGGGCACTGGCGCCCTCGCGGCTCTGCAGCCGGCCCGCGGCGGCGGCCCGTACAACACGGCCGTGGCCCTGGGCCGCCTCGGCTCCGCGACCGCGTTCTGCTCCCGCGTCTCCTACGACGCCTTCGGCGAGGCGCTCCTCGGCGGGCTGCGCGACTCGGGGGTGGACGTGTCCGCGGTGCAGCGCGGCGCGGAACCGACCACCCTCGCGGTCGCCACGCTCGACGGGAACGGCTCGGCCGCCTACTCCTTCTACGTCGAGGGCACCGCAGACCGGCTGTTCACCGCCCCCGCCGGCCTGCCCGCCGGCAGCCGGGCGGTGTCCTTCGGCACCTGCTCGCTGGTGCTGGAGCCGGGCGCGAGCGCGTACGAGGAGCTGATGCGGACGGCGGCGGCCCAGGGCCTCTTCACCGCTCTGGACCCGAACGTCCGGCCCGGTCTGATCCCCGACGCCGACGCCTACCGGGCGCGCTTCAGGAGCTGGCTGCCCTCGGTGTCCCTGCTCAAGCTCTCCGAGGAGGACGCCCTCTGGCTGGGCGGCACCCCGCGCGACTGGCTGGCCGCCGGGCCCTCCGCCGTCGTGATCACGCACGGCGGCGACGGGCTGACCGCCTTCACCCGGGACGGCTCCGTGTATCCGGTGCCCGGCGAGAAGGTCGACGTCGTGGACACCATCGGCGCCGGCGACACCGTGAACGCGGCTCTGCTGCACGCCCTTTCGGTCCAGGACGCCCTCTCTCCGGCGGCCCTCGCGGGCCTGGGCCGTGACGGCTGGGAACGGCTGCTGCGCTTCGCGGCGCGCGCGGCGGCGATCACCTGCTCGCGGGCGGGCGCGGAACCGCCGTACGCCTCCGAACTCGGCGAGCCGTGAAACGGCGGCGGCGCCCCGCGGGGAGTTCCCCGCGGGG
>NZ_JBFBCB010000089.1:0-16188 GCF_040682975.1 Streptomyces sp. NPDC051051
GGTCATGGGCAGGCCAATCGAACGAGGTGGGACGGGAGAGGCCGTGCGGGCGGTACCGAGGGGGGTGCGCGGGAAGGCGCTTTCCGGCCCGGCCCACACACCGCTCTCAGGTGAGGGGTGCGAGCGATCGGGCGGACTGCGTCCGCTCGTATGCGTGGCCCACCAGCAGCAGCGTCCGCTCGGCGAAGGGCCGCCCGAGCAACTGCATGCCGATGGGCATGCCTGCCGTGTCTTGGCCGACCGGGACGGAGAGCGCGGGCACTCCTGTGATGTTGGCCGGGGAGGAGAGGCGCACATAGGCGTCGGAGACGCTCTCGACCGTGCCGTCGGGCCAGGTGACGGTCTCCTGGCCTGACGGGACCGCGGCCATCGGGACCGCAGGGGCGGCGATCACGTCGACTTCCTTCAGGATGCGGGCCCATTCGTCGCGCATCAGCGTCCGGGCGCGCTGCGCCCGCAGGTGGTCGCCCGCGCCCATCAGCTCGCCGGCCTCCAGGAGGATCCGGACATCCGCTTGGTACAGCTCGGGGACGGTACGCAGGGTGCTTTCGTGGTACGCAGTGGCTTCCGGCACCATCAGGCCCCACTGGGTGGCCTGGATGTAGCGGGTCATCGGTATGTCGATCTCGATGAGCCGGGCGCCGAGCGCCTCCAACTGCGCGACGGCGCGGCGGACGGCGGCCGCGACTTCCGCGTCGACGTGTTCGAAGTAGTAGTTGCGCGGCACGCCGACGCGCACTCCCGTCAGGTCCGGGTCGGGGTCCGGCCGGTAGTCGACGCCGGGGACGGCCACCGAGGCGGGGTCGCGGGGGTCGTGCCCGGCGATGGCGGTCAGGACCAGGGCCGTGTCGTCGACGGTGCGGGTGATCGGGCCGACGTGGTCGAGCGACCAGGACAGCGACGTGACGCCGTGACGGGGTACGAGTCCATACGTCGGCTTGAGTCCGACCACCCCGTTCAGGGTGGCGGGCACCCGGATTGATCCGCCGGTGTCGGTGCCGAGGGCGAATGTCGCCGCACCGGAGGCCACGGCGACGGCGGAGCCGCCGCTGGAGCCACCGGCGACCCTCCCGCGATCCCAGGCGTTGTTGGTCTGCGGGGTGGTCAGCCCGTAGGCGAACTCGTGGGTGTGCGTTTTGCCGATCAGAATCGCGCCGGCCGCCCGCAGACTCGCGGCGACCGTGCTGTCGGAGGCTGCGCGGTGACCGGCCCGGGCCCTGGAGCTTGCCGTGGTGGACACGCCGACGACATCGATCAAGTCCTTGAGTCCTACCGGGATCCCGTGCAGAGGGCCTCGGTAGGAGCCCCGTGCGGCTTCGCGCTCGGCCTCACGGGCGGTCCAGCGAGCCTGGTCGGCGGAAACCGCGACGTAGGCCCGAACGTGCGGCTCCACCTGCTCGATGCGGTTGAGGACCGAGTCGACCAGCTCGACAGGGGACAGCCGTCGCTCCCGGATCTCCTGCGCGGCGGCTGCGAGGGACAACTCATACGGCTGCATCGTGCTTCCCCTTCTCCGCACGGAAGGCACTGGCGGGCGGGGTCTCACCGAAGTTCAGCTCGCGCAGGACCGCGACGACGGAGTGGATGTGGCCGGCGGTGGCCGCGACCACGGAGTGGCGGTCATCGGGCAGCGGAAGCCCGGCACGGGCGGCCCAGCGGGCGACCTCGGGCGGTGTGAGCTCGGCGGAGGACATGGATTCTCCCCTGGTCGGGCCTGGAGCAACGAGGCACCCCACGCCAAAAGCTATTGATTTGCTTTAGCTCGACTGTAAGGCCTACCGTAACTTAAGGCAAACGCGTTGCTTTAAAGAAGGAGTTTCATGTCCGACGCCGTGTCCGACTCTCTCGCGCACCGCCCTGTCGGGGGCAGCCGCGCCCACGGGAAGAACCGTGCCGCCTCTTTCGGTCTGGACGCGTCCATACTCGTGGCCCTCCTGGCGGCATCCAGTGCCCCGACACCGCTGTACCCCCTTTATCAGGACCAGTGGGGCCTTTCGGCGCTCGCCGTCACGGTGGTCTTCAGCGCATACTCCCTGACTCTGCTGTCGGCCCTTCTCACCACCGGAGCGCTCTCCGACCACCTGGGACGCCGTCCCGTCCTGGCAGGCGCCCTGGGCGCGCAGGCCGTCGCCATGGTTCTCCTCGCCTCAGCGGACGGCGCAGGCTCCCTGACAGCGGCCCGCCTCCTGCAAGGAGTGGCCACCGGCGTGGCCACCAGCACCGCAGGCGCGGCTCTCCTCGACCTGGAAAACCCGCGGCATCCCGGTCGGTCCGCCCTGACCAACACCATCGCCCCGGTCACCGGCATGGCCGCGGGCGTTCTCGTCTCCACCCTCCTCGTCCGCTTCGCCCCGGCCCCCACGGTCACCGTCTACGCACTGATGGCAGCACTGTTCGCCGCCCAGGCAATCGCCGTCACCTTCACCACGGAGACAGTCAACCGCCGGGCAGGCGCGTTCCGATCGCTGCGCCCGCAGCTCGGTGTACCGCCCGCGGTGCGCTGCACCCTGCTGACCACTGGCACCGCAATCGTCGCAATATGGGCGCTGGGCGGCTTCTACTCCTCCCTCGGGCCGGCCCTCGTGCGCCTGGTGGCCCCCGACGCCCCGCAGGCGGCCCTCGGCATGGTCTTCTTCACCCTCAGCGCCACAGCCGCACTCACCATGTGGGTTCTGCGCCGCACCGATCCCCTCACCACCGCGATCGGCGGATGCATCTCCGTCCTGCCCGCCGCGGTCCTGACCCTGAGCGGTCTGCACGGCGTCGGACTGCCGGCCGTCTACGGCGGCGCGGCCCTGGCCGGAGTAGCCTTCGGCGCCGTCTCCCAAGGGCTACTTCGCACGCTCCTCGCCTCGCTCGACGAGCAGTACCGCGCCGCGACGCTGGCCGCCTACTACGTTCTGAGCTACCTCTCCATGAGCCTGCCCGCCATCGCCGCGGGGGCCGCCACCCAGTGCTACGGGCTCAGGACCACCTCGCACGCCTACGCCATCCTCGCCGCACTCCTCGCTGCAGCGGCCCTCACAGCGCTCGCCGTGTCACGCACCCGAACAAGGCCCTACAGCAGTCCGCGCAACCGACCACTCCGCTGAAGAGCAGAGGAAAAGACAGATCATGCAGACTCCCTCGGACACCCCCATCCCCTCCTGGGCCGTGGGCGACATCACCGTCCACCGCATCGACGAAATACTGCTGCCGCCCGCGACCGGACCCTGGCTGCTGCCCGACGCCACTCCTCAGGTGGTAGCCGGCCAGGACTGGCTGCGCCCCCACTTCGCCGGCGATGACGGCATCCTCCACATCGACAGCCACAGTTTCGCGTTCGCCGTGGACGGGCTACGCGTACTCATCGACACCGGCATCGGCAACGGCAAGGAACGGGCCAACCCGGCCTGGCACAACCTGCGCACCGACTTCCCCGAGCGCCTGACCGCCGCCGGCTTCCCGCCCGACTCCGTCGACCTGGTGGTCCTCACCCACCTGCACGCCGACCACGTCGGCTGGAACACCCGGAAGACGGACGGCGAGTGGGTCCCCACGTTCCCCGAGGCGCGCTACCTCACCGCACGCGCCGAAAGGGAGTTCTGGGCCGCGTACGACATGGAGGAGGCGCGCCGCCAGATGTTCCGCGACTCGGTGATCCCGGTCGAGCAGGCCGGTCTGCTCGACCTGGTCGATGTCCCGGCCGAGGGCGTGCAGATCACTCCGGGCCTGCGCCTGGTCCCCACCCCCGGCCACACCCCCGGCCATGTCGCGGTCGAACTGAGCAGTCAGGGCGAAACGGCGCTGATCACCGGTGACTGCATTCACCACCCGGTCCAACTCGCCCACCCCGCCATCGGCGCCTGCGTGGACATCGACCCACAGCAGTCCGAGACCACCCGCGGTGAATTGCTCGCTTCCATCGCCGGCACGGACACCCTCCTCCTCGGCACCCACTTCACCCCGCCCACAGCTGGCCGTGTCGTCGCGCACGGGGGCGCCTACCGGCTGCGGCCCGTCCCGGCGACCTGACCCGCAAACCGACCGGGCCGCCGGGGCCTGACAGGCTCGGCGGCGCCGCGGGCCGACACCCTCGGCCGCTTCATCAGCCTCGGCCTGTGGGCTGTGCGGGCCAGACTGGAACGACACCCGCGTGGTCGGCGTGATCGTCTTGTGCATCAGGGGCGGGTTTCCCAGATGGCGCCGGTCCGGTCCTGGTCGGGTGATCGGCGTACGTGTGCCTGCCCCACGGCCACCCCCAGCGCGTCCGGCTCGTCCGGCGGCAGCCTCACTGACCAGCCGTCAGGACGAGCGTCGATCGAGCGTCAAGACCACGTGCCACAGGCGCGAGGCCGGGCCGTCCGAGCCGGATCGGCCGCCTTCGCATGACGGGTAGAACACCAGGTCAGCGGCGGCCGAGGAGGTTGCGGTGAGTCTCCACATCGTGCACCCACCGAAACATGTCGATGCGGCCGGCCCGGTTCCTGCGAGATTAGGAAATCAGCAGGTCAGAGCCCCTTTGCAGCAGGCTCCAGAATCGCCACGCACTCCACGTGATGCGTCATCGGAAACAGATCGAACGCCCGCAGGGTCCGCACCCGGTACCCCCCGTCCCGGAAGTACGCCAGGTCGCGGGCCAGCGCGGCCGGGTCGCAGGCCACGTAGGCGATCTTCCGTGCGCCCAGGGAGGAGAGGTGCTGGACCGTCCTGCGTCCGGCGCCCGCCCGCGGCGGGTCGAGGACGATGAGGTCGACCTCGCTGATGCCCGTCCGCGGGAGCACGCTCTCCACCTTGCCCTGCTCGATCCGCACGCGGTCGAAGTCGGCGAGGTTGTGCCGGGCGTCCTCGACGGCACGCTTGCCGGACTCGATGCCGAGGACCGCGCCCTTGTCGCCGATGCGGTCGGCGAGGGCGCCCGCGAAGAGGCCGACGCCGCAGTACAGGTCGAGCGCCATGTCGCCCTTGCGCGGCAGCAGGCCCTGCATGACCGCCTTGACGAGGGTGTCGGCGGCCTGCGGGTGGACCTGCCAGAAGCCGCCGCTGCCGACGCGGTAGGTCCGGCCGTCGGCACGCTCGCGCACGAACGCGCGACCGTGGACGCGGTGGATGCCGCCGTCGTGCTCCTCGACGCGCATGACGGAGACGGGCCTGTCGAGCTCGACGAGGGGGAGGCGGGCGCCGGGCCGGGGTTCGAGGATCACCATGCGGTCCTGGGAGCCGGTCGCGGCGATGGCGTCGACGGACGCCATCCCGGACCAGTCGCGGTCCTCGATGCCCAGCTCGCTGACGCCGGGCGCCGCGATCATGCAGTGCTCGATCGGCTCGACCTCGTGGGAGCGGTGGCGCCGCAGTCCGGCGTTGCCGTCGGCGTCGACCGCGTACTGCACGCGCGTCCGCCATTGCGGCACCTGGCCGGCGGGCAGCTTGTCGCCCTCGGCCGGCATCACCGTGCCGTCCCAGCCGGCCTCCTCGGGCGTGAGGCCGGCGAGCCGCTTCAGCTGCTCGGCGATCACCTCGCCCTTGAGGCGGCGCTGGGCGCCCGGCTTGGCGTGCTGCCAGTCGCAGCCGCCGCAGCGGCCGGGTCCGGCGTACGGGCAGGGCGCCTCGACGCGGTCCTTGGACGCCTCCAGCACCCGCACCGCGTCCGCGCGCAGGAACCGGGCCCCCTCCTCGCCGTCGGTCACCCGGGCCACGACCCGCTCGCCGGGAAGCGTGTGCCGGACGAACAGCACCTGTCCCCCGTCGGTACGGGCGATGCAGTGCCCGCCGTGCGCGACGGGGCCGACCTCGACCTCGTACTCCTCGCCGACCAGCGACCTCGCCTGCGGGTCCGCCTGCGACTTCTTCGTTTCTGCCTGCATGGCGGGATGACTCCACTACGTCGAACGAGGTACGGCCGGACAACAGCCCACCAGTCTACGTGGCTGTCGTCCGGCCGCTCACCACGAGCAGGTCAGGCCTGCGGGCCCGCGGGGCCCGCGCCCGGCGTATCCGGGGAGTCGGCGGAACCCGTGCCCGACGGCTCCTTCGCGCGCCCCTCGTGGACCGGGCCGCGCCGTACGGAACCGGGAGCGTTCCAGTCCTGCCGCCTGCGGGCCCGCTTCTTGGCCACCTCGGAGGACTGGAGCTGGTAGGGCACCGAGGTCACCATCACGCCGGGCGTGAACAGCAGCCGGCCCTTGAGGCGGAGAGCGCTCTGGTTGTGCAGCAGCTGCTCGTACCAGTGACCGACCACGTACTCGGGGATGATCACCGACACGGCGTCCCGCGGCGACTCCCGGCGCAGGCTCTTGACGTACTCGATGACCGGCCGCGTGACCTCGCGGTAGGGCGAGTCCAGGACCTTCAGCGGTACGTCGATGCCGCGCCGTTCCCACTCCGCGCGCAGCGCCTTCGTCTCGGCCGGGTCGACGTTGACGGTGAGCGCCTCCAGGGTGTCGGAACGCATCAGCTTGGCGTAGGCCAGGGCGCGCAGCGTCGGACGGTGGATCTTGGAGATCAGCAGCAGCGAGTGCACGCGCGAGGGGCGGACGCTGTCGTCGCTGGGGCCCTCGGGTGCGGCGAGTTCCTCGGAGACGCCGTCGTAGTGGCGGCGGATCACGGTCATCGTGCCGTAGAAGATCACCATGCCGAGCAGGGCGACCCAGGCGCCGTGGGTGAACTTCGTGATGAGGACGACCACCAGGACGAGGCCGGTGAAGAACGCGCCGAAGGTGTTGATCGCCCGGGAGCGGACCATGTGGCGGCGCTTGGCCGGGTCGGTCTCGGTCGCCAGGTGGCGGTTCCAGTGCCGGACCATGCCGGTCTGGCTGAGCGTGAAGGACACGAAGACGCCGACGATGTACAGCTGGATCAGCCGCGTGGAGTCGGCGCCGTACAGGACGATCAGGAAGGTCGCCGCGCTCGCGAGGAGAACGATGCCGTTGGAGAACGCCAGGCGGTCGCCGCGGGTGTGCAGCTGGCGGGGCAGGTAGCGGTCCTGGGCGAGGATCGAGCCGAGCACCGGGAAACCGTTGTAGGCGGTGTTGGCCGCCAGGAACAGCACCAGCGCGGTCGCCGCGGCGAGCACGACGAAGAGGAAGCTGCCCTTGCCGAAGACGGCCTCGGCGACCTGGGTGATCACCGGGTTCTGGACGTAGTCGGCACCGACCGCGACACCGTTGTTCAGCAGGTCGACGGCCGGGTGCTCGGCCATGCGGACGTCGGTGACCAGGGCCAGCACGATGATCCCGCAGAACATCGTGACGGCCAGCAGGCCCATCGCGGCGAGGGTGGTCGCCGCGTTCTTGGACTTGGGTTTGCGGAAGGCGGGCACGCCGTTGGAGATCGCCTCCACACCGGTGAGCGCCGCACACCCGGAGGAGAACGCCCGCAGCATGAGGAAGAACAGGGCGAAGCCGGCCAGGCCCTCGTGCTCGGGCTTGATCGTGTAGTCGGCGGTGGGCGCGCGCATGGTGTCGTCCAGGACCAGTCCCCGGAAGGCGCCCCACGCGATCATGATGAAGACGCCCGCGACGAACACGTACGTCGGAATGGCGAAGAGCTTGCCCGACTCCTTGACGCCGCGCAGGTTCATCAGCGTCAGCAGGACGACGACGACGACCGCGCAGACGACTTTGTGCTCGACGACGAACGGGATCGCGGAGCCGAGGTTCTCGATGCCCGAGGCGATCGACACGGCGACGGTCAGGACGTAGTCGACGAGCAGGGCGCTCGCGACGGTCAGTCCGGCCTTGGGGCCGAGGTTGGTGGTGGCCACCTCGTAGTCGCCGCCGCCGCTGGGGTAGGCGTGGACGTTCTGCCGGTAGGAGGCGACCACCGTGAACATCAGCACGACGACCGCGAGCGCGATCCAGGGGCTGAGGTGGTAGGCCGACAAGCCCGCGATGGACAGGACCAGCAGGACTTCCCCGGGCGCGTAGGCCACGGAGGACAGCGGGTCGGAAGCGAAGACGGGCAGGGCGATGCGCTTCGGCAGGAGCGTTTCTCCGAGCCGATCACTGCGCAGTGCGCGCCCGATCAGAATCCGTTTGGGCACGTCGGTCAGTTTGGACACAACTGAGCATCGTAGGCCTTCGAACTGGGGACCGCCCACCCTCCCCCCGGGGGCAGCCGGGTGATACCGCGCCCCGGCCGCTCCACGGACACCCTCCGTCTGCCTCACGGGTGAAATCGGCCACGGCGCGGCTGCGGATTCCGCGGCCGTGCCGATCCCCGTGCCTATATGACAATTCCCTTTCCCTGCCGCCCTCTGGAGGTTCCATGCACACGACCGCGGAGCTGATCGGCGCCGTCGGCACCCTCGTCGGCCTCGGAATCCTCACCCTGCTCAGCCTGTGGAGCATCAGCCGTCGCTGACGCCGAGAACCGTGCACGGGGGTGCCCCCCGCGGACCGCGCGTGTGTAGCTTGGTCGGCGGTCTGAGACCCTGTTACAGCCAAGTCAGCAACATTTGACCTCGGAAGGACGGTCGTGCACATCGTCATCATGGGCTGCGGCAGAGTGGGTTCCGCTCTCGCCCAGACCCTGGAGCAGCAGGGGCACACGGTCGCCGTGATCGACCATGACCCCACCGCCTTCCGACGTCTTGGCTCCTCGTTCGGCGGCCGCCGGGTCACCGGGGTCGGCTTCGACCAGGACACCCTGCGCGAAGCGGGCATCGAGGAGGCCGGGGCCTTCGCCGCCGTATCCAGCGGCGACAACTCCAACATCATCGCGGCCCGCGTGGCCCGAGAGATGTTCGGCATCGAGAACGTCGCCGCCCGCATCTACGACCCCCGCCGCGCCGAGGTCTACCAGCGCCTGGGCATCCCGACGGTGGCCACGGTCCGCTGGACGGCCGACCAGATGCTGCGCCGGCTGCTTCCCTCGGGTTCCGAGCCGCTGTGGCGCGACCCCACCGGCGGCGTCCAGCTGGCCGAGGTGCACGCCTCCACCGCCTGGGTCGGACACAAGATCAGCAAGCTTCAGGAGGAGACGGGCGTGCGCGTGGCGTTCCTCACCCGCCTCGGCGAAGCGATCCTGCCCACCTCGCAGACGGTTCTGCAGGAGGGCGATCTGGTGCACGTGATGATGCGCACCGACGACGTGGAGAAGGTCGAAGCCGCGTTCGCCGAGGGCCCGAAGGAGGACGGTCACTGATGAGGGTCGCCATTGCCGGAGCCGGCGCAGTCGGCCGCTCGATCGCGGGCGAGCTGCTGGAGAACGGCCACGAGGTCCTGTTGGTCGACAAGGCGCCGACCGCCATCTCGGTCGAGCGCGTCCCGCAGGCGGAGTGGCTGCTGGCCGACGCCTGCGAGATCACCTCCCTCGACGAGGCGGCCCTCCAGCGCTGCAACGTCGTGATCGCCGCGACGGGCGACGACAAGGTCAACCTGGTCGTCGCCCTGCTCGCGAAGACGGAGTACGGCGTCCCGCGCGTCGTCGCCCGCGTGAACAACCCGAAGAACGAGTGGCTCTTCAACGAGTCCTGGGGCGTGGACGTCGCCGTCTCCACCCCGCGCCTGATGTCCGCCCTGGTGGAGGAGGCGGTCAGCGTCGGCGACCTGGTCCGCCTGCTCCGCTTCAGCCACGGCGACGCCAACCTCGTCGAACTGACCCTCCCCGAGGAGTCGGCCCTGGCCGGCACCCAGGTCGGCGACGTGGAGTGGCCCGAGGACACCTCCCTGGTCACGATCATCCGCGGCACCCGCGTCCTCACCCCGTCCCGCGAGGACTCCCTGGAAGCAGGCGACGAACTCCTGTTCGTGGCAGCCCAGGCCCAAGAGGAACAGTTGGAGGACCTGCTGTCGGTCCGCCGCGAGGACATCAACGGCTGACCCTCCCCTCCCGCTCGGGGGGGACGCCGGCCCTACCGGGTCCTCGGGGGAGGAGTTGGAGACCGCGACCGTTCCACACCCAAGCGACGGCCGGTGAGCAGCAGCCTTCGGAAACGGGGACGGAAGCGGAAGTCCGGGGGCGGCAGCCCCCGGGGAGGGGAAGGGAAAGGGCGGCGGCGGGGGCGAGACACCCCCGTCGGAACTACCCGTCCCGCCGGTGCCGCGGACCGGTCTCCGCCGACTCGTGCGAGGCCCCGGCCGCCCTCGCCTCCGCCGCCTTCTCCTCCGCCTCCATCTCGGCGAAGACATCGATCGGCGCGGGCGCCTTCGCCAGGAAGACCCACGTCAGCCAGACGGCCAGCAGGAACGGCGGGATCTTCAGCGCGATCAGCACCCAGCCCAGCTGCGTGGTGTCGGCCCACCAGTACAGCGGGAAGAGAATCGCGCACTTGGCGAGAAGGATCAGGCCCCAGGCGTAACTGGCCTTCGCATACGCCTTCTTGCGGCCGGGGTTGCGGGTACGCCAGGAGAGGTTCTCCTTGAACACCGGCCCGAGGATCAGCCCGAGCAGCGGCATCCCGCACAGGGTCGAGACGATGTACGCCAGCGACAGCCCCAGCGTGTAGAGCATGCCGGGCAGGTAGAAGTCCTTCGCGTTGCCCGTCATCATCGCGAACACGACACCGAAGGCGACGCCGAAGACACCGCTGAAGGCGTGCTTCACGGTGTCCTTCATGGCCAGGCGGACCACGACCAGGACCAACGACACCGCCAGCGCGGCGATCGCCGACATGTGCAGATCTTTGTTGATCGTGTAGATCGTGACGAACAGCAGGCCGGGCACCACCGTCTCGACCATGCCCCGCACCCCGCCGAACGCCTCGAACAGCGCGGCCTCCGTCACCGCCCGGGCGTCGTCCTGCTGAGTGTCTTCGGTCGGCTTGTCGAGCGACGTCACCGGCTACTCCCTACCAAGGGGTCTCAGTTCGTACTTGGGGTTGAACAGCACCCGGCGGCCCCGGCTCATCGAGATCCGGCCCGATGCTATGAGCCTGCGCCCCGGCTCTATACCCACGATGGAGCGTCTGCCCAGCCACACCACGTCCAGCGCGGCGGAGCCGTCGAACAGCTCGGCCTCCAGGGCCGGGACTCCGGCCCGCGGTCGCAAGGTGACCGTGCGCAAGGTACCAGTAACCGTGACTATCTGGCGGTCCTGGCAGTCTCCGATCCGCGTGCAGCCGGCGGTCTCGGCATCCTCCCGCAGCTCCTCGGACTCCAGGTCCTCCTGCGAGGAGGCGAGCCGATCGAGCATGCGCCGGAACCGGCCCACCGGCTTCTCGGAACGAGGAACAGCACTCATATCTGAAGGGTACCGGGAGGCACCCCCGGGCCCGTACCCGCGTTCCGACACCCGCCTTCCCCTTTCGCACCCCGCCCGGACCTGCTGTGGCCCACTTCTCGAATCGGCACCCCATCCCCGGCTCCGTGATGAAGTGCCGGGGATGCGATGGATCCGCCTCCGGCTTCCTGCGCAGCTGCGCCATGTAGACCCGCAGGTAGTTCGTCTCCGTCCCGTACGACGGGCCCCACACCTCCTGGAGCAGTTGCTTCTGGCCGACCATGCGGCCGGTGTCGGGCACCAGCACCTCCAGCAGATGCCACTCGGTGGGCGTGAGCCTTACGTCCCTGCCGTTCCGGTCGACCTTCTTGGCGCCCAGGTCGACGGTGAGCCCGTCGGTCTCGACCAGGACCTCCGACTCCGCCCCGCCCGCGGGTTCGGCACGACGGACGGCGGCCCGCAGCCGAGCCAGCAGCTCGTCCATGCCGAAGGGCTTGGTGACGTAGTCGTCGGCGCCCGCGCCGAGCGCCTCGACCTTCTCGTCCGAGGAGTGCCGGGCGGACAGCACCAGGATCGGCACCCGGGTCCAGCCGCACAGACCCCTGATCACCTCGTGCCGCACGCACGGTGAGCTGCGCGGCCGGTCGTGGTGCTCGACGAAAGCCACCACGCAGTCCGTGCCCCGCCGCACGCGACGGTGGGCCTCGGACAGCATCGCGTAGGTCTTGCCCACTCCCGGTGCCGCGCCGAGGTGGATCCGGAGCTTCCCGCGTGCCATGGCCGCATGGTCTTCCGGTGGCTCCTGTGTGCGCAGCGCCGACCCTACGACCAACGAAACGGACAGAGGGGGCGAGGAGGAAGGCACGGGACCGCTTTGACGCAACCCCGACGCGGTGGACTCTCCGCAGGTCGACCCGGCCATACGCCCTCCCCCTCGCTCCCTCGCCGTCCCCCTCACCGCTACATCGGATGAGACCCCCCGATCGGTTCACGCCCGGCGGCCCCGGTTCCGTACGCCGTGCGGAGGCCGTCCGCCGCACCGTGCGGCGCCCGCCCTCACACCGTGCTGTCCCCGTGCGTGAGCGTCTCCCAGGCCACGAAGAGGTTGTTGCTGCCCGCCGGGCGGTTCTGCGAGGTCAGCGTCCAGGTGTTCGTCATCGCGATGCCGAGCCGGTTGTGCAGCGCGTTGTAGCCGACCTCGGTGACCGGGCCGAGACCCGGCTTCAGGGAGCCGCCGCACAGCCAGCTCGGTGCGGCCGCGCCGAGCTGGTACTTGGCGTGGAGGCCGAGGGCGTGCCGCAGCCGTTCGCCGACGTCGGTGCCGTACAGGTCCTGGCCCTGGATGCGGCTGGTCTCGGCGATGTGCGAGATCGCCGAGATGCCGTACCCGGTGTGGGTGAAGTCGCGGCAGGTCTCCTGGCTGAGGCCGTCGACGAAGGTGGTCTGGCCCTGCCAGTAGGCGATGATCTTCTCCCGGCTGTCGAGGTTCTGGCCCGGTACGGTCTTCGGCAGGACGCCGTCGGAGGCGAGGTAGACGTAGGCGGCGGTGCGGGTGCGGAACCTCGCCATGGCCTTGTCGTAGGACGCCTTGTCCTCCAGGAAGACGGAGATGCCGACGGCGGCCTCCATCATCGACAGCTCCCAGTTGCCGTTGGAGTGGGAGCCGTTGATGACCTCGGGGAGGTAGACGTCGCGCAGCATGGCGGCGAAGCGCCCGGAGTCGGCCCAGGTTCCGGAGTACGTGTACTTGATGATCTCGGCCGCCTTGGGCCAGGACGAGCCCGCCCAGCCGGTCTGGAGGGGCGCGTTGCTGTCGGTGTGGTCCCTGATCACCGCGGACCAGGCGTCCATCAGCTCGATCGCCTTCCTCGCGTGGCGCTCGTCCCGCGTGACGTACCAGGCGAGGGCCTGGGTGTAGGCGGCGATCGCGTCCTCGCGCTCGTCCGTACAGCCGTTGTCGGGGTGGGAGTACGAGCCGCACTCGACGATCGCGCGCGGCTTGGGGATCCGGTCCAGGTCGGCGTACCTGCTCGCGAGCATCTTGTCGTAGGCGCCCTTCCACGGCTGCGCACCGGCGTCGACCTGCCGGCGGGCGAAGTCGAGCTGGGCCCGGGAGACGGTGACGCCGGGGTGGGCGAAGGCGGCGGGGGCCGCCTCGGCGCGGGTGACGGCGGGTGCGGCGAGGGTGCCCAGGAGGAGGGCGATGACAGTCACGAGGAATGCGGATCCACGCACAACGACTCCGTTCCCATATGTGAACACAGAGTGCCCTTATGAACCAGACGTTGAGCGGAGACCGTAGGTACGGACCAATGAGCCGTCAAGGGTGCGCGCACGCGGAACAGGGCCGCACCCCGTCAAGGGTGCGGCCCTGTTCCGTACGACTGGTGAGGCGGTACGGCTGCTAGCGGACCTCGGTGATCTCCGGTCCCCGCTGCAACTGACCCATGCCCCCGGAGAAGCGGGACCCCGCGTCCTCCTGCTGGACGCTCTCCGGAACCATCTGGGCGTCGTTGGGCAGCTTCAGGACGATCGGGTCGCGGGGTGCCATCGGGCCTTCACCGCGGACCACGACCGTGTCCCGGAAGATCTGCTCCAGCAGGCCGGCGGCCTGCGGCTGCACCGCGCCCTGACCGGAGATCACGCCGCGCAGGAACCAGCGGGGACCGTCCACGCCGACGAACCGCACGACGTGGAAACCGCTCGTGCCGTCCGGCAGCTGCACCGGCACCTGCGCCCGCAGCTCCCAGCCCAGCGGGCCCTCGACCTCGTCGATGATGCCGCCCTGCTGGGTGATGCCGGAGGCGATCTCCTCGCGCACCTCGCCCCAGATGCCCTCGCGCTTGGGGGCGGCGAAGGCCTGGAGCTGGATGGCGCTGTCGCGCAGGACGACGGTCGCCGCGACGATCGCGTCGCCCGCGACCTCCACCCGCAGCTCCATGCCGTCGACTCCGGGCACGAAGAGGCCGCCCAGGTCCACGCGGCCCTCGGCGGGGTCACGCACCTCCGAGCTGTCCCAGGGACCGTCGGGCCTCGGCTCCGGCTCCAGCCTCACGCGCTCGCGTCCGCCCTCCGCCTCGTCCGCCTCAGTGTCGACACTGTCGACGACCTGCTCGGCCTCGCCGGCCGCGTCCTCGGCGGCACCCTTCTTCTTGCGACGTCCGAACACGTCACTGTCCTTCCCGGTCGGATACGACCGAAGCGTATCGATTCCCACCCGTCGCGCCGCCCACGGCGGCTTGACCGTCTGTGCCGCTTCCGCCGTCCACGGCGGCGTGGCCACCGGTGGACCCGAAGCCCCCCTCGGCCCGCGCCGAGTCGGGAAGTTCCGCGACCTCCTGGAAGCGGACCCTCTCGACCTGCTGGACAACCAGTTGGGCAATCCGGTCGAAGCGCTCGAACCGCACGGACTCGCGCGGGTCGAGATTCACCACGATCACCTTGATCTCCCCACGGTACCCGGCATCAACCGTCCCCGGGGCATTCACGAGCGCGACGCCGCATCGGGCGGCGAGCCCCGACCGGGGGTGCACGAAGGCCGCGTACCCCTCGGGCAGCGCGATGGACACCCCCGTGGGCAGTACGGCCCGCTCCCCCGGCGCCAGTTCACGGCTCTCGGTGGTCCGCAGATCGGCCCCCGCGTCACCGGGATGCTCGTACGCCGGAAGCGGTACGTCGGGATCGACGCGCCGGATCAGCACGGGCACGGGTTCACGGCTCACGGGTTCACCTCGAAGGCGCGGCCGCGCCGGACCTGGTCCGGGTCGCTCATGGCGGCGTCGATCTCCTCCCGGCGGCCGTGCTGGACGAAGTGCTCGACCCGGACCTCGACGAAGAGCGCGTCGGCACGCACGGCGACGGGCCCCCCGGGGCCGCCGATGCGGCCGGTGGCCGTGGAGTAGATCTTCCGTCCGGCCACGGCCGTCACCTCGGCCTCCAGGTACAACGTCGTACCGACGGGGACGGGCCGTACGAAGTCGGTCTCCAGCCGCCCGGTCACGGCGATCGTCCGCAGCAGCCAGTTCAGTGAACCGAGCGTCTCGTCGAGCGCGGTGGCCAGCACCCCGCCGTGCGCCAGACCCGGCGCACCCTGATGAGCGGGCTGCACGGTGAACTCCGCGGTGACGGTCACTCCCTCACCGGCCCGCGCCTCCAGGTGCAGCCCGTGCGACTGCCCGCCGCCACATCCGAAACACTGTTCGTAATGTGCGCCGAGAAGCTCGCCGGGCGCGGGCGCGTCGGGGTGCCGGACCGGTTCAACGGCGCCGGCCGGAGGCTCAAGAGCTGCGGAAGTACCACTCACAGCCGCAGACCTTACCCGCCCTCCCGTCACCCACCACCACCCCTACCGACAGCGCTACGCGCCGACCCCCTCATCCCTCCCGTCACCCACCACCACCCCTACCGGCAGCACCACTCACCGACCCCCTCGCCCCTCCCGTCACCCGCCGCCACCCTGGGCCGGACGCGGTCCGGACACCGTGCCAAGCTTGTTTCATGCAGCTCTCCGCCACCCCGTACGACGAACGCCTCACCGCCCCCCGCTCCTGGTGGGCCATCTCGTTCCTCGTGGGCGTCGCCCTCGCCCTGATCCTGCTGCCGTTCGGCACCCTGCCGCTGCTCGGCGGCCTGGTCGGCGGCACCGCGGTCGCCGCCGTCGCGGCCAGTTCGTACGGCTCGCTCCGCATCCGCGTGGTGGGTGACTCCCTGATCGCGGGCGAGGCGAAGATCCCGGTCGCGGCGTTGGGCGAGGCGGAGGTGCTGGACGCGGAGGAGGCGCGGGCCTGGCGCACGTACAAGGCCGACACCCGGGCGTTCCTGCTGCTGCGCGCCTACATCCCCACGGCCCTGCGTGTGGAGGTCACCGACCCGGCCGACCCGACGCCCTACCTGTACCTGTCGACCCGTGACCCGCAGCGGCTGGCCGAGGCGCTGCGAGCGGCACGGCAACCGGCGGCCTAGGGCGTGTTTCGAAAGTAGCGTCGTCTGCCCGAAGGGCAGGCCCGGCGGCGTCTGGTGCGTGCGATCGCAAGGCGGAGGGTCGCCCCG
>NZ_JBFBCB010000090.1:0-15948 GCF_040682975.1 Streptomyces sp. NPDC051051
ATCGGGGCGACCCTCCGCCTTGCGATCGCACGCACCAGACGCCGCCGGGCCTGCCCTTCGGGCAGACGACGCTACTTTCGAAACACGCCCTAGGGCGTGTCCGGCAGGGGGGTCAGGAGCATGCGGCCCGCGAAGCCGACCGCCGCGTCGAGGCGGTCGGTGAACTCCCCGGCGACGTCCGGGAGACGGCGCAGGGCCCACAGGGCGCGGGCCGCGGACCAGGTGGCCTCGCGGGCCCGCTCCAGACTCCAGGAGCCGAGCAGATGGGTGAGCGGATCGGCGATCCGGAGCAGGTCGGGGCCGGGCGTCAGGTCCTCGTGCACGCGCTCCTCCAGCGCCACCAGGAGATCGCCCACCCGGTCGAACTCGTCCTCCAGTTCGGCCGGTTCGCAGCCGAGGCTCCGACAGGCGTCCACGACGGCGAGCGCGAGGTCGTGCCCGACGTGGGCGTTGATGCCCGCGAGCGCGAACTGCAGCGGCCGTACGCCCGGGTGGCGGCGGAGCTGGAACAGCGGGCGCCAGCAGGCCGGGGGACGGCGGTCGGCCGTGGCCGCGTCGACGGCGGCGAGGTAGCGCTCCGCGAACCGGACGTCCAGCGTGACAGCGGCTCGGGGGTCGTCGAACCGGCCGGTGCCGATGTGCCGGTCCACCTCCTCCGTCACGGCGAGGTAGGCGCGGTTGAAGACGGCGATCCCGTCCCGTGGCGGGAGGGCCGCGTCGAGGGCGCGCATACGGGAGAGCACCCCGTCGACGCCGGCGGACGCGCCGGGGGGAGGGACGAACTGTTCCGGGTGCGGCATGCAGGAAGGGTCGCAGCCCCGGGAGGGCCCGCGGGTCCGCAGGCCCGGCGCTTCCCCGGAACGGGCGAACAGGTCCGTCGCGCGGGAGGCGAAAGGCGCGTGCGGGCCGTACCCGAGTCGCGGGTCGGACGGCGGGGCGCCGCACCCGCCGCCCCGGCCGCGACGGTGGTCGGGCGGGCGCCCCCGGTACGCCTACGAGCCGGTCTCGTCGTAGGAACTGGTGCCCTCGTCGAGGAGCGGCGGCTGGTTCTTGAGGTGGGCGGGGGCGAAGGCGCGCAGGGCGTGGTAACCGGTGATGACGACCAGGGTGCCGAGGGCGATGCCGCTGAGCGAGAAGGTGTCGGTGAACTCCATGGTGACGTTGCCGACGCCGATGATGATGCCCGCGGCGGCCGGGACCAGGTTCAGCGGATTGCGCAGGTCGACCCCGGCGTTGAGCCAGATCTGGGCACCGAGCAGGCCGATCATGCCGTACAGGATGACGGTGATGCCGCCGAGGACACCGCCCGGGATCGCTGCCACCACCGCGCCGAACTTGGGGCACAGGCCGAACAGCAGCGCGAAGCCCGCCGCGGCCCAGTAGGCGGCCGTGGAGTAGACGCGGGTCGCGGCCATCACGCCGATGTTCTCGGAGTACGTGGTGGTGGGCGGGCCGCCGACCGCCGTGGACAGCACGGAACCGATGCCGTCGGCCGAGATCGCCGTGCCCAGCTGGTCGTCCAGCGGGTCGCCGGTCATCTCGCCGACCGCCTTGACGTGTCCGGCGTTCTCCGCGACCAGCGCGATGACGACGGGGAGGGCCACCAGGATCGCCGACCACTCGAAGCTCGGGCCGTGGAAGGACGGCAGGCCGATCCAGTCGGCCCGGCCCACGGCGGAGAGGTCCAGCCGCCAGTGGTCGACGACCTTGCCGCTCGCGTCCGCCGACTGGATCCGGCCGAAGATCCGGTCGAACGCCCAGGAGATGCCGTAGCCGAAGACCAGACCGAGGAAGATCGCGATGCGGGACCAGAAGCCGCGCAGGCAGACCACGGCCAGACCCGTGAACAGCATGACCAGCAGGGCCGTCCACTGGTCCTGCGGCCAGTAGGTGGAGGCGGTGACGGGGGCGAGGTTGAAGCCGATCAGCATCACGACCGCGCCCGTCACGACCGGTGGCATCGCGACGTGGATGATCCGGGCGCCGAACCGCTGCACGGCCACGCCCACCAGGAAGAGCGCGACACCCACGACGAGGACCGCGCCGGTGACGGTGGCGCTCGTGCCGCCCTGGGCGCGGATGACCGCCGCGACGCCCACGAACGACAGCGAGCAGCCGAGGTAGCTGGGCACCCGGCCGCGGGTCGCGAGCAGGAAGATCATGGTCGCGACGCCCGACATCATGATGGCCAGGTTGGGGTCCAGGCCCATCAGGACGGGGGCCACGAAGGACGCCCCGAACATGGCCACCACGTGCTGTGCGCCGAGGCCGGCCGTGCGGGGCCAGGAGAGCCGCTCGTCGGGGCGGACCACCGCTCCGGGCTCCGGCGTGCGCCCGTCGCCGTGCAGTTTCCAGCGGACGCCAAGATCCATGGTGGGTTTCGCTTTCGTTCGTGCGGCGCCGAAGCCGTTCCGGTGCGGAAGTCGTCCCGGTGCGGTGCGGAAGTCCTCCGGCGCGGTGTGGATGTCCGGCCCATTCTCACGCGAATCCGGAGGGTGAGCGACCGCTTAGGATAGGGGTGATTGCCTCGTACATCTTCCCTCGTCCCCCAGGAGCCCCGCCCGTGACCGCCGAAGCCCCGGCCGCCCCCGCCCTGTCCCACGGCCGGCTGATGCCCGTCACCGTCCACTTCGACGACCTCGACGCGCTCGGACTGCTGCACAACGCCCGCTATCCGCTGATGGTCGAGCGGGCCTGGACCGAGCTGTGGCAGGAGCACGGCGTGCGCTTCGAGGGGGACTGGGCCGCGGCCGGCGACGCCTGCAACGCCGTGAAGGAACTGCGCATCGGCTACGAGGCGCCCGTCACCAAGCCGGGTGCCTACGCCGTCCACCTGTGGCTGGAGCGGCTCGGCAACACCGGCCTGACCTACGGCTTCCGGTTCTGCTCGGCCGACGGGGCGGTCACCTACGCGCGGGGCACCCGCGTCCTGGTCCGCCTCGACCCCACGACCATGCGCCCGGCGCCGTGGAGCGAGACGCTCAGGAGCGCGGGCCGGGCACTGCTGCGTCCGGCGGACTGACCTTCACGGACCTGCGCTCGCCGCCGCGCAGCACGCCCGCGAACACGACGAGCCCGAACGCCAGCACCGTCACCACGCCGAACGACACCACGAGGCTGGTCGCCTGCGCCACCCCGCCGATCAGGCTCGGCGCGATCAGCCCCGAGGTGTAGGTGATGGTCGCGACGCCCGCGATGGCCTGGCTGGGGTTCGGGCCGCTGTGCCCGGCCGCCGCGAAGCACAGCGGGACGACGACGGCGATGCCGAGGCCCATCATCCCGAACCCGCCGATGGCCGTCGCCGGGTGGTCCGCCACCACGATCAGCAGCCCGCCCGCGGCGGCCAGCACCCCGCCCGCACGGACCGTGCGGACCGCGCCGAACCGGTTCACCACGGCGTCCCCCACGATCCGGGCCACCGCCATGGTGAGCATGAAGCCGGTCGTGCAGGCCGCCGCGAGACCGGCCGAGGTGCCGAGGTGGTCGTCCAGGTAGACCGCCGACCAGTCCAGGCTCGCGCCCTCCGCGAACACCGCGCAGAACCCGACCGCGCCGATCAGCAGCGCCGAGCGGGGCGGCAGGGTGAAGCGCGGCGGGGGCTCCTCGTCCTCGGTGGGCCGCAGGTCGAGCACCCACCGGCAGGCCAGCAGGCCGAGCGCGGTGAGCGCGGCCGCCGCCAGGGCGTGGTGCAGGCGCGCGTCCGTGCCCAGGTGCGCGGCGAGGGTGCCGGCCGCCGAGCCGAGCAGCGCGCCCGCGCTCCACATGCCGTGCAGCCCCGACATGATCGACTTCTCGAGCCGCTGCTCGACCTCGACGCCGAGGGCGTTCATCGCGACGTCGGCCATGCCCGCGGTGGCGCCGTAGACGAACATCGCCAGGCACAGGGTGAGCATGTCCGGCGCGAGGGAGGGCAGGACCAGTGCCAGCGTCCACAGCGCGAGCAGTGCGCGCAGGGCGGCCCGGCTGCCGAGGCGGTGGGTGATCCGGCCGGCCAGCGGCATGGCGCAGGCCGCGCCGAACGCGGTGAAGGCCAGGGCGAAGCCGAGCTGGCCGGCGCTCACGGAGGCGTGGTCCTGGATCCACGGCACCCGTGTGGCGAAGGAGCCGGTGACCGCGCCGTGCACGGTGAACACGGCGGCCACCGCGTACCGGGCCCGCCGCACCTCCGACGGTGCGTATGCCGCTTCGCTCATTCCCGGGCCCCTCCTCGCCGGTGTGCCGCCCGGCGCGGTGCCGTGCGCAGGCCGCGTCCGTGCGGCGCCTGCGTAAACTATCAGGAACCCTGCCTGATAAATAGAGGCCGGTCCGGGGTGACGCTCCGGCGCCCATGGGAGGATTCCGCGCATGCCCGCATCCCCGAGCACCGCCCGGGCCATCAACGACCGGCTCGCCCTGCGGCTCCTGCAGGACGAAGGCCCTTTGACGGCGGGGCAGTTGAAACAGCTCACCGGCCTGTCCCGGCCCACCGTCGCCGACCTCGTCGAACGCCTCACCGCCTCCGGCCTGATCGAGGTCGTGGGCGAGGCGGGGGAGCAGCGGCGCGGCCCGAACGCCCGGCTCCACGGCATCGTCGCGGACCGGGCCCACCTGGCGGCGCTGGACGTCCGCACCGAGGGCGTCGCCGTGCTGGTCTCCGACCTGGTGGGGCGGGTGCTCGCCGAGGCGTCCGTGCCCATCGGCGGCGACATCGGCACGGGGCCCGCCGTGGAGCAGGCGGTGACCCTGGTCGAACGGGCCGTGAAGGAGGCCGGGGCCGACCGGCTGCACACCGTCGGCATCGGCGCGCCCGGCCTCATCGACCCCGCCAGCGGCGAACTGCGCGACTCCTCCGGCCTGCCCGCCTGGCACCGCCGCCTGGTGGCCGCCCTCCAGGAACGGCTGCCCGCGGCCCGCGTCACCGTCGAGAACGAGACCAACCTCGCCGCCCTGGCCGAACAGCGCGAGGGCGTCGCCCGGGACCGCGACACCTTCGTGCTGCTGTGGCTGGGCCACGGCACGGGCGCGGCCGTCGTCCTGGACGGCACCCTGCGCCGGGGGGCCTCCGGCGGCACCGGCGAGATCGGTTTCCTGCCGGTCCCCGGCACCACCGGCCTGCCGTCGGCCACGGACTGCGAGGGCGGCTTCCACTCCCTGGCCGGCTCGGCGGCGGTCGCGGCGCTGGCGCGGGAGCACGGGCTGGGCCCGGCCCCGGACCCGGTGCCCGGCGAACCGGAGGCGGCCGGCCTGGTCCGGGCGGCGGTGGCGCGGGTGGAAGCCGGCGCAGGCGACGGCCGGGAGGCCCCCGGCAGCGACTCCGACAGCGCCTCCGCACGCTTCCTCGACTCCCTCGCCGACCGGCTGGCCATCGGCGCCGCCTCCGTCGTCGCCGTCCTCGACCCCGGATGCGTGGTCCTCGGCGGGGAGGTCGGCCGGGCCGGCGGCGAGACCCTCGCGGCCCGGGTGGCGCAACGGCTGCGGCGGATGGCGCCGCTCCCCACCCAGGTGCGCCCGAGCCCCCTGGGCGGCGCGGCGGTACTGCGCGGCGCACTGCTGACGGCACGGGAGTCCGCCCAGGCGGAGCTGTTCGGAGGCCGTGACGGCTGAATTCCCCAGGGGGCCGGGTCGTGGAGAGGCCCGGCGGCGGGCAAGGGCCGTCGTCACCGCCACCGGGCCGGTCGTACCGGGTCAGCAGGAACCGAGGTCCCGCCACACCCCCCAGTCACCGGTGGTGCCGGGCTCCTCGCCCCTCGTCCACCACTGGGCGCGCCAGGTGCGCCCCTTGTGGGACACCCGGCTCCCGCCGGCGTACTCCGCCGTCGCGGCCCAGGCGGGGGCGGTGCACTGCCCGGTCCCGCCGGAGGGCGACGGGGAGACGCTGCCCGACGGGCTCGGGCTCGCACTCGGGCTCGGACTGGCCGGAGCCGACGGCCCCGGTTCCACCACCGTGGTGCCGCGCGCCAGGTCACCGGCCAGCGCGTACGTCCGTCCGCCGAAGGTCACCGTCCAGTTCGAGGGCGTCGACACCGGCAGGTGGTAGACGAGATCCAGCTCCGCCGACGCCCCCGGCGCCAGCGTCTGCCAGGTCGGCAGCTTCAGCGACACCCGGTGGTACGCGCCCTTGAGACCGCCGACGTTGCTCCCCGTGTGATCGCTGCTGATCACCGAAGTGCCCCAGCCGGACTGGTCCTTGGCGTTGCCGGGCGCCGACGTGCCGTAGTCGAAGCGGAACTCGGTGCCGCCGGGCAGGGTCGTCGACGTGTTGTTGGTGATCCTGAGCTTGGGGCTGATCGGGTAGTTGGAGTCGCCGAGCGGGAACTGCCCGAACTCCACGTCGATCTTCAGCGCCTCCGCCGGCAGCTCCGCCGTCGACCGCTTCGCGCCGTAGGGCGAGGCCGACCGGAACCTCTCGTACATCGTGGAGGTCAGCGTCGACCCCGGCTCGTACTGCCCCTCGGCCGCGTTCCAGCCGTAGTCACCGGCCAGCTCCCACACCATGGTGCCGCCGATGCCCTGGTCGACCACGTAGTCGGCCTTGGCGGCGACGGACTGCTCGTCCTCGGTGGACAGGAACACCTTCTTCTCGGCGTTCCACAGCCAGGGCGCGACCAGCGTGGCGTCGTACCTGCGGGCGTACGTGCCGGTCAGCCGGGTGTCGGCCGGGAAGCCGTACCGCGTGACGTAGTCCCCGACGACGCCCTTCTCCAGGTTCTTGGCGTGCCACATCGGGTTGGATCCGGCGGGCGCCTCCTTCCCGGCGGTGTCCAGGTCGTGCCAGAGGTTGTCGATGCCGACGGCGCCGTCCCCGCACCTGGTGAGGCCGGACCCGGCCGGACAGGTGGTCGTGGCCGCCCTGCCCCACAGCCCGTCGGTCCCGCCGGTGACGTTCCTGAACCCCCGGGTGTAGTAGGGGAGCCCGATGTTGATGCGGCCGGCCGGCATCGACCCACGGAAGTAGTGGTAGGCCCAGTCGGTGTTCAGGTAGCCGATCCCGCCGTACTGCGATGTCGAGTACACGCCCGCCGCGGCGAGTTCGGCGTCCTTGCCGTCGTCGAAGAGGGAGGCGTTCGGGCCGACGTACTCGTTCCAGGCGCCGTGCAGGTCGTAGGACATGATGTTGACGTAGTCCAGGTACTTCTGGACCTGGAAGGTCTCCATGCCGCGCAGCAGGTATCCGGACGAGGGCGCGGCCACCGACAGCAGGTAGTGCTTCCCGTCCGCCGAGCCCGCGCGGTCGAGCTTCTCGCGCAGCGTCCTCATCAGCGCCGCGTAGCCCTTGACGAGTCCGGCGCGGCGGGCGTTGGAGAGGGACCAGTCGAGCGGGTTGCCCGCGTCCTTCATGGTCGTCGGGTACTCGTAGTCGATGTCGACGCCGTTGAAGCCGTACTTCCTGATGAAGTCGACGGCGGAGTCCGCGAAGGTGTCGATGCCGGTCCGGTTGACCGAGCCGTCCGCGTTCGTGGCCATGGAGTAGAAACCGCCCGAGTCGACGCGGGTGCCGTCGGCGGCGAAGTAGCCGCCGGTCTCCGCCCAGCCGCCCACGGAGATCAGGGTCTTCACGTCGGGGTGCTGCTTCTTGAACTTGTTGAGCAGGTTGAAATGGCCCTGGTAGGGGAGTGCCGGGTCCATGTCGGCACCGGCCACGCCCGGCCAGGTCATCCCGGTCGCCGCGTTGGCGGCGCCGTCCGCGCCGACGGAGAGCTTGCCGGCCCCGTCGACGTGCGCGAACGCGTAGTTGAGGTGGGTGACCTTGTCCCACGGGATGTCCGGGGCCAGGTAGGCGGGTGTGCCGTCCTTGCCGGTGCGCCAGCCGGTGAAGTAGCCGATCACCCGGCGCTGGTGGTCGGCGCCCATCTTCTCCCGGCCGGCCGTGTCGTAGACCGAGCAGTAGGGGACGTTCACGCCCGGCGTCTCGTAGAGGCCGTCGGGGCGGCAGGACTCCTGGTCGGCGGCGTTCGAGACGGTGGCCGGCAGTCCGGCGAGCAGCAGGCCCGCCACCGCCGCCGCGGCGGCGAACAGTGCGGGTCTCGCCCGGTGTCGTGAGGGGGACAGCACAGTCGGTTCCTCTCCACGGAAGTTGCGCAGACCCTAGAGAGGACTAGACCAATGCGTCAATAGGTATGGACCAACCGGGAGAGGGGGTGCCCCGGTCGCGAGTTGGGGCGCCGGGCGGCCCGGCCGGGACGTCCCTGCGCCTGTGAGCCACCCCACAGACGTCACCCGCATGGACGCGTACCCGGCGTGGCACACTGGCCCTGTACCTAAAGCAGCGCACTCCGGGGTCGGTGAAATTCCGAACCGGCGGTTACAGTCCGCGACCCGACCGCTTCCAGCGGCCGGTTGACCAGGTGAAATTCCTGGACCGACGGTTAAAGTCCGGATGGGAGGCAGTGCGCGGCGGGCGGGCATTCGTGCGCGCCGCCGTATCCGTACTCGTCCGTGGACGAGTCTGTCCGGCGTCGCCCCCCGATGTCCTCACCCGTTTCACTCTGTCGTCATCGACAGGCCCCGGAGTCCGTGCCCGAACGAGGCAGGAGGACCCGGGAAGTGTTCACCGGAATCGTCGAAGAACTGGGCGAGATCACCGCTGTCGAGAACCTCGACGACGCCTGTCGCTTCCGCGTCCGCGGCCCCGTCGTCACCGACGGCGCGAAACACGGTGACTCCATCGCCGTCAACGGCGTCTGCCTCACCGTCGTCGAACACGAGGGCGACGAGTTCACCGCCGACGTCATGGCCGAGACCCTGAAGCGGTCCAGCCTCGGCGTCCTCACCGTCGGCTCCCGCGTCAACCTCGAACGGCCCACCGCCGTCGGCGCGCGTCTCGGCGGCCACATCGTGCAGGGCCACGTCGACGGCACCGGACAGGTCCTGGAGCGCACGCCCTCCGAGCACTGGGAGATCGTCAGGATCGCCCTCCCCGCCGGCCTCGCCCGGTACGTCGTCGAGAAGGGGTCCATCACCGTCGACGGCATCAGCCTCACGGTCGTGGAGGCCGGGTCCGACCACTTCACCGTCAGCCTCATCCCCACCACCCTCGACCTGACCACCCTCGGCCTCAAGCAGCCCGGCGACCCGGTCAACCTCGAGGTGGACATCGTTGCCAAGTACGTGGAGCGCCTGATGACCGCCACTGACGGGGCGGCGAAGTGAACTCCCTGAACTCCGAGGCCTTCGTCCTCTTCGACCAGCACATCCTCTGGTCGGACATGATCGGCAACATCTTCGGACTGGCCGCACTCGCACTCGGCTGGCGCCGGTCCATCTGGAGCTGGCCGGTGCAGTTCCTCTCCGGCCTCGTCCTCTTCGGCGCCTTCTTCGGCCACCTCACCGGCAGCGCCGGCAAGCAGGCCGTCGTCATGGCCGTCGCCCTCTACGGCTGGTGGCAGTGGAACCGCGACCGGAGCGGATCCGCCGACGGCCACATCACCCCGCGCTTCGCCACCTGGCGCGAGCGCGCCGCCATGACCGGCGCCGCCGTCGGCGGCACGGTCGCGGTAGCGCTCCTCTTCACGGCCTACCCCACCCTGTCCTGGGACCCCTGGCCCGACGCCTACATCTTCGTCGGCACCGTCGTCGCCATGTACGCCCAGGCCAAGGGCATGGTCGAGTTCTGGTTCGCCTGGCTCCTCGTCGACCTCGTCGGCGTCCCCCTGAACTTCGCCAACGGCTACGCCTTCTCCGGCTTCGTCTACGTCATCTACGGCGCGCTCGTCCTGTGGGGCATGCGCGACTGGTGGCTGCGCTCCCGCAGGGGTCCGCGGCCCGCTCTGGAAGGAGCGCCCGCATGAGCACGGCACCCGTCCTCCACACCCCCGACGGCGTCGAGGACTTCGCGCTCGACCCGGTCGAGAGGGCCGTCGCCGACATCGCCGCCGGCCGTCCGGTCGTGGTCGTCGACGACGAGAACCGCGAGAACGAGGGCGACCTCGTCATCGCCGCCGAGAAGGCCACCCCCGAGATCGTCGCCTTCATGATGAGCGAGTGCCGCGGGCTGATCTGCGCCCCCATGGAGGGCGACGAACTCGACCGGCTCGAACTCCCGCAGATGGTCGCGGACAACACCGAGTCTATGAAGACCGCCTTCACCGTCTCCGTCGACGCCTCCGCCGCGCACGGCGTGACCACCGGCATCTCCGCCGCCGACCGCGCCACCACCCTGCGGCTCCTGGCCGACGGCACCGCCCGGCCCACCGACCTCGTCCGCCCCGGCCACGTCTTCCCGCTGCGCGCCAGGCCCGGCGGCGTCCTCGTGCGCAACGGGCACACCGAGGCCGCCGTCGACCTCGCCCGGCTCGCGGGCCTGCGCCCGGCCGGCGCCATCGTCGAGATCGCCGGCGAGGACGGCCGGATGCTCCGCCTGCCCGAGCTGATCCCCTTCGCCCGCAAGCACGGCCTGACGATCATCTCCATCGAGGACCTGATCGCCTACCGCCGCACCGCCGAGCCCACCGTCCGCCGCGAGGCCGAGACCCGCCTGCCCACCGTCCACGGCACCTTCACCGCGTACGGCTACCGCTCCACCGTCGACGGCGTCGAGCACGTCGCCCTCGTGCACGGCGAGATCGGCGACGGCGAGGACGTCCTCGTCCGCGTCCACTCCGAGTGCCTCACCGGGGACGTCTTCGGCTCCGCGCGCTGCGACTGCGGCCCCCAGCTCGACACCTCCCTGGAACGCATCCAGTCCGAGGGCCGGGGCGTCGTGGTCTACCTGCGCGGACACGAGGGCCGCGGCATCGGCCTGCTGTCCAAGCTCCGGGCGTACGAACTCCAGGAGCGCGGCCGGGACACCCTCGACGCCAACCTCGAGCTGGGCCTGCCCGCCGACGCCCGCGACTACGCGGCCGGCGCCCGGATCCTCGACGACCTGGGCGTGCGCAGCGTACGTCTGATGACGAACAACCCCGAGAAGACCGACGCGCTCACCCGGCACGGCATCGAGGTCGCCGCCCGCGAACCGATGCCCGTCCAGGCGGGCGAGCACAACATCCGCTACCTGCGCACCAAGCGGGACCGGATGGGACACGACCTGCCCTGGCTGGACACGGCTCCCGCGTCCCCCTGCGGCAACCAGTAAGAACGGCACGAAGGAGAGACGTGAGCGGCAAGGGTGCACCGGAGCTGTCCGTACGCAATGTGGGTGACCTCAGGGTCGCCGTCATCGCGGCGCAGTGGCACGAAAAGGTGATGGACGGTCTGGTCGACGGCGCCCTGCGCGCCCTGCACGACCTCGGCATCGACGAGCCGACCCTGCTCCGGGTCCCCGGCAGCTGGGAACTCCCGGTGGTCGCCAAGGTCCTCGCGGGCCGCGGCTACGACGCGATCGTCGCCCTCGGCGTCGTCATCCGCGGCGGAACCCCGCACTTCGAGTACGTGTGCCAGGGCGTCACCCAGGGCCTGACCCAGGTCTCGGTCGACACCGGCGTGCCCATCGGCTTCGGCGTCCTCACCTGCGACACCGAGGAGCAGGCCCTGGACCGGGCCGGCATCGAGGGCTCCACCGAGGACAAGGGACACGAGGCGGTGACGGCGGCGGTGGCGACCGCGGCCACCCTGCGCTCAGTATCCGAACCCTGGCGGTAGGCCGGCCCGGACAACGGCTAGGGTGGGACCACCATGTCCAAGAAGACGTTCGAGGAGCTGTTCACCGAGCTCCAGCAGAAGGCCGCCGACGGCGACCCCGCCACTTCCCGCACCGCAGAACTGGTCGGGAAGGGGGTCCATGCCATCGGCAAGAAGGTCGTCGAAGAGGCCGCCGAGGTCTGGATGGCCGCCGAGTACGAGGGCAAGGACGCCGCAGCCGAGGAGATCTCGCAGCTGCTGTACCACGTCCAGGTGATGATGGTCGCCCGCGGCATCTCGCTGGACGACGTCTACGCCCACCTGTGAGCCCCGCCCGCCACCCCCGAACCACACCACGCGAAGGAAGCCGACCTCATGCTGCGCATCGCCATCCCCAACAAGGGTTCCCTGTCCGGACCTGCGGGGGAGATGCTGCATGAGGCCGGCTACCAGCAGCGCCGCGAGTCCAAGGAACTGCGGATCGTCGACCCGGAGAACGAGGTCGAGTTCTTCTACCTCCGCCCCCGCGACATCGCGATCTACGTCTCCTCCGGCCGCCTCGACATCGGCATCACCGGCCGCGACCTGCTCATCGACTCCGGCGCCGACGCCGAGGAGATCCTCCCGCTCGGTTTCGCCCGCTCCACCTTCCGCTTCGCCACCAAGCCCGGCACCGCCGGCGGCGTCGAGGACCTCAAGGGCATGACGGTCGCCACCTCCTACGAGGGGATCGTCGCCAGGCACCTCGCCGACCACGGCATCGACGCCTCCGTCGTCCACCTGGACGGCGCCGTCGAGACCGCCATCGAGCTGGGTGTCGCCGAGGTCATCGCCGACGTCGTCGAAACCGGCACCTCCCTGCGCAACGCGGGCCTGGAGGTCATCGGCGAGCCCATCATGAAGTCCGAGGCCGTCGTCATCCGCCGCACCGGCGCCGACGGCGAGGAGCCCAAGGTGCAGCAGTTCCTGCGCCGCCTCCAGGGCGTCCTGGTCGCCCGGACGTACGTGATGATGGACTACGACTGCCGCGTCGAGCAGTTGGAGAAGGCCGTCGCGCTCACCCCCGGCCTGGAGTCGCCGACCGTCTCCCCGCTGCACAACGAGGGCTGGGTCGCCGTCCGTGCCATGGTCCCCGCCAAGGAGGCCCAGCGGATCATGGACGACCTGTACGACATCGGCGCCCGCGCCATCCTCACCACGGCCATCCACGCCTGCCGCCTCTGAGAACCCCGGGAAGATGTCCGACCAGCCCACGCTCCCCGTCACCTTCCGGCCGAGCCGCACCCGCGCGGTGCTCCTCTCGGCCGGAGCGGTGCTGTTCCTCGTCATCTCCGCCGTCGCCCTGCTGCTGGAGCTCGGGCCGGGGGAGCGGCTCAGCTTCGTCCTCACCGGCGTCCTCTGCTTCTGGGTCCCGGCCCAGCTCGCCCGGGTCAGGGTCGTCGCCGACGACTCCGGTGTCACCGTGGTGAACATCGCGAGCAGGCGGCGCCTGGAGTGGGCCGAGATCCTCCAGGTGAACCTCCGGCAGGGCGACCCCTGGGTGTTCCTCGATCTCAGCGACGGCACCAGCCTGCCCGCGCTCGGCATCCAGCCGGGCATCGACAAGCAGCAGGCCATCGCCCACGCGCGCGCCCTGCGCAGCCTCGTGGAGGCCCGGTCCGTGCACGACCCCGACCAGGATCAGGGCTGACGCGGAGCAGTGTCAGGGCTGACTCGGGGGCGTCCACCCTGCCGCTGAAGCCCCTGTCTTGATTAATCTGGTGACGGAGGCGTCCCCTTTGCGCCTCCACCCCTGTCGTGCCCTGCCGGGCGCACGGGGGGTCCTGCTACCCGAGGAGTGACCCTCTCCGGCGATGGACGGTTCGTCCTGTAGTACCTGCGCCGCCCCCTCCGAAGCGGAGGCGGCGGCTTCATGACCATCCCCCTGCTGCTCCTGGCAGCCGCGTTCCTGCTCATCCTCGCCAACGGCTTCTTCGTGGCCGCCGAGTTCGGGCTCGTCACCGTCGAGCGCCAGGAGGCCGAGAAAGCCGCCGCCGAGGGCGACCGACGGGCCCGTACGGTCGTCGAGTCGCTCAAGGAGCTGTCCTTCCAGCTCTCCGGCACCCAACTCGGCATCACCATCACCTCCCTCGTCGTCGGCATGCTGGCCGAACCGGCACTCGCCGAGCTGCTCGGCGGCCCCCTCACCGCGATCCGCGTCCCCGAGGGCGCCGTCTCCGGCGTGGCCGTCGTCATCGGCATGCTGCTGGCCTCCGCCGTGCAGATGGTGATCGGCGAACTCGTGCCGAAGAACTGGGCGGTCTCCAGGCCCCTCCAGGTCGCGCGATTCGTCGCCGGCCCGCAGCACGCGTTCGCCCGCCTGTTCCGGCCGGTCATCGCCGGCCTCAACGCGGTCGCCAACCGGCTCGTGCGCGCCCTGGGCGTCGAACCCACCGACGAGCTGGCCTCCGCCCGCACCCCCGGCGAACTGGTCTCCCTGGCCCGGCACTCCGCCCAGGCCGGCACGCTCGAACAGGACACGGCCGACCTCTTCGTGCGGACCCTGTCCCTGGCCGAGCTGACCGCGCAGCACGTGATGACCCCGCGGGTGAAGGTCAGCGCCCTCCAGGCGTCGGCCACCGCCGAGGACGTGGTCAATCTGACCCGCGCCACCGGCCTGTCCCGCTTCCCCGTCTACCGCGAGAAGATCGACGAGGTCGTCGGCATGGTCCACCTCAAGGACGCCCTGGCCGTCCCCGTCCACGACCGGCTGCGCACCCCGCTCGGCCGGATCGCCCGCCCGGCCCTGCTGGTCCCCGAAACCCTGCCCGTGCGGCCCCTGCTGGCCCGGCTGCGCAGCGAGCAGCCCATCGCCGTCGTCGTGGACGAGTACGGCGGCACGGCCGGCGTGGTGACCCTGGAGGACATCGTCGAGGAGATCGTCGGCGAGGTCCGCGACGAGCACGACGGCCTGGACACCCCCGAACTGGCCGCCGCCCCACCCGAGGACGGCAGGCCCGCCTGGGACGTCGACGGCAGTTGCCGGGTCGACACGCTCCGGCGCATCGGCCTCGACGTGCCCGAGGGACCGTACGAGACGGTCGCCGGGCTCGTCGCCGACCTGCTCGGCCGCATCCCGGCCGTCGGCGACCGGGCCGAGCTGCCCGGCTGGCGGCTGTCGGTCCGCCGCGTCGGCCACTACCGGGCCGAGCGGGTCCGGATCGTCCGCACCGGAGTGGTCGTGGAGGTCGCCCGATGAGCGTGCTCCAACTCCTCTTCGCCGGCCTCCTCGTGCTCGCGAACGGCTTCTTCGTCGGCGCCGAGTTCGCCCTCGTCTCCGTCCGCCGCAGCCAGATCGAGCCGCTGGGCACCGCGCGGGCCCGCCAGGTCCTCCACGGCCTGGAACACCTGCCGCAGATGATGGCCGCCGCCCAGTTCGGCATCACCGTGTGCTCGCTGACCCTGGGCGCCGTCGCCGAGCCGACGGTGGCGCAGCTGCTGGAGCCGGTCTTCGAGGGCATCCACCTGCCGCACGGCATGATCCACCCGCTCGGGTACGTCATCGCCCTGGCGGCCGTGGTCTTCTTCCACCTCGTCGTCGGCGAGATGGTCCCGAAGAACCTCGCCATGGCGGCCCCGGAGAAGGCCGCGCTGTGGCTCAGTCCCGGTCTGGTCGCCTTCGCCCGTCTCTGCCGGCCGGTCACCGTCGCCCTCGGCGCCTGCGCCCAGGGCATCCTGCGCCTTTTCAGCGTCGAGCCCAAGGACGAGGTCGAGGCCGTCTTCACGAGCGAGCAGCTCAACCGGCTGGTGGAGGACTCCGGTCAGGCCGGCCTGCTCGATCCCGAGGAGCAGGAGCGGCTGGAGGACGCGCTGGAGCTGGGCTCCCGCCCGGTGACGGACGTCCTGCTCAAGCGCGAGTCGCTGGTGACGGTCCCGCCGTCGGTCACTCCCGGGCAGATCGTCGCCCTCACCGCCCGCACCGGCTACTCCCGCTTCCCCGTCGCCGCGGAGAAGGGCGCCTTCATGGGCTACCTCCACGTGAAGGACGTCCTCGACCTCGAGGAGTCCGACCGGGCGGTGCCCCAGCAGGTGTGGCGCCCGATGACGACGCTCCGCTCCGAACTGCCGCTGGACGACGCGCTGACGGTGATGCGGCGGGCGGCGACGCACCTGGCGCAGGTCGCGGACGCCTCGGGCAGGGTGCTCGGGCTGGTCGCCCTGGAGGACGTCCTGGAGCTGCTGGTGGGCGAGGTGACGGATCCCGCCCACCGGGACTACCCCGAGGTGGTGATGGCGACCTAGGCGTGCTGTCCGGACAGCACGCCTAGGGCGTGTTTCGAAAGTCCCGTCTGCCCGGCGACGCCTGGCACGCACGCTCGCCGCGTTGTCGGGGGGGGGGCCGCGACACCCCAAAAGAGGCGCGCCCCCCCC
>NZ_JBFBCB010000091.1:0-15922 GCF_040682975.1 Streptomyces sp. NPDC051051
GGTGGTGTGGGGGTGGTGTGTGGGGGTGTGGGTTATGTCTGTGGGTTATGTCTGTGGGGTGGGGGTGGGGAGTTGGGTGAGGATGTGTTCGGTGGCTTTGAGGGCGCTGGTGATGCATTGGCCGATGCCGATGCCGTCGTAGGCGGCTCCGCAGACGGCGAGGTGGGGTTGGTTGTGGAGGGTGGTGCGGATGCGGGTGACGCGGTCGTGGTGGCCGGTGGTGTATTGGGGGATGGTGGCGGGCCAGCGGGTGATGTGTGTGGCCAGGGGGCGGTTGGTGGTGTGGGTGGCTTGGGTGATTTCGGTGGTGGCGAGGGTGACGAGGTCGGTGTCGTCGTGGTGGAGGAGGTCTTCGTGTCCGCTGCCTGCGGCCTGGCAGCGGATGATGTCGATGTCGTCGGTGAGGTGGGGCCATTTGATGGTGGAGAAGGTGACGATTTTGAGGGCGTGGCCGTCGATGGTGGGGATGCGGTAGCCGCTGTGGCCCAGGGGGCGTAGGGGGGCGAGGGTGTTGCGGGGGTAGGCGAGGGTGATGATGAGGGAGCCGGCGTGGGGGATGTCGGCGAGGGCGGTGGTGGCTGCGGTGGTGGCGGGCAGGGGGGTCAGGAGGCGGCGGGTCTGGTCGGCGGGGACGGCGAGGATGACGGCGTCGGCGTCGAGGTGTTCGGGGTGGGCGGGGGTGCCGGTGGTGATGCGCCAGCCGTGTGTGCGGCGGGTGAGGGCGTGTACGGGGGTGTGGGTGCGGATCCGGGAGTGGGGGGAGGCGGCGAGCAGGTGGTCGGCGAGGGTCTGGGGCAGGGAGCCGAGTCCGCGGGCGAGGGTGGAGATGCCGGTGGTGGGCTGTTCGCCGGGCGGGGGAGGTGGGGGGAGCAGGGCGGCGGCGGCTGCGGTCAGGGAGGTGTGGCGGCGGGCGGCGGTGGCCAGGGGGGTGAGGGTGGCTTCGAAGGAGAGTTCGTCGGCGCGGCCGAAGTAGGCGTCGGCCAGGAACGGTTCGACGAGGCGGTCCACGACCTCGCGGCCGAGGCGGCCTGCGACGTAGTCGGCCACGGAGACGTCGTGGTGGCGTTCGGTGGGCGCCAGGGTGAGGTCCTGGCGGGCGCGGGCCACGGCGGCGTCGGAGACGATGCCGGATTTGGCGAGTTCGTCCAGGTCGCAGGGCACGCCCATGAACTGGCGGTCGGGCTGGGGCCGGATCTGGCCGCGGGTGTAGATCGCCATCGATTTGGTTGCCGCGGCCACGACCTGGTCGGTGAGGCCGGCTGCCTGGAGGAGGCGGGCGGTCTTGGGGCGGCGGGCGTACATCGATTCCGCGCCTTCGTCGATGGTGACCCCGGCCAGTTGTGCTGTGGACAGTTGTCCGCCCAGGCGGGAGGAGCCCTCCAGGACGGTCACCCGTACCGGCTGGTCGCGCAGGAAGAACGCGGCCGCCAGACCGGTGATGCCGCCTCCGATGACGACCACGTGTGCGGGTGCGGCCGCCTGAGCCATGTTGTTGTCCGCCATTCGCCCCTGCTCCTTCGTGGATACGGCTGTCGCCTCAGTGTTGAAGGGGCGCCGATAGTTTTGGTCGAGCCGGGGTGGACCGGAACGGGGCGGACCGGGGCGGGGCGGGGCGGGGCGGGGGGTGCCCGGCCCGATCCGGGGCGGACCAGGACGGGGCGGTGCGGGAGGTGTCCGCCCCGGGCCGGCGCGGAACGGTGAAGGCAGGGCAGGGCAGGGGAGGGGAGGGGGATGCCCGGTCGGGCCGGGCCGGGGTGGCGGCCCGCGTACGGGGTGCTCCCTCCCGTCCCGTTCCCGCGGGCCTCTGGCCGGCACCTTTGCCCCGCCGCCCGCCGCCCGCCGCCCGCCGCCCGCCGCCCGCCGCCCGCCGCCCGCCGCCCGTCGCCCGTCGCCCGTCGCCCGTCGCTTTCGTCGGCGTCTTTGCGTCGCCGTTCGCGGTCTTCGTCACCGTTCTCACGCCGTCGCTCGCCGCCTCACGCCGTCGCTCGCCGCCTCACGTCGCCGCTCGCCGCTCGCCGCCTCACGTCGCCGCCCTCACGCCGTCGCTCGCCGTTCTCACGTCGTTCGCTGTGTCCTTGCGTCGCTGTTTGCGGCTGTGGTGGTTCTCGGTGCTGCGTGCATGCGGGGTGGGTTGGCGGGGCGTGGGTGTGGGTGTGGGGGGTGGGTTGGGGTGGGGCGTGGTGTGGGTGTGGGGGTGGTCCGATCCGTTCTCGACCGGCTGTCGACCGTGGTGCGGGAGATTGCTGTTGCGCGTACGTGTCGGTGGAGGATGAGGAGAGTGGCATGCGGAAGGTCGTTTCTGCGGACGGTACGACGATCGCGTATCGCAGTGCCGGTGACGGTCCGCCGATCGTGCTGGTGAACGGCGCGTTCCGTGACCACACCATCTTCGACCCGCTGGTTCCGGAGCTGGCGCCGCACTGCACCGTCTACGTCTACGACCGTCGCGGACGCGGGCGCAGCGGGGACTGTCCCGGGTATGCCGTCGGGCGTGAGGTCGAGGATCTGGCGGCGGTGATCGAGGAGGCCGGGGGGCAGGCGGTCGTCTTCGCCGGGTCGACCGGTGCGAACCTGGCGTTGGAGGCGGCGCTGGCGGGTGTGGCGATCACCAAGCTCGCGTTGCACGAGCCGTATTTCCGCACCGCCGGGCATCCCAGGCCGCCGGCCGACTGCATGGACGTCCTGCGGGTGCTGCTCGCCGAGGGCCGGCGTGACGAGGCCGCGCGGTACTGGCTGAGTGAACTGCTGGGTCTGGGGGCTGAGGTCATCGCCGAGTGGCGGCAGGCTCCTTTGTGGGCGACGAACGAGGCGAACGCCCACACGCTGCTGTACGACACGACCATCCTGGGGGACTTCGAGGTGCCCGTCGGCCGTCTGGCCGCCCTGCGCACGCCGGCTGTGGTCCTCAACAGTGACGCCACCGGTGACTGGCTGCGTGATGCGGCCCGGGCGACCGCGGCCGCGCTGCCCAACGGGTTCGGGATGCAGCTGCCGGGTTCGTGGCACCGCATCGACACCGGCATCCTGGGCCGGGTCCTGGCCGGGTTCGCCACCACCTGAAGGGCGCCGCCCCGGACGGCGGCGGGCACCCGGGACGCCGGCTTTTCCGCCTTTGCGGACCGGGGGCTTTTTCCTCCGGCAGGGCGGGGGCGGGGGCGGCTTTTTTGTGCGGGGGAGCGGATCGGGCAGGTCGCCGGCATCCTTGGGGGCTCGGCGGGTGCCGGGGCGCGGGCGTGCGGGGCGGTGCCCGGCCCGGGGCCGGCGCCGGGGTGGCGGCGGGTGTCCTGCGGCAGGTGACGGCGGGGCAGGGGCGCCTGCGCCGGCCGTGCGCCGGCTGTCCGGTGGTCGTGGCCGCGCTGTGGTGGCAGGTGCCGTCCGGCGGGCAGCGGGTCAGGTGGTGCCGGTGCGTGCGGCGGCCTTCGTCCGGGCCGGCGTCCGGGCGTGAGCGGGCGCCTGCCCGGCGGGAGTGCAGCAGGCTGTGGTCCCGCAGCAGGCGTTCGGGGAGGGGGCGGCCTTTTCCCGGGTGCCGGCGTCGGCCTTGACCACGTACACCTCCCACGCCTCCTTGCCCGGGGCGTTCACCCACACCTTGTCCTGCAGGGCGTAGCAGCACGAGGTGTCGTTCTCCTCCCGCGGGGCCAGGCCCGCGTCCCGCAGCCGGGTGGCGGCGGCGGTGACGTCCTGGGGGGAGGCGACCTCGACGCCGAGGTGGTCCAGGCGGGTTTGCGGGGTGTCGCCCTCGATGAGCACCAGCTTCAGCGGGGGCTCGGTGACGGCGAAGTTGGCGTAGCCCGCGCGCCGTTTGGCCGGCTCGGTGCCCAGGAGCTGGGAGTAGAAGGCGATCGAGGCTTCCAGGTCGGCGACGCGCAGGGCGAGCTGGACTCGGGACATGGCGGTCTCCCCTCCGGGACGACGCTGTATCGACGACTGTCGATACAATCGAGGCTGTCACCCGGATGGACGGACGTCAACATGGAGGGGTGTCGAAACAGGCTGGTCCGCCGACGCCCGGCCAGGACGCGGGGTGCTGCGTCCCGGAGGGAGGCGTGAGCCGCCGGGTGAAGCGGACGGCGCCGGTCTGCCCCGGATGTCCAAGGCGCCGGCGCACCCGGTCCCGCCCCTGCCCCCGCCCCTGCCCCCGCCCCTGCTCCCGCCCCTGCTCCCGCCCCTGCTCCCGCCCCTGCTCCCGCCCCTGCTCCCGCGCCTGCTCCCGCGCCTGCTCCCGCCCCTGCTCCCGCGCCTGCTCCCGTCCCCGTCCCCGCGCCTGCTCCTGTCCCTGTTCCCGCGCCTGCCCCTGTTCCTGGGCCGGTGGCCGGCCGCCCGCCCGCCGGCGCCGACGAGCGGGCACGTGCCGGGCGGGCCCTCACCGTGGCGTGTCACGATGCGCGCGGTGGCCGTCGGCGCGGCCGGCGGGTGATACGGCATCGGCGGCGGTTTTTCCCCCGGCTTCCTCCCGGCCGGCCGGGAGGGCCCGTCGCCCGCGTCCCCCGGTGGTGCTCGCCTTCGCCTTCCTCGCCGCACCGGCCGGTGCCGGGGCCTTGTGCGTGGTTGTCCCTCGCCGGCGGTGACGGCAGCGCCCGGCGGGCTGCTCCCACTGGCCTGCGGACCGGGCGGGCCGGGGCGGGCGGGGCGGGGCGGGCCGGGCGGCGGGTGCCGGGGTGCCCGCCTTCGGCCCTGCCCGGCTCGCAGGCCGCCTCCGTCTTCGGCCCTGCCCGGCCCGCAGGCTTCCTCGGCCTTCCGTCGGGCACCCTCGCCGCCACGGTCGGTGTGCTCTGCGCGGTCCGGGCGCTTGCCTGACAGCACGTCAGCTGCTGTCGGCACGTCAGCTGCTGTCGGCGCGGCGGCCGTTGACTGTACGTGCGCCCGGGGGAGGGGGCTTTCGTGGCGTCGGTGTCCTGCTGCCGGTGTGCCGTGGCGGGCGGCGGGCCCGGCTCTCACCGGGGGAGGCCGGCCCTGCGCGGCGGTGTGCGTCGCACCGGGTGCGGTCCGGGCCGGGGGAGGGGGCCTCTCGGTGGCCGGGCGGCCCGATGGCGGCGGCGCTGTGCTGCCGTGTCCGGCTGCGGGAAGGGGGGCGCCGTTTCGGCGGCCCGTTGCGCGGACTTCCTTGTCCCGTCCCTTCCGGGCACGGTCCGGGCCTGCCTCATCGGCCGGATGCGGTCCGTGCGACGCCGGCCGCCGGGTGCGGGGGCGTGGGCCCGCGGGCGCTCACGCAGCCTCCTGTCCCTGACCGGACGTCAGCTGCGCGCCGGGCTTTCGGGCACGGGCGGCCGGTTCCCCGCTTCTTCGGTCTGCCCCTCCCGTGCCCGGACCGCGGCCGCCGCGCCCGGGGCTGCCGCTGCCCGGCGACGGGCCGCCCCCCCCCGCTCCCGGCCGCTGCCCGCCCTCCCCGGCCGCTGTTCGCCCCTGTGCCGCTGTGCGCCTCTGTGCCCGGTGGCACCGGTGGCACCGGTGGCGGGGGTGTGCGGCGGCTGCTCACGGCGGCCGTGGCCGGGCAGGTGCAGGGGGGCGGTGGTGTGTGCGGCAGGTCCCGTGCCGCCTTCGCCGTCCGGGGCCCGTACGGCACGGACGCACGGACGCACGGACGCAGGGAGGCAGGGAGGCTGGGAGGCTGGGAGGCTGGGAGGCCGGCAGTGCCGGGCTGCGCGGTGACCGCTCAGCTCACGGGGACGGTCCAGTTGCTGCGCAGCCAGCTCTCCAGGCTGGTCAGGCGGGGCCGGATGCGGCGCAGTTCGGCCAGGTCGGCGTGGTAGCCGTCGTTCTCGAGCCAGTCGAACATGGCGGCCAGGTCGGGGCGGGCGGTGCGCAGGGGCTCGAAGGACTGCTGCGCGTAGCGGGCCGGGACGCCGGCCACGCGCCCGAACGTCTCGGCGATCTGCACGCCGGTCAGTTCGTCGCTGGTGATCTCCACCTGCCGGCCCAGCCACGCGGCCCGGTCGTCGAAGGCGTCCGCGGCGAACGCGCCGATGTCGCCGGTCGCGATGACCTGGACGGGGGTGTGGGGGCTCAGCCACAGGCTCAAGACCAGCTCGCCGTCGACCAGGCGGGGGCCGAGGTCCAGGAGGATGTCGTAGAACATCGTCGGCCGCAGCACCGTCGCGGGCAGGCCGAGCTTGTCGATGTGCTCCTCGATGGCGAGCTTGCTGCGGAAGTGCGGGATGGCGGCGCAGCGTTCGGCGCCGCCCACCGAGCTGTACACCAGGTGCTCCACGCCCGCCTCGGCGGCGGCGTCGGCGACCGCCTTGCCCTGGCGTTCCTCCGCGGCCACCCCGCCGGGGCCCCGGAACGTCTGGACGCTGAACACGCCGCTCACGCCGTGCATCGCCGCACGCACGGAGGCGGGTTCGTCCAGGTCCGCGTGCACCAGGTGCGCACCCGCCTCGGCGAGCGCGAGCGCGGCGGGCGCGCGCACGTCACGTACCAGGGCGCGCACGTCGCGTCCGCGGCGCAGCAGTTCGCGGGCCACCGCGCCGCCCTGCCGGCCGGTTGCGCCCAGGACCAGGACCGTCGCGCCCGCCGCCACCGTGTTCTCTTCGTTGTCCATTGCCTCACCGATGCGTCGTCCCGGCCTGCCGGGAAAAAGGGAGAAAGAAGAAAAGAGAAAAGAGGAAAAAAAGGGGGGGTGGGGGTGGGGGTGGCCGGTGTGCGGCCGGATGCCGAAGGCGCCGCCGGCCCCCTCCCCGGGCCCCGCCCCGCCCCCTTCCCCCTCCTGTTTTCTGGTCTGGCGCTCTGCCTGCCGGGGATCAGGAAGCGGAACCCGTGGTGGCGCGGGGGTCGAGAATGCGGGAGAACGCGTTCGCCAGGACGTCCGCCGGGTGCGCGGCGGCGGTCATCGCGCGCCACGCCACGTGGGTGTCGGGGCGGACCAGGACGGCGCCGTCCCCGCGGACCTCGCGGACGGCCTCCCAGCCGCCGTCGACGTCGGTGAACGGCCCGTCCTGCCCGTCCTGCCCGGCCTGGGGGTGCTGGGTGATGCGGACGGTGCGGATGGGGACCGAGAACTTCTCCGCGACCTGTGCGGCCGCCTGCGCCCACGCCGCCCCGTCGTCGCCGGTGAGCAGGACGAAACCGGCCGGGGAGCCGGTCAGGTCGTGGGTCGACAGGCGCTCGCCGTCCCGCTCGAGCCAGGCGTGCGGCAGCCGGTGCCCGGGCCGGGTGGTGGGGTGGTACACGTCGCGCATGGGCACCCGCGCGGGGGGCGGGCTGCCGTCGGGGACGAGGGCGCCCTGTTCGTAGTGGAAGCCGATCTCGAAGTCGTGGGCCTGGCAGCCGGCGCGGTGGGTGTCCAGGATCTCCGCGGTCCGCGCCCGCACCACCTCACCCAGGGGCGACTGGTCGAAGTAGGCGGCGAACATGCGCTGCCGGCGTTCCTGGGGGACGCGCGGGCCCAGGCCCACGGTGCCCAGGACCGTCTGGTGGTGCGAGGCCGCCGACACCGCCCAGTCGACGTTGAGCCGGCACACCGGCCGCCGCTCCGCCTCGTAGGTGTCCAGGAGACTGTCGTGGGCGCGGCCGCCGAGCACCGCGGCCAGCTTCCACGCCAGGTTGTGGGCGTCCTGGATGCCGGAGTTCAGGCCCAGGCCGACGGTGGGCGGCTGGCGGTGCGCGGAGTCGCCGGCCAGCAGCACCCGTCCCTTGCGGTAGCGCTCGGCGACCAGCGCCTCCACCGTCCAGTTCGTCACGTGGTGCAAGGTCAGCTCCAGGCCGGGCAGGCCCAGCAGCTCCCGGATCCTGGGCACGACCGACTCCTCGTCGAGCCGGTCGGCATCCATCGGCTCGAAGTGCAGGACCCACTCCTCGCACGCCTTGCCCCAGCTGGGCCCCATCTCGATGAGGTTGCTGCACAGGTCGGGGTCGTAGGCGTTCAGCAGGTGGGTCAGCAGCGTGCCCTCCTGCCACCACGGCGACAGGTCGGCGCTGAAGTACGCGGTCGTCACGTCCAGCAGGCCGTGCACGCCTTCCATCTCGATGCCCAGGGCCCGGCCGACCGTGCGGCCGCCGTCGGCCCCGACCAGGTAGCGCGCGGTGACCGTGGTGCTCTCACCGGTGGCGGTGTCGCGGATCTCGGCGACCACCCGGTCGCCCTCGTCGGTGAAGGCGACCATCTCGTGGCCGAACAGGATGCGCCCGGGATTCCGTTCCTGCGCGGTGCGGCGCAGGATCGGCTCCAGCCGCACCTGCGGCAGCTTGACCGGCAGCACCGGCCCGGCAGCGGCGTAGCGGGCGCGCAGCGAGCCGCCGCCGAAGGCGTCCATCTCGTGGAGGTGCTGCCCGTCCATCGGCCGGTCCCCGGCCAGCGAGGTCAGCCAGCGCAGCTTCCCGAACAGCTCCAGCGGCGCCCCCTGCTCCACCATCGGCCCGTCGAGCCCGTGCTGACGGAATATCTCCATCGTGCGCTGGTTGAGGTAGTGCGCCTTGGGCACGTGCGCGGTGTCCGCGTGCCGTTCGACGAGCAGGTGGTCCACACCGTGATCGGACAGGAAGTTGGAGGCGGCAAGACCGCATCCGCCGCCGCCCACGATAAGAACCGGAACCTCGACTGCTCCCATTTTCGTCCTTCCGGAAGGTGACAGCCTCACGGTCACGGGGACTGCCGCATGTGCCGGGAATGCCTTCGACACGCAAATGTGGTCGTGCTCGGCTGTGCATTCTGAGTGGAGATGCCTACGCAGCATGACCTGGGCCTCTTTAGTCCCGGTCAACCACCGGTGGACCCCCGCGGACGGACCCGGCGGACGGACCCCGGCGGACGGACCCGGCAGGACCGCTCCCGCCGGACGGCCCTCCCGCCGGGCGGACTCGGCCGGGTGGCCCTCGGCGGGTGGTTTCTGCCCGTCAGGCCTGGCCGCCGCGGCTCCCGCCGGCCGGGCTCCCGCGGGCGGTGCTGGGCCGGGCTCCCGCGGGCGGTGCTGGGCCGGGCCGACCTGGACGGACCGTCATCACCGGGTGGCCCCGCCGGGCGGGCCCGAGCGGATGGGCCCCGGCGGGTGACCTGTGCCGGGCGGCTCCCGGCCGGGCGGGCCCGGGCGGGTGGTTCAGCGGTGTCGGGCGGCTCGGGCCAGTGCCACGTGGAGCCGGTCGTCCTCGGTCTGGCCGGCTTCCCACTGCACGCCGACCGCGAAGGGGTGGCCGACCGCCTCGACCGCCTCGACGACGCCGTCCGGCGCCCAGGCGGTGGCGGTGAGGCCGGTGCCGATCCGGTCGACCGCCTGGTGGTGGTGGCAGGCGGTCTCGGGCGGGCCGTCGCTGCCCAGGACCGAGGCGATACGGCTGCCGGCCTCCAGCTCCAGGACGTGCCGGCCGAACACGAACGCGGCGCCGTCCGGGCGGTGGGTGTCGTCGCCGGTGATCTCCGGCAGATGCTGGTGCAGGGTGCCCCCGCACCGCACGTTGAGCAGCTGCATGCCGCGGCAGACGGCGAGCAGGGGCAGACGCGCCTCCAGCGCCGCACCGAGCACGGCGAGTTCGGCACGGTCCATGTCCGCGCTGCCGCCACGGGTGCGCGGATGCCGGCTCTGCCCGTACAGCGCCGGATCGACGTCCGGGCCGCCCGGCACGAGCAGGCCGTCGAGACCGGCGACGACCTCCTCGACGCCCGGCCGCAGCGGCAGCACCACGGGCAGACAGCCCGCGGCGGCCAGGAAGTCCACATGCGACTGGAGCGCGAGGCTCACCACCATGTCGGTGCCCTGCAGGGTGACCGGCACGCTCCGGCCGGTGATCCCGACCACCGGCCGGCGCCCCGGCCCCTTCGACGCCGACGTCATGACCGTCCCCCCGGGCCTTCGCCGTCCGGCGACACGTACACGAAGCCGTCCTCGACCTTCACCCGGTAGGTGGCGATCGGCGCCGTCGCCGGCGGGTTGACCGGCCGGCCGCTGCGCAGGTCGAAACACGACCCGTGCAGCCAGCACTCGATCGTCGTGCCCTCGACCTCCCCATCGGACAGGGAGACCTCGGCGTGGGAGCACAGGTCACCGACCGCGTACACCGTCTCGCCCCTGCGCACCAGGGCGACCGGCAGGTCACCGACCTCCACCGCGATCGCGCCCCCGGCCGGGATCTTGTCCACCGGACACACCTTGACGAAGCTCATCGCCGCAGCACTCCTCCTGCATCGGGTCCGGTCTCTCCCGGATCTCCCACACCTCGCTCCACCCTGGGCCTTTGCTCTCGAGGATCGACCGAGCAGAAAACGACCCCCGTTGGAGCCCCGGGCCCGCCGGGCGTCCCGGCGGCCACCGCGGGACGGGGCGGCCCGGTCCGCGGGCGGGCGGCTACCAGGGGACGGGACCGTCCTGCGACAGGGACGCCCCCGAGGGGCCCGCGGCGTCCAGCAGCGCCAGGCGGACCGCGATCACGGCGCCCTGCGCGGGCGTGCGCTGCCCGCGGTGGCCGTTGATGTCGGTGGCCACCACGCCGGGATGGGCCGCGTTCACCTTGATCGGGGTGTCGCGCAGCTCCTTGGCGTAGGCGAGCGTGATCGCGTTGAGGGCGGTCTTGGAGGACTGGTAGGCGATCATGTTGACGCCGGCCGTCGGGGACGCCGGATCGGCGTTCAGGGCCAGCGATCCCAGGTGGCTCGACATGTTGACGATGCGTCCGCCCTGCGAGCGGCGCAGCAGGGGCAGCATCGCGTGGGTCACGGTGACCACGCCGAAGACGTTGGTCTCGTACACCTGCCGCAGGTCGTCCGCCCGCGCCTGGCTGGGCGCCCCGGTGAAAGCGCCGGCGATGCCGGCGTTGTTGACCAGGATGTCCAGGCGGCCGTACCGCTGCTCGACGAAGGCCGCGGCCGCGGCCACGCGGGCCGCGTCCGTCACGTCGAGGTGCACCGGCACCGCCGTGATGCCGCCGTCCGCCAGCGCGGCGGCCGCCTGCTTGCCGCGCACCTCGTCACGGGCGCCGACCAGGACGACGGCTCCCTGCTCGCCCAGCTGCCGTGCTGTCTCGTATCCGATGCCCTTGTTGGCGCCCGTGATGAGCGCGATCTTGTCGACCGGCACGGTGGACGTCCCTTCCGTCGTAGGGGAGTGCGGGGTGGCTCACGTGCGGGGGTGCTGCACCGAAGCGTCACACAGGTGCGGTGCTCCCACCGAGGCCGGCGTGAACGCCGCCGGTGTTCAACCGCGCCCGTTCCGCAGTCGAACACGCGCCCCGCCCCGTCCGGCGCGCCCCGCACTTGCAGGACGGGGCGGCGCGACGGCAGCCTGGTGCACCGGCACCCGCCGCCGCACGAGCGCGCCGCGTGCCCCCACCCCCTTCTTCGTTCCTCGCCGCACGACGCCCGAGCAGCCACGCAGCAGGCCCGACCCACAGGGAGAAGCCCCGATGCCCCCGAGGATGAACAACCCTTCGCTGGTCGTCCCCGACGCCCTGCAGCCCCTGCTCGACCTGACCAAGGTCATCGGCCAGGTCGGCGTCCCGCAGCGCACACTGGACCTGATCCGGCTGCGGGTCAGCCAGCTCAACGGCCGCATCTACACGATCCCCGACGATCTCGGCAGCGCGGCCGAGGCCGACGAACGCCTGCCCCGGGTGGCCGGCTGGCGGGAAGCGGACTGCTTCACCCCCGCCGAACGCGCCGCACTGGCACTGGCCGAGAGCGCCACCGACCTCAGCGGCCAGGACGACCCCGTCTCCGACGAGGTCTGGCAGGAAGCGGCCCGCCACCACACCGAGACGGAACTCGCCGCACTGGTCATCCACATCGGCCTGGTCAACCTCTGGAACCGCATCAACGTCTCCACCCGGCAGGTCCCGGCGGCCTGGCGCTGAACAGCCGGCACCCCGCACCACCCCCGGCCCCGCACCACCCCCGCCCGCGGCCTGCGGACCCGCACACGGCCTGCGGACCCGCACACGGCCTGCGGACCCGCCCGCGGCCTGCGGACCCGCCCGCGGCCGGCACGCCCGGTCAACTTCTGGCGCACACAGCCCTGTTGACTCCGCGCGGGCCGCGGGAAAGCATGCTCGCAGCCGACCACCCAGCCGCCAGGGAAGGAACCGCACCGTGCTGAAGCTCATCAACGCCGGGTTGGGCAGGACCGGGACGACGTCACTGCAGGAGGCGCTGGAACAGCTCGGTTACGGACCCTGCTACCACATGTTCGACATCGTCGGCGACGAGAAGCGCCTGGCACAGTGGGAGGGCATCATCTGCGACGGCCGGCAGGCCGACTGGGACGCCGTGTTCGACGGCTACACCTCCGCGGTGGACGGCCCTCCCTCCTTCTACTACGACCAGATCACCAAGGCGTTCCCCGACGCCAAGGTCGTCCTGACGGTGCGCGACGCCGACAGCTGGTACGAGAGCACCTACAACACGCTCTACCAGTTCGTCCTCAAGAACAAGGACAACCCTGCACCCCCGGGGTCCCGGCAGGCCCGCGTCTACCGCATGACCAGCGTCATGACCTGGGACGGCCTGTTCGAGGGCCGGTTCGCCGACAAGGACCGGGCCATCGAGGTCTACCACCGGCGCAACCAGGAGATCATGGACGCCGTCCCCGCGGACAACCTCCTCGTCTACGACGTGAAGCAGGGCTGGGAACCGCTGTGCGCGTTCCTGGGAGCCGACGTGCCGGCCGCGCAGTTCCCGCACGCCAACACCACCGCGAACATGCGCGAACGGATGCAGCAGATGGCCGCCGGCGGCCCGCCCGCCGCCCCCGGCACCCCACGCTGACACACCCCCCTCTCTCTTTCCCGCCCCGCGGAAAACGGCCCGACCCACGGCCGCTCCGCGGGGTTTTCTCACGCCCCGGCCCGCCCCGGCAAAACGGCCGCTCCGCATCCCCGGCAAAGCCGCCGCATCCCGTCCCCGCCCCGGCGAAACGGCCGTTTCCCGTCCCGGCCTGCCCGGCCCGGCCCCGGCGGCGAACTCCGCGCCCCTTTTCCCCGTTCACGCCCCGCACCCGGCGCCCGCCCCTTCCTTTTCCGCGGCCGCCCCCCTTTTTTTTCCGTAGCCGGACCGGTGCGCCATTTCGGCTCCGCCCGAGGCGCATTCGGTGTTCAACCGTAGATGTTTTCCCGCCACTTCCTCCTGCGGATAGTCTCTCGCCGACCCCCCTGGACATGCCCGTGGAAATCGGGTGCGCCGACCTGCCCGTGCACCGGGCCGCGCGGCGCGCCTGCGCTCAAGAAGGGGAATACGTGAGGAAGTTCCTAGCAATGACGGCGGCGGCCGCCACCGCCCTGGCCGGCGCGGCGGTCGCGGCACCGGCGAAGGCGTCGGCCGACCTGCCGGCGGCCGGCGTCTCCTGGTCGCCCTGCCCGGACAACGACCCGGTCATCGGGGGTTACCTGAAAGGGCTCGAATGCGGCACGCTCGAGGTCCCGCTCGACCACAGCCGCCCCGACGGCCGCACGATACGACTGGCCCTGACCCGCGCCCGGCACACCGCGCCCGACGAGCAGTACCAGGGCATCGTGCTGCTCAACCGCGGCCAGTGGCCGGGGCAGTTCGGGCGTGACCTGCCCACCCGGTTCGCCAAGGGCACCTCCGGACTGTCCCCGGCCGTCGGCGCCACCTACGACTGGATCGGCTTCGACCCGCGCGGCACCGGGGCCAGCGAGCCGCAGATCACCTGCGAGCCGACCTACGTCTGGCCGGGCAAGGCCCGCCCCGACCTGGTGCCCGCCACGCCCGCCGACGAACAGGCGTGGCTGGACAAGGCCCGCGCCTTCGCCGACAGCTGCGGCCGCGCCCACGGCGACACCCTCGCCCACCTCGGCACCAAGGACGCCGCCCGCGACCTGGACCTGATCCGCCAGGCACTCGGCCAGGAACAGCTGACCTACTTCGGCTGGGACTACGGCACCTACCTCGGCTCGGTCTACGCCTCGATGTTCCCCCACCGGGTGCGCCGCATGGTCCTCGACACCGTCGTGCAGCCCACCGGCGGCTGGTACGACGACGTCCTCGAACAGAACGTCACCTTCCAAAAGAGCGCCGAGAACTACTTCTCCTGGATCGCCGCCCACGACGCCACCTACCACCTGGGCACCACGAAGGCCCAGGTGGCGGCCAGGTACGACGAAGGCATGGCGAGGGTGCGCCAGACACCCGTCGACGGCCGGATCGGACCCGCCGAGTACACCGAGGTCTTCCTGGTCAACCTCTACCGCCGCTCCTCCTGGACCGGCCACACCAAGGCACTGGCCGACTGGGTGCTGCGCAAGGACCCCACCGGCCTGAAGGCCAACTTCAACGACCCCGGCTACCCCACCCAGAACAAGCAGGCCATGTACAACGCCGTCCAGTGCACCGACTCGCCCTGGCCGCGCGACGTCAAGCGCTGGCACCGCGACTACTGGCGCCAGTACCGCACCGGCACCACCTTCCTCACCTGGTACAACGCCTGGTACAACGCGCCGTGTGCGTTCTGGCCGGTGCCCGCCGGCACCCCGCACAAGACCGGCGCCGCGGGCGTGGACATCCTCCTGGTCCAGGGCCGGCACGTCGCCGGCTCCCCGCTGGCCGGCGCCTACGACGTGCACCGCCGGTTCCCCAACTCCCGGCTCCTGCTGGAGAACGACGGCTACGAACACGAGACGTCGCTGTCGCGCAACGCCAACACGTGCATCAACGCCTACGTCAGCGCCTACCTCGAGGACGGCACCCGCCCGGCCTCCGCCAAGGGCGCCGACGCCGCCTGCGACGCCAACCCCGCGCCCGTCCCGGCGCCGTAGGAACCGCACCCCCGCCGGGGGCGTTCAACCGCGGAGAAATCCGCGGTTGAACGCCCCCGCGCACGCTGCGAGTTCGGCATTCCTTGTGTCATTGCAGCCGAAGGGGGCCCTGTGTAGTTTGAAAACGACGATTTCCCAGCCGCCCGCGTGGAAGGCCAAAAATGGAAACTGGCGTCATCATTGTCGGTGCCGGGCCGGTCGGACTGATGCTGGCCGCAGAACTCCACCTGGGCGGCGTGAACGTCACCGTCTACGACAAACTCCCCGCCCCTTCCGGAGAATCCCGCGCACTCGGATTCAACCGGCGGGCAGCCGAATCGCTGGACCAGCGCGGACTGCTTTCCCGGATCGGTGAATTCCGGTGGGGCCCGATGGGACACTTCGGCGGAGTCCGTTTCGACCTCGGCATGCTGGCCGACAACCACAGCGGCGTCCTGGGCCTGTCCCAGGCCCGCACCGAGGAGATGCTCGCCCACCGGCTCGCCGAACTCGGCGTCACGGTGCGCCGCGGCCACGAGGTCACCGGCGTGCGCGAGACGCCCGACGGCGTCGTCGTCGACCTCGACGGCCCCGACGGCCCCGCCCACGACAGCGCCCGCTACCTGGTCGGCTGCGACGGCGCACGCAGCACCGTGCGCACCGCCGCCGGCATCCCCGCCCGGACCTGGCAGCCCACCCGCGGCATGTACACCGCGGAGATCACCGGGGTGACCCTGCGCCCGCGGCCCATCGGCGAACGCCTGCCCGGTGGCCACATGGTGGTGTGCACCCCCCTGGGCGAGGGCCGGCTGCGCATCGTCATCCACGACCGGAACCTGCCGCCCCACCCCGACCCCGACACGCTCACCTTCCCCCAGGTCGCCGACGCCTGGCAGCGCCTGACCGGCGAGTCCATCCACCACGGCCAGGCACAGTGGATGTGGGCCTGCGACAACAGCGCCGCCCTCGCCGACACCTACCGGCGCGGCCGGGTGCTCCTGGCCGGCGACGCCGCGCACGCGATGCCGCCGCTGGCCGCCTGGGGCCTGAGCGCCGGCCTGCAGGACGCGGCCAACCTCGGCTGGAAACTCGCCGCAACCGTCAACGGCCGGGCCCCCGAAGAACTGCTGGACACCTACCACGCCGAACGCCACCCCATCGGCCGGCAACTCATCCGCAACGCCCGGGCGGCGTCCCTGCTGTACCTCGGCGACGCCGACATGGACCCGCTGCGCGCCGTACTGGGCGAACT
>NZ_JBFBCB010000092.1:0-15392 GCF_040682975.1 Streptomyces sp. NPDC051051
CTTCTTGTTCGCGTCCAGCCCCGTCGTCGCCTTCGGCACCCCGGCCGCCACGCGGACGGACTGGGTGTCGATGATCACCAGGGACGGGTCCTCTAATCGTCTGGACCGCTCCCGTACCTGGCAGCGCAGGATCTCCTGGAGCCGCTGGTCAAAGCCGTCCTGGCGCCACAGGGTGAAGTAGTAGAACACCGCCGACCAGGCCGGGAGGTCGTGCGGCAGGAGCCGCCACTGACAGCCGGTCCGGTTCTGGTAGAGCAGCGCGTTCACGACCTCACGCAGGTCGCAGGAGCCCGGGCCCCCGGTCGCCGACCGAGCCACCCGCTCCTGCTTCCACGCCGTGACCAGCGGCTCGATCAACGCCCACTGCCCGTCGGACAAGTCGGTTGCGTACGGCATCCGTTCCATGCCCACGACCCCATCATGCACACGACATGAAGCGACGGCAGAACCGTCCCATCACCCACGAACGGGCGACACCACATCATCAGGAACGGGACTTAACGCCCTCTCAGTCCGAAAGGCGACGACGTTCACGTCGCCATGCTCGGCATCGCCCGGCTGCACCACCTCATCCCCACGGGATAACTCCCGCCCCATATGCTCAGTCGATACAGAACTCGTTGCCCTCGATGTCCAGCATCGGGATGCATGAATCATTGCCGTCATACAGCGTTCGCACGTGTATCGCGCCGAGCGGGACCAGTCGTGCGCATTCGGCCTCAAGTGCGGCGAGGCGCTCTTTACCCACGAGTCCGGTGCCGACCCGCACGTCAAGATGCAGCCGATTCTTGGCGGCCTTCCCCTCGGGGACGCGCTGGAAGTACAGGCGCGGGCCCACACCCGAGGGATCAATGCAGGCGAACCATGAATCCCGCTGCTCAGGTGGCTGCGAACGCTTGAAATCATCCCAAGTGGCAAAACCCTCCGGTGGCGGCGGTACGACGTACCCCAACACCTCGCACCAGAAACGAGCGAGACGTTCAGGTTCTGCGCAGTCAAAGGTGACTTGGAGCTTCTTGATCGCTGGCATCGGGGCACCGTACCAGGGGGACTCTGCCGCTCATTTCCCCAGACGGATCCGCTCGCAGCCCCGTCGCGCCCTGAGAACCTTGGGCATTAAGTGGCCAAACCGGACAGTTCATGAGAATGGCGTGACCCTGACGGCGGAGCCCACCGGCGGTCCCAGGATCCGGTCCTGACCAATCACCCTCATGCCAAAGGCCGGTTACGGGGCAGCCCTCAGCGGTCTGCCAGGAGGCGACCGTTCCTGTCGCGGCCGTCGACGAACGGCTGTGACCACTCATGCGGCGTGCTGCATGCACACCAGACCATACTTCGCGCGGCTCCCACGCCCACCCGAATCGGGCGGACACCTCCTCCATGAAGGACAACATGAAGGACAAGGAGCAGAGGGTGCGGGCCGCGACGATGTGCTCCGGCACAGAGTCCGCCGACAAGCCGCCCCAGGCCTCCTTCGCCAGACCCTCCTCCGGCATCGGTCGCTCCTCATGCGCTGCTACGCCTTGGGCGACGCGAGCACACGCCAGAGACCCCATACGGCCAGCAGGGAAGCCGCGCCCGCCGCACCGACGACCAGGCCGGGCGCTGACACCTCGCCCAACGCCCCGCCGCCAGCCGCGAACAGCCCTTGCAACGTCATGGTCCCGGTCAGCGCCAGCCCGAAGGCCTGGCCCCGGTTCGCCTCTGGCACCGCCTCCAGGAAGCGCCGGGCCAGCCCCAGTTGGTACGCGCCCCCGAACCCGGACACCGCGAGCAGAAGCGCCGCGGTGACCGGCCCGGGCGAGAACACGAACCCGAGCAGCGGCGCACCGAGCAACAGTGCCAGCGGCCCGGCCAGCCGTTCCCTTCGGCCCGGAGTGACCAGCCGGCCGATCGCGAGGTCGCCGGTGAGCATCCCGAGCGCCACGGCGGTGAACAGCAGCCCGGCCGAGTCCGGCATGCCGATCTGGACGGCGTACGGGACGAGCACGCCCTCAGCGCCGACCATGAGCGCGGGCGGCAGCCACTGGGCCAGCAGCAGCGAACGGATCGCCGGCCGGCGCAGCAGTTCGCGATTGACGCGCCAGGTCTCGCGTACCGCGTACCCTGCGGCCGTGCCGCGGCGCGGCCGCTCGGCCAGCCGCAGGCGCAGCAGGACGGCGGACAGCAGGCAGCTCGCCATGGTGATCCGGAGCGCGCCGTACGGACCGAGCGCCGCGATCAGCATCCCGCCCACGGCGAAGCCGAGCACCTGCGTGCCGCCGGCGGCCATGGAGAACACGGCCCGGCCGAGCACGTACCGGTCGCCGTCGAGCAGTTCGGGCAGCAGCGCGCTGCGCGCCGCGGAGGCGACCGCGCTGGGGACGCCGGTGACGAACACCAGCACCAGCATCGCGGTGGGAGAGAGCAGCCCGGCGGCGAGCACAGCGGCGACCGTGGCGCGGACCAGGTCGTAGCCGACCATCACGGCCCGCGGCGGCCACCGGTCGGCATACGCCAGCAGCAGCGTTCCACCGAGGGCGTAGGGCAGGAAGCCGGCGACGTAGGCGAGCGCGGCCAGCAGGGGCGAGCCGGTGCCTGCGTAGACGGTCACCGAGAGCGCGAGCATCTTCACCGTCTCGCCGCCGAGGAAGAGCGTGTAGCCGGTGAACAGCACGCGGAACTGGCGTACCGCGAACACCTCACGGTAGGTGGCCCGCGCCGGTGCGGCCTGGAGTGTCGTCATGCGGGCCAGTCTCGGGACGGTGCAGGCGGAGGCGTTAAGCTTTCGCGTGGAGGCGAAAGGTGCTTACCATCGAAGTCGGACCGGTCGACGTGGCGCACACCCGCTACGCGATCTCGCCGCTGGGTGAGGCAATGAACGCGTTGCGGGTCGCGGCGGGCAAGCAGCCGGCCGGGCTCCTGCGGCCCTGGGCGGAGCGCGTCGCGCCGCAGTACGCTCGGCTGCTCCGAGAGACGCCCGCGGTCGGGGCGCTGACAACGCTGTTCCGCCGTGGCGGCTACAACGCCGACTTCATCCAGCCTCCGCCTCCGGGCCCCGTCGCCGACTTCGCCGTCGAACTCGCCGCCGTGCGGGCGACCCCAGTGCGCCAGGTTCGCGCGGAGATCGCCCGCAACCTGGTCGGGCTGCGGTGGCTGGACCGTCCCGCTCCGCTGCGGGACGTGCCGGCCGCGGATCCGTGGACGTTCACTCTGGAGGGCGCCGGGACCCGCACGCTGACCGCCCGCGAAGCCGCTTTTGGGGATGCGGCTTCGCGGGGCCCTGGACGACCGGCCGGGCCGGGATCCAGGTCCGCCTCCGCTTCATGCCCCGTCACGACCACCGGATCGAGGTCTGTCACGCGGCCACCGGCCGCTACCCCGGTCCCGCGGACCGGGCCGACCAGGCCACCGACGAGCAGATCGGCGCCGTACGGCGGTCACGGGCAGCCCGGGCCGTCCTGGACGGTGCAGCTCACCTGCCGGGCGGTCCACGCTCCGTTGGGGGAACGCACCCGGAACCAGTGGTCGCCGTCGCTGCCGATGGCCACGATGGTGAGGTTCGAGGGGCTGTCCTGCAGATGGCCGATGAAGGATCCGGCTCTCCACAGTCGCACCGTCCAAGGCGTCCACGCCCTGCTGACCTGCGGCTGTTGAGGATGAGAGAGGTTCAGCAGGAGCGTGAATCACTGGTGTGATGTCACGCCGGACGAGTTGACGGGGCGGCGTCCTCAGGGCTGACGCCTGTTTGGTTCTTCCTCGCAGGTGATCTCGTCACGCGGGGTGTAGCGCGTGCGGAACGGCTCCCGCCTCACTTCCCGGCCGCCGTCGCTGAAGACCCGCTCGACGGTGACGTCGAAGCCCTCGAGCGGGGTCTGCGGCACGCACTTCGCAGCGGTGCTCACCCTCTTCACCGACTGCTGCACGTTGGTGCGCGGCCCCTTGACGGACGTGATCTCGTCGTACTTCTTCGTGCCGAGGAAGGTGACGGTCACCGAGGTGTCGGTTGACTCGGCCTGGACGTAGAGGGCCTTGCCGGAGTCGTTGGTGAACCTCAGATCGAGGCTGCCCCAGGCGACCGTCGCCTCACGTCCCTCGGGGTAGCGCTCGATGTAGAAGGAGTGGGCGCCGTACTCGACGGGCTTGACGCCGGCGAAGAACATCGCGTTGAAGACGGTCGTGGCCACCGCGGAGACACCGCCGCCGGGAGCCTTGGCGTACTGGTCGTCGAGGATCATGATGCCCTCGACGAAGCCGTTGGCCTCGGTGCGCTCGCCGACGGTCCGGTTGAAGCTCCAGGTCTCGTTCGGCATGACGACGGAACCGTTGATGAGTTCCACGGCCCGCCCGATGTTCGTCGTGCGGTAGGCGGCCGGTTCGAAGTTGACGGTGAAGGAAGACATTTTCTCGGTCAGCCCCAGACGTGCCGCGTTCTCACGGGTGACCTCCGGCTGGATCTGCCGCGTGGTCACCTTGCCGGTGCGGGTGGCGCCCGACTTGGTGAGCAGGGGCAGGACAGCCTTGCTCAGGGCCTTGTCGGTGACCTCTGTGCCGCGTCTGGCGTCGGCGGCCACCACGACCTTGTCGCCCTCGAGCCCCAGCCGCGCGTTCCGGGGTGTGGCGGGGAGGCCGTTCAGGACGCCGGTCACTGCGGGGGCGGCGCGCAGACCCTTGCTGTCGAGTTTCGGGGTGAGTCTGCCGGCGTCGTCCGGCCGCATGGTCAGGTACTCGCCCAGCACGGTCGGGGTGATCGTCAACCGCTTGCCGTCCGCAGTGAGCGTGACCGGTGCCGACATCGCCGGCTGTGCGAACTCGCGCACCGCCCGTCGCACCTCTTCCGCCGTGACTCTCGGCTTGGTCGCGCGTGCGGGCAGCACCGTGACCGAGTCGGCCGCGCCGCGCAGGAAGGGGGCGCGCAGAGCGCCGATCGCGGCGTCCACGTCCAGCGCGTACCCGGTGCGCGGGGCGATCTGCTCGACACGGCCTTCGGCGAAGGAGACGGCGCCGTCGCGGACCTTCTCGTCGAGAGTCTCCGCCAGCTTCCCGACGGCGGCACGGGCCTTGTCCTCGTCGATCCGCACGACCGGCTCGAGCTCACCGCCCGAGTGGAACAGCCCGCCGATCACGCTGACCGGATCGGCGCCGGTGGACGCCGCCCGGTCAACGGTTTCCCGGATGTCGAAGGTGAACCCCGCCTGCCGCGGATCGACCGCGCCCCTGCGGTCACCGACCCGCACGGCCAGCTTCCGCGGGCCGGCCGCCACCAGGTGCTGCTCCAGCTTCCGGGCGGCTTCCTCGTGGGTCAGGCCCCCGATATCCACGCCGCGCACCGTCGTGCCCGCCTCGATCTCACCACCGGTGAGCAGCAGCGCGGCGAGATACAGGCCACCTATGCCGACGGTCAACGCACCGCCCGCCAGAGCGACGGGCGGGAGGGAAGCTATGTGAGGGACGGAGGGTACTCGGGGACGCACAGGTCTCCTGAACGATCGATGGAACGTGCGCCCAGTGCCGCGGCACTGTGGGCGAGAGCAGTCGGTCAGGCTACCCACAACCGGGTGTCAAAGCGTATATCTCAGGTCACACCGGGCGTTCCGGATCGGCGGCCCGGGTGATGAGCGCAACGGCACCCGACATGCTCAGCGTCCGGATCACCCAGTGGGAGTACCTGTCCCAGGAGCTGGGCTCCGGCTCGGGCGCGACCTGCCGGCGGCGTCTGACCGCCTGGAACGAGGCGGGCGTCCGGGGCCGACTGCACGCGCTCCCGCTGAAGCAGGTGCGGTCGAAGAACCAGCTCGACCGGTCGAAGGCGGTGACCGACTCCCCTCACGTCCGGACCGCTCGTCGCGGCCCCGAAGCGGACCCGGCCCGGTCGACCGCGCACGACCGGGCAGCGAACACCACGTCCACCACGTCCTCACCGACGGCCAGGGCGTTCCGCTCGCAGCGTCCCTGACCGGCGGCACCCATGGGCGATGTCACCCAGCTCCTGCCCCTGCCCGACGAGGTCGCGGCCGTGGCCGGGGCCGTCGGCCGGCCGCGTCGACGGTCCGACATGCTCCTCGTCGACCCCGTCTACGATCCCCGTCTACGATCACGACAAGTACCGTCGGCTCCTGCGGGAGCGCGGCGCCCGGCCGGCGATCGCCGAACGGGGACCACCGCACGGCTCCGGCCCGGACACCTTCCGCTGGGTCGTCGAACGCACCATCTCCTGACTGCACGGTTCTCGCCGACCGCGCATCCGCCGGGAACGACGTCGTGGGATGTGGCGCATGCCTCTGCGGACCGCTTCGACGAGGTGGTCGCGGTCGATGAGGACGACGTCGGCGGTGGGGCTGCCGCGGGCAGCTCCTCCAAGGTGATCAGCCCGAAGATCGTCTCGCCCGGTCAGCCGGCATGACAGGGCCGGGGACGGCCTCGTCCTACCAGATCAGGCACCAGTAATGGCCGTGGTGGCCGATGCCGATACGGCCGCCTTGCGGAACCAGGCTCGGGTCCGGCCGCCCCACGGCCGCCATTGAGCACGCTGGGTCACCGACCGTCCCCGCCGCGGCCATCCGCCGAGCGGCGGCCACTGCCGTCGCGGACGTGTACCACGTGGTTGTCGCCGGCTTGATGCCGCCGCGCGTCGGTGTCGGCGTCATCGGCTCGGGCGGGGGAGTGGGGGCGGAGGAAGGCGGTGCGGGCGTCGACGGCCTCGACGGCCGTACCGGTGCCGGTGTCGCCACGGTCCGAGGGGGCCGGGCCGAGGGTTTGGGTGCCGCAGGCCGGGTGTGTGCCGGGGTCGCTTCCCGCGTCCGGCCGGCAGACGCGTCCGCCGTTGCCGTCGCTCTCGCCGTCGTCCGGTGGGGCGTCGGCTGGTGGGCGGACGGCTGGTGGGCGGACGGCTGGTGGGCGGACGGCTGCCGCTGTCCGGTCCCGTCCGCCGGTGTCGACCGCTCGTCGGGTGGTGTGGCCGGACGGGTACGGCCCGCCCCCGTCGGAGCGGTCGAGCGTGAGCCCGCGGGCGTCGAACCGGTCGAGCGCGGCTCCGACGCTGTCGGCGGTGGCGTGCTCGGCGTCTCTGGCCTGGGCGTCCAGGTCGGCAGGGGGCCCAGCGTCGGCAGGGACAAGTCGGCCGAGGACGAAGGCTCCGGACGAGGCGTGTCGCCGTCCTGCGTCACCAAGGCCCATACGCCGACACCGCCGAGGGCGAGCATGACGGCACCGCCCGCGATCCACGGAGCCCGTCGGGGCGGGCGTCGGTGACGGTTCATGGTTCTTACTGTCCTATGGGTCCGGGCAGGACGCTCGTCGCCCGGTGAGCTTCGAAGGCCGAACCGCCTCACTGATCGTTTCGGAATGAGGTTCGGAGGCGTCTCAAGCAGATGATGCTGCACGCGAGTTGAAGCAGGCCGAGGTGGAGAGCGGCGCTTGTCCGGTAGCGGGTGCGGAGACGCTTGAACTGGTGGAGGCGGGCGAAGGTCCGCTCGACGACCCAGCGGGTCCTGCCCGGGCCGGAGCCGTGTGGGGCGCCGCGGCCGGGATCCCGGGTGTGATGCCGAGGGCCCTGAGGATGCGGCGGTGTTTGCCGAAGCCGTAGCCGCGGTCGGCGAACACGCGTCGGGAGCGGTTGCGGAGTCGGCCGATCGGCCCACGCACTGGTGGGATCGCGTACAGGAGCGGGACGAGCCGGGCGATGTCGTGGCGGTTTCCGCTGGTCAGGGTGATGACGAGGGAGTCCCGTATCGATCGGTGACGGGGCGAGACGGGGCGAGACGGGGCGAGACGGGGCGAAGGCGGGGTCGGACGACGGCCGCGGCCTGCCTCTGGTCATCGTCGTCACCCGGGCAACGTCAACGACCCCACCGCGTTCGACACAGTGCTGGACGCGGGGCGAGTGCCCGGCCCGTCCGCAGGTCACCCCCGTCGCGAACCCGAGACGGTCATCGCCGACAAGGCGTATTCGCCACGGGCCGTCCGGACGGGCTTGCGACGTCGCGGCATCCGAGCGGTCATCCCTGAACGGGCCGGTCAGATCGCCGATCGGCAACGCCGAGGATCGGTCGGCGGGCGGCGCCCGGCTTCGATGCGGAGCGGTACAAGGCCGGCAAGGTGGTCGAACGGCGCTTCAGCAGGCTCAAGCGGTTCCGGGCCGTGGCCCCCGTTTCGACGGGTTGGCTGTTCGCCACCTCTCCGGCCTCCGACTCGCCTCGCTCGTCCTCTGGCTCCGTGAACCGTGATCGTTTCGTCAGGCACGACCCAGCGGGCTCGATGCTGCGTAGGCCGGAGCGGCCGGTGACGCGTTCAGCCGCGCGGCTCCCACGACCTGCGGCAACGACTTCGGCTGCTCTCCCGCTGTGCGGGAGAGCAGCCGAAGCCTGCGCGTGTGAGTGCAGCCGGCCGCCACGAACAGCGCACCGCTAGGCAGTTTCGTTTGGATCAGCAGGGGGTGATGGCGGTCGTTCCGGGTGGCACTCTGGGGCGATGAGACCTTGGAACACCTCCACCGAGGACGACCTGCGGCATCTGCTCAACGAGTGGGATCCGGTGGGCGTCGCTGACGATGTGCAGGGCGAGTACGACTGCATGCTCGTCCCTCTCCTCCAGCGGCTCGGTTCCGGCGCCGGCCGGACCGGGATCGGTGAATTCCTGCGGCACGAGCTGGAAGATCACTTCGGTCTCGACCCTCTGGGCTTGCGGCCGGAAGCAATGGCCGACCGGGTGATGGGCTGGTGGACATCGACCGACCCGGTTGATGGTGTGGCCAGCACATAGCCGCTCCTTTCCGACCGTCCGGTCGTCGGTCCGGGTGTGTCGTTGACCGATGCGCAGTGGGCGCGGATCGAGCCGTTGCTTCCGGACCGGGCGCCGGGACGGGGTGGCCGCCGGCGGGACCATCGTGAGGTGATCGACGCGATCGCCTTCAAGTTCCGGACCGGCGCCCAGTGGGTGCACCTTCCGGAGAAGTACGGCACCTGGCCGGAGGGCGGCAACCGGCTGCGGATGTGGGCCGTCGACGGCCCGTGGGAGCGGGTGTTCACCACGTGTCAGCGGTCGTTGTGCAGGACGAGGTTGAGCTTCGCCCAGTCCTTGCCGCCGTTCTCCTCGTTGCGGAGCGTGATCTCGCCGACCGTCGAGGTCTGTCCCGCGGGGACGTAGCGGTTGAAGTCGTAATGGGCGTCGAGGTCGGTGTTGGTGTCGTTCGTGCCCTCGTAGAACCGCAGAGTCACATAGATCATGACTCCGCCGGTGGCGTCCGTCTCCGCGGATACGTGCTTCTCCACACGGATCTCGCCCCCGCACGTGGTCTCCCACCACACCGACGGCGTGCGGACCTCGTTCACCCAGCCCTCGGAGGCGACGTTGCCGTTGCAGCGCGTAGCGGCGAAGATGCCCTCGTCGTCGCGGATCGTGTAGGTCCCGGTCAGGGCGATGTTCCGCCACACGGAAGCCGTGACCGCGGTGCCCGTTGCGGACGGGACCGCGACAGCGGCCGGAGCCCCCGCCACCGTCAGACCGGCGGCGGCTGCAACCAGGATCCCGACGGCTTTCCTTCGTATGGACATTTCTTCCCCCTTGTTGTCGTCACGGGTGTGCCGGTGGCGGCATACCGCCACCGGCCAGGTAAAGAGTGCTACGGCCGGCCGGCAGATCCCCTCCCAGATAAGTGGGGTTTCTCGCCGCTGCCGTCCGACACCGCGCGGCCGTCACCGGAAACGGCGACGACCCCCTGGTGGGCAGGGAGCCGTCTGCAGAAAGGACCGAGCGTTCCGACGAAGGGGAAGGGCGTCGACCGTGAAGGACACCCAGGTGTCTTCCCCAGCCCCATGGCTGGGACACCAGCGTGTCATCTGCGCCTCCTCTGCCCTGCGGTGGCGGGCATGGGGGTTCGCGTGCTGTCGGTGGACTATATGACGGTCCTGCAGTACACGCCGTGTCCGTGATCACGAGCTCGGCGGGCCAGGGCGCGGAACTCGACGATCGCGGCTTGGACGTCATGGACGTCGGTGAAGTTGGCTTCGGGGATGTCGCCCCATCGACGGGCGAGCAGTGGCAGCTGTTCGTCCCGGATGTCGGCGAGCGTCGCGATCGACTCGTCGGGCAGTTGTTGAAGGAACAGGCCGCTCTCCCAGGGAGACGTCTGTCCTGGCCTCACCTCTCCTTGCGGCCACAACCTCTCGTCCGGCCATACAAGCGCGGGTGCGGCGGCACGGGCGGCGAAGGGGATTTCTTTGACGAAGGCTATGAGCTGCCCCAGCACGATGTACGGATCGAGGCCCTTGGCGTCGAACCAATCGACGCCGTGATCGTCGAGCGAGGTCCCGGAATGCCGATCGATGTCCCCGCCTGGACCGACGGCGACTTCGATCGCGTCACTGGCGCCCGGTGCCCGGAAGTAGTCGTGCAGTATGCCCATGGTCCGAAGCGTAGTGACTGTCTCTCACACCCGATCGAAGCAGGGGTGACCGAATCCCTCTCGGCATGGCGGCGACCGCCGGCAGGTTCGCCGAAGACGACCTGATGTCGATCGTCCAGCACCGCCGGCACGGCTCTCGCCCCGCCGACCTGGTCGTCGCCGACGGAGCCCACTCCGTCCAGCCCGGCACCTCGGCCTGGGCCGACTTCGGCCGCAAGCCCGCCTGATCTCCCGGTTCCGGGCCTTCACCAACCCCCACAGAGTCGGCTGCTGCCCGCCCTGGCGGCGGCCCTCAGGCCCGGCGGACGGCTGTACTTCACCGTGCTGCACACCAACTCGTCCGGCGACGGCCCTTCTTCGCAGGTGAAGTCCCGCCCGGAGATCCTGCGCCTGGCCGGCGGCGGCGAACTGACCGGGCACATGTGGGTGCTCACCACAAAGCTGTGGACGGACCTGCTCGCGCAGCAAGGGCTGCGCACCGAGGAGGTCACCGTGCTGGACGCGCCCGAGGAGGGCAACCACGCCTCCTACCGGCTCTTCCAGGTCCGCAGGCCGGCCCGGATCACCTCTCGTCCCCGTACGGCCCAGCCGCCCGTCGCACACGCGACGGTCGGGGTCGGCGCGGTGCTGGTGGGACCGGACGGTCTGCTGCTCGGCCGCCACCGGCGGGGGACCGTCGAGCTCCCCGGCGGCACGGTGGAGCCGGGCGAGTCGCTTCAGGAGACGGTCGTGCGCGAACTGGCCGAGGAGACCGGTCTGCACGCGGACCCGGCCGACGTGCGTGTGCTGGGCATGCTCCTGGACCAGGTCGGCGGCGTCGTCCGCATCACGTTCGGCGCGCTCGTCACGCGGTGGCGCGGCGAGCCCGCCGACCAGCCGGGCGAACGGATCGGCGACTGGGGATGGTGGCCGCTGGACGCGCTGCCGTCGGGCCTGTTCGAGTGCAGCGCCCAGATCCTCACCGCCTGGCGCCCCGACCTGCCCATCGACCATCCGCCCGCCCGCTTCACCCCCTTCGCCGAGCCGCACGGCGCCGGTCGGGACACCGCCGGTCAGGTCGGGACGTAGTCGCCCGGTACGCAGCCGTCGACGAGCGCGTTCTCCGTTCGGTCCGCTGATGCCGGCCGATCCGGTCCGCGGACGCCGATGGGCCGGTCACCGCCGCACGCTCGATGCCATCGCGTGGAGGTACCGCACCAACTCTCCCTGGCGGGACCTCTCCGACCAGTTCGGATTCCGCAGCCCGTGAGCCAGGTCGAAAACCGCCTGCGGCACGGTTCCGCCGGAGGCCGCCCGCCCGGCTTCGATGCCGAGGCACCCAAGCAGCGCGACGCCGTCGAACGGTGCATCAACCGCCTCAAGCAATGGCGCGGCCTGGCCATGCGAACGGACAAGCTCGCCATCGCCTACCAGGCCGCGCTCCGTCTTGCCGCCATCCTCGTCCGGGCGCGACGCTGCCGACCAAGAAGAGAGGGCTCTCAGTCGTAGAAGAACAGCTCAAGATCCTCGACGTTGCCTGGCCCGGTCAGGAAGCTCTCGGCCGGGCAACGTCGTCCTCTGGTGGCAACCGGCCCTTGCGAAGCTGTTTCATCCACATCTCGCCCTGCTCGCCGATCGCACGGATTCCGGACAGCAGCTCGGCCATGCCCGCGGGGCGCGTCGGTCCGTGTCCGACGACGGAGCAGAGTTCCCACCCGCCTGCCCGGGCGGCCAGCCGGAGCACACCGGCCCAGTTGGAGATCCGCTGTTGTGGTCTGGCAGGGGTGGGCGTCGGTCACACCACGTTCACCGGGTGTCGTATGACGGCGTTGAAGAGGTAGCCGTGGGTGTTGGGCACCGCGGTCTCCGGCTGCGTGCGGCCGGCCGTGTCGGTGGCACGGGCGAGGAGGTGGGTGGTGCCGGGTGTGTCCGGCCGCCAGGTGTGGGACCAGCGGGTCCAGGTGCCGGCGCGGGGTCGGTCGTGGAGGCGGGCGGGCTGCCAGGTCGTTCCGCCGTCGGTGCTGATGTCGACGTGGGTGACGGCGCCCGCGCCCGACCACGACCGTCCGTGCACCACATGTGTGCGCCCGGCCGTGAAGGTGGCTCCGTCGGCGAGTTCGAAGGCGCTCTTGATGGTCTGACGAGTGATCGGCGCGCTGCCGTTTTCGGGGTGGGAGGGGCCGAAGAGGCGGTAGAAGGTGGTGTTCCAGGGGGAGTAGAGCGGCTGTGCGGACACCTCGATGTCGCCGACCCACTTGATCGATGCGATTCCCACCCAGGAGGGGACCAGGACGCGTACCGGGTATCCGTGGTCGTGGGGGAGTGGTTCGCCGTTCATCTCGTAGGCGAGGAGGACGTCGTCGAGGGCTTTGGCCAGGGGGAGGGGGCGGCGGACTCGGCCCAGGTTCTCGCCGCCGCTGAGGTACTCGGCGTCCAGGCCGCGTGGTTGCACGTCCACCGCGTGCGGGGACAGCCCGGCCCTGCGCAGTACGTCGGCCAGGCGCACGCCCCGCCATCGTGCGACGCCGATCGCTCCCAGGGTCCATGGGGTGCCGGCGACGGTGTCGCCCTGCTGGGTGGTGTAGGAGGAGCGGGCGTTTCCGGCGCATTCGACGAAGGCCGTGCGGGTGACGGCCGGCAGGGCTCGCAGGTCGTCGTAGCCGAACTCCACCGGTTTGGCCTCGCTGGGGGTGTGGCGCAGTCCGCTGCCCCACAGTCGCAGCCGCCAGTCGTCGGCTGACAGCAGGGGGGTGGCGGTGTGGTTGCGGACGAAGAACAGGTCGTTGGGGGTGTGGTGGCCGGTTTTGTGCAGGGCTTCCCAGCGGGTCTCGGCGTTGGTGCCGCGCTGGATGAACCATTCGGGCGGCAGCGGTTTGACGATCGGCGTATCGGCGGCGCGGGCGGTCCGCGGGGCGCCGAGTGCGGTTCCGGCGGCGGTGGCGGCGAGCAGGGTGAGCAGCCGGCGGCGGGTGACCCCGTCGGCTCTTGCCTCGCCGTCGAGCCACTGGCGCAGCCTTCGGCGGTCGTAACCGGTTTCGTGGTGGTGGCCGGCGGGGGTGGGAGAAGGCATGGCGGTTCCTCGTCATGGTGGGCGAAGGAGCACGACAGGGGCGGTGCGGTGCGGGGCGCGGGCTTGTGCCGGGACGGCTTGTTCCTGTGCAACTGGCTGGCGCGGCAGGGGGGTTGACGAAGACGTCGAGGGAGCGCGTGGTCAGCCGGTGGTGCGACACAGCGCGGCGGCGACGCGGACGAGGTCCACGGCGCGGCGGCGGGTCAAAGGCTCCGGCTGCGGTAACGGCATGGCGGGATGCAAGCATGTGGGGCCCAGGGTGTCAACGGAGCTTGCGTGCGGGCACGTTGGGAGCCGTGTCCGCCTGGCCGGTGGCGCGCGCGTAGGAGGGGGTGGTGGGGCTGTGTGCCGGCAGTCGGGTCGGTGCGGGCGTCATGGCCCGTCCTTCGCCTTCGAACCCGTTGCGCAGGCACGGCATGGCCGCCGCCCTGCCCTCCACGGCCTGCGGGATCGCGCTGGTCCACCTGCCCGGCGGTCTGCCCGGCCCTGGACGCTTCACGGTCACACGGGGGCCGTTGCCCGTCTCCGGTTCGGGGTACGTCGTCGTCCGCGACCGGTACTTCCTGGTGTTTCCCGGGCTGCGCACGCTGATCGGTGGTCAGGCCGTCGGTGTTGTGCTGTCCCGTGCGCGTACGGGTGACACCCTGTTCGGGTCCCGAGGTTGAATGCTTCCCGCTGGGTAGTGTCCTGCCCGATTCGGTGGCTCACCTGTCGTCCTGGCCGGTGGCCCACGGTGTCTTGATCTGTGTGGCGCAATTCCGTGTCGGTGACACCGTGTTCGTCACGGGGGCGGTGGGGCGGTGGGAACGCTGGTAGAGGCCGTCGCGCGGCTGCTGGGCGCCGGAGGGCGTCGAGGGCACCTGTTCGCCGGACACGGGCTGCGTGACTGCGTGCCGAACTGGGCTGCGGCGCGGTCGTGGTGGCGGGACCCGGGCCGATCGCCGGGCAGCCGGGCAGCCGGGCAGCCGGGCGGAGCGTGACCAAAGCCGCTCGGAGGGGAGTTGATTTCAGCGCACACCCCACCGTCGTCCTGGCGCAGTCCGGTCAGCCGGTGACCGTGCAGGATGCGCACATCCAGTTCCTCCCCATGCCTCGATCTTGCGGGGGCGGCCGTGTTGGGTTTCTGTTTCTGGTGGTGTGTGGTGGGTTTGGAGGGGTGGTTGTCAGTGGGTGTGGGGTTTTTGGGTGCGGGGGCGTTTGAGTTCGTAGAAGTGGGGGGTGGTGGTGAGGTGGTGGATGGTGTTGAAGAGGTGGAGGGCGGTTTTGCCGCGGGGGGTGGGGGTGAGGACGGGGCCGAAGAAGGCGTGGTTGTTGATGGCGATGAGGGGGGTGCCGAGGTCCTGGCCGATGTGCTGGATGGCGTTTTGGTGGGAGGCGTGCAGGGCGGTGTCGTGGTCGGTGGTGGTGGCGGTGGTGGCGAGGTGGGGGTCGAGGCCGGTGGCGTGGAGGGCTTTTTGCAGGGGGGTGGGGTCGTGGGGGGCGGCGTTGTGGTGGTGGTAGTGGTGGCCGAGTTCGGTGTAGAGGGGGCCCAGGACGTCGGGGCCGTAGCGTTGTTCGGCGGCGATGCAGACGCGGGCGGGTCCGTAGCTCATTTTTTCGCGGTATTTGCGGGGGATGTCGCGGCCTTCGTTGAGGAGGGCGAGGCTCAGGACGTGCCAGCGGAGGGTGAGGGGGCGTTGTTGGTGGACTTCGTGGATCCAGCGGGAGGTGATCCAGGCCCAGGGGCAGAGAGGGTCGAACCAGAAGTCGACGGTGACAGGGTCGGGTGGGGACACGTCTGTGGGCACGTCGGTCTCCGTGGGTGTGTGCGTGTCGGTGGGGTGTGGGGTGTGGGGTGTGCTGGGGCTGGGTTTGCTGGTGGGGTGCTGGTGGTGTGGGGGTGGTGTGTGGGGGTGTGGGTTATGTCTGTGGGTTATGTCTGTGGGGTGGGGGTGGGGAGTTGGGTGAGGATGTGTTCGGTGG
>NZ_JBFBCB010000093.1:0-15213 GCF_040682975.1 Streptomyces sp. NPDC051051
AGCGCGAACGGCACCGGCGCCGGCGTGAACGCCTTCAGCGCCAGGTGCAGCATGACGATGGAGTCCTTGCCGCCGGAGAACAGGATCACCGGGTTCTCGAACTCGCCCGCCACCTCGCGGAAGATGTGCACCGCCTCCGACTCCAGGGAGTCCAGGTGGCTGAGGGCGTACGGGGAGTCCGTGCCCTCCTCGGTCCGTGCGACGGTCGTCACACCAGTCCCCTCTCGCTGAGCAGGGCGTACACCGACGCCGCGGACTCCTTGACGGTCTGGTTCTGGGACTCGATCCGCAGATCGGGCCGCTCGGGGATCTCGTAGGGGTCGTCGACCCCGGTGAGCCCGGTCAGCTCGCCCGCCGCCTGCTTGGCGTACAGGCCCTTGACGTCCCGCTCGCTGCACACCTCGACCGGGGTCGCCACGTGCACCTCCAGGTACGCCGTCGCACCCTCCTCGTGGCGCCCCCGGACCGCCTCGCGGCTGTCGGCGTACGGCGCGATCACCGGCACGAGCGCCTTCACACCGTTGCGGGCGAGCAGTTCGGCGAGGAAACCGATGCGCTGCACGTTGGTGTGCCGGTCCTCGCGGCTGAAGCCGAGGCCCGCGGAGATGAACTCGCGGATCTCGTCGCCGTCGAGCACCTCGACGCGGTGGCCCTCCTCGCGCAGCCGGGCGGCCAGCTCGTACGCGATGGTGGTCTTGCCGGCACTCGGCAGACCCGTGAGCCAGACGGTGGCTCCGGTCGTCACGTGATTCTCCTGGGTCGCAGTGATCGCTTCTGTCACAGCAGTGGTGACAGGAGCCGGGGGAGTCGTCTCGATCGTCTCGGCGCCCGTCATCCGTGCAGCCCGCACTCGGTCTTCGCGCGGCCCGCCCAGCGGCCGGCGCGCGCGTCCTCGCCCTCCAGGACCCGGCGGGTGCAGGGGGCGCAGCCGACGGAGGTGTAGCCGTCCATCAGCAGGGGGTTGGTCAGTACGCCGTGCTCGGCGACGTAGGCGTCCACGTCGTCCTGGGTCCAGCGGGCGATGGGGGAGACCTTGACCTTCTGCCGCTTCTCGTCCCAGCCGACGACCGGCGTGTCCGCCCGGGTCGGGGACTCGTCCCGGCGCAGCCCGGTCGCCCAGGCCCGGTAGCCCTTCAGGCCCTCTTCCAGCGGCTGCACCTTGCGGCGCCTGCAGCACAGGTCCGGGTTGCGGTCGTGCAGCTTCGGGCCGTACTCGGCGTCCTGCTCGGCGACCGTCTGCCGCGGGGTGAGGGTGATGACGTTGACGTCCATCACGGCCTCGACCGCGTCCCGGGTGCCGATGGTCTCGGGGAAGTGGTAGCCGGTGTCGAGGAAGACCACGTCCACGCCCTTGAGCACGCGGGAGGCCAGATGGGCCACCACCGCGTCCTCCATGGACGAGGTCACGCAGAACTCCTTGCCGAAGGTGTCCACGGCCCACTGGAGGATCTCCAGCGCGGAGGCGTCCTCCAGGTCGCGGCCCGCCTGCTCGGCGAGCGACTTCAACTCCTCGGCGGTACGGGTTTCCTGAGTCGTCGTCATATCGCCTCCCCTCCGTTGTCGGTGCGCCGAACTCCCCGGGCGAGCAGCCCGAGGAACTTCAGCTGGAATGCGCGGTTGCACGCGGCGCATTCCCAAGCCCCGTGGCCCTGCTCACCGGGGCGCAGGTCCTCGTCGCCGCAGTAGGGGCAGTGGAAGGGGGCGGCGCGCTCGCTCATGCCGCGCCCCTCGTCTCGTCCGCCGCGCTCACGACAGGGCCTCCTCGCCGGCCCGGGCGGCCCACACGGCGAACCGCTCGCCGTCCTCGCGCTCCGCCTGGAACCGCTTGAGCACCCGCTCGACGTAGTCGGGCAGTTCGTCCGAGGTGACCTTCAGGCCGCGGACCTTGCGGCCGAAACCGGCCTCGAGACCGAGCGCTCCGCCCAGGTGCACCTGGAAGCCCTCGACCTGCTCACCCGCGTCGTTGAGGACCAGCTGGCCCTTGAGACCGATGTCCGCCACCTGGATGCGGGCGCAGGCGTTCGGGCAGCCGTTGAGGTTGATGGTGATCGGTTCGTCGAACTCCGGGATGCGGCGCTCGAGTTCGTCGATCAGGGTGGAGCCGCGCTGCTTGGTCTCGACGATGGCGAGCTTGCAGTACTCGATGCCGGTGCAGGCCATCGTGCCGCGCCGGAACGGGGAGGGCCTGGCGGTCAGGTCCAGCGCCCCGAGGGCCTCGACCAGCGACTCGACCCGGTCCTCCTCGACATCGAGGACGATCATCTTCTGTTCGACGGTGGTCCGGACCCGGCCCGAGCCGTGCGCCTCGGCCAGGTCCGCGATCTTCGTCAGGGTGGCGCCGTCCACGCGGCCGACGCGCGGTGCGAAACCGACGTAGAAACGGCCGTCCTTCTGGCGGTGCACGCCGACGTGGTCGCGCCAGCGCTCGACGGGCTGGGCGGGGGCGGGGCCGTCGACGAGCCTGCGCCGCAGGTACTCGTCCTCCAGGACCTGGCGGAACTTCTCCGGACCCCAGTCGGCGACCAGGAACTTCAGGCGGGCGCGGTTGCGCAGCCGCCGGTAGCCGTAGTCGCGGAAGATGGAGACGACGCCCTCGTGCACGTCCGGGACCTCGTCCAGCGGCACCCAGGCGCCGAGCCGGACGCCGATCTTCGGGTTGGTGGACAGGCCGCCGCCGACCCACACGTCGAAACCGGGGCCGTGCTCGGGGTGGACGACGCCGACGAAGGCGACGTCGTTGATCTCGTGCGCCACGTCCAGCAGCGGCGAACCGGAGACCGCGGTCTTGAACTTGCGGGGCAGGTTCGAGAAGGCCGGGTTGCCGACGATCCGGCGGTGCATCTCCTCGATGGCCGGGGTGCCGTCGACGATCTCGTCCTCGGCGATGCCGGCGACGGGCGAGCCGAGGATGGTGCGGGGCGTGTCACCGCAGGCCTCGGTGGTGGACAGGCCGACCGCCTCCAGGCGGTTCCAGATCTCCGGCACGTCCTCGATGCGGATCCAGTGGTACTGCACGTTCTGCCGGTCGGTGATGTCCGCGGTGCCGCGCGCGAACTCCTGCGAGATCTCGCCGATCACCCGCAGCTGCCGCGTCGTGAGCCGGCCGCCGTCGATCCGGACCCGCAGCATGAAGAACTCGTCGTCCAGCTCCTCCGGCGCCAGGATCGCGGTCTTGCCGCCGTCGATCCCGGGCTTGCGCTGGGTGTAGAGCCCCCACCAGCGCATCCGCCCGCGCAGGTCGTTGGGGTCGATCGAGTCGAAGCCGCGCTTGGAGTAGATCGTCTCAATGCGTGTCCGCACATTGAGACCGTCGTCGTCCTTCTTGAACTGCTCGTTGCCGTTGAGCGGGGTGAAGTGCCCCGCGGCCCACTGACCCTCGCCGCGGTGACGGCTCACCTTGCGGCGGGGCGCTGAGGCGGCAGGGTTGTCGGGGGTGGCGGCCATCGTGAATACGTCCTTCGGGACAGTGACGGGAAGGGGCCGGCGCGTGGCGCCGTCCATGAGGAACGGTGGTCTGGTGCCGGGCGGACGACCCTGACCTGCGCAGGCGGGAGCGCACCGGGGCACGTGTGCGCGTCGTTGCGCGGAGGGAGGCTGGAGGGGGCTGTCGGCGGGGCTTCGGCTCGTCAGCTCGCCGGACAGATGGCGCTGGACATGCGGCCGAGATCGACGTGCCGCCGACTCACCAAGGCAATTCCAGTTCCAGACATGACGGAAGCGTGTCACGGCGATCTGGACACAGTCCAGCTTCGTCCGTCATGTGGACACCCTGGTCCCGCTATGTGAGACCAGGGTGGTGTCGGTCACATGCTGTGCGTGATGTCTTGTCGACGCAGGTCAGACGGGGTATGCGCCCGGCCAGGGACCCGGAGCGGCCACCTCGGGCTTCTCCTCGACCGTGGTGTCGAACAGCCTGAACCCGCGGCGCCGGTAGTTGTCCATCGCGTGCTCGCCGTCCAGGCTGCACGTGTGCAGCCACACCCGCTTCGTCTGCGGCAGCCCCGGCCAGCGGTCCGCGAGGTCCCAGGCGCGCGCGGCCCCGTACGACAGCAGATGGCCGCCGATCCGCCGCCCGCGGAAGGCCGGGATCAGCCCGAAGTAGACGATCTCGACGGCCCCGTCGTCCTGCGGTTCCAGCTCCACGTACCCCGCGGGCGTCCCCCGGTCGTACGCCACCCAGGTCTCCACGCCCGGCCGGCCCAGATGCTCCTGCCACCGTGCGTACGTCCAGCCCAGCCGGTCGATCCAGCGGATGTCCCCGCCGACGGAGGCGTACAGGAAACGGCTGAACTCGGGCGAGGCCACGGCGGAGCGCACGATCCGCACGTCGCCCTCGGGCGCGGCGGCCGGCCGCAGGTCGCCCGGCGCGGTCTGCTCCAGGGACCAGGTGGTCACGGGGATGTCGGTCATGCCCGTCAGGGAATCATCTACTCCGCGGATCTGTCGATCGAGGCCAGCGGCAGCGCGAACAGCATCCGGCCGGACTGCGTCCACACGTCGCCGGTCTGGGCCCAGTACGACAGCGACTCGGTCCGCGGGCTCCAGCAGTCCCGGCTGTCGTCGGCGCCGCAGCGCGCGGCCCGCGCGCCGTCCGCGTCCTGCCGCCACAGCGTCCCGCGCCCGTCCTCGGCGCCGCCCCGGCTCACGTACCAGCCGTCCTGGTACGACAGCACACCGCGCACCCCGTTCGCCTCGGTCCGGTACGCCTGCGTCACGCCGACCCGCCCCGCCGGGTCACCGGCGAGGAGACCGGCCCGGCCGGGCGCGGTGTCGAAGGCGTACCGCCACAGCCGGGCGCCCCGGTCGCCGTCGTCGAGGGTCCACTCCCCGGCGACGAGGGTGTCCGGCGCGGTGCTGCGGTCCAGGGACACGGTGGCCGGGCGCGGGGCGCCGGAGCCGCCGCTCAGCCGGTAGGAGGCCACGGCCGGCAGGACGTACGGGGCGCCGTGCGCCGACCAGCCGCCGGGCACCCGGCCGACCGCCGCACCGGCGACCGTGGTGCGGTGGATGCGGTTGACGTCGTACACGTACAGCGCGGCCCGGTCCCCGTCGCCGGCGGTCACCAGCAGCTTGTCCTGGTACCAGACCATGCCGGAGACCCGGGAGACCAGGCCGCGGTAGTCGCGCCCCCCGTCCACGGGGACGGCCAGCAGCGCCCATGCGTAGGAGAGCCGGTCCGTGTCGTCCGCGTCCACGAACGCCACCCGGGCCAGACCGCGGTCGGCGACCGGGCCGGAGCCGCGCGACCAGCCGGAGACGATCACCCGGTGCGCGCCCCACAGGCCGTCGTCGTCCGCGTCGCCGGAGGTGGTGACGGCGCCCGGCTCCCAGCCGGCGGTGTCGTCGGCGTTCCAGCAGTACGTGTGGGTGGCCGTCGGGGAGACGGGCAGCGCGTCGCGCTCGCCCTCGGTGCAGTCGGCCGCGTCGCGCAGCGAACGGGCGGCACCGCTCAGCACCTCGCCGACGCCGATCGACGGGCCCATCCCCGCGGCGAGCCGGTCCAGGGCGGCCGGCGGCACCGCCTCCTCCGTCAGCCGCAACGCGGCCGTGTCGGCGGACGACGTGAGCGGTTCCAGAGCGCCGGGGCCGTCGGAGACCGTGGCCTGGGAAGCGCTGATCATGGTGGCGGCCGCGGTGAGCGCGAGGGCGGTTCCCGTCAGGAAACCGCGCAGCACCCTGCCCCGCCTGCGCCGGCGATGTCGGCCACGCTGCTTCATTCGTCCTCCCGAGGCGGGCCAACTGCGCCTGACGATCCTTGCGTTGCCCGAGGAGCAGGTGGGGTGACCCGTAGAGGGATGCTACGGCAGTCGGCGTCCGCGGGGGGCGAAGACTTCGTATCTGTACGCAAGCTGTTGTGACGCGGGCCGGTGCGGGCTGTGAAAGCCCCGGTCGCGGGCTGGCGGAGACCGCGCCGGGTGGCGCGTCCGGCCTCCGACGGGCGGATGCCGACCGGGCCCGCTCCCGGTCACCGGCCCACCGCACCCGTGGCCCGCGCGCCCGTCACCGCGGGGGCCGTCGAGTGGGGGAGGAGGTCCTTGGGGTCGTCCGGGAGCAGTACCGCCACCTCCGCCTGCTCCCGGAAACGGTACGGCCGGTGCTCCAGGAGCCCCCCGAGATACCGCCGGACCCGCGACATCTCGGCCCGTACCGTCACCCTGCGCGCCGGGTCCCCGAACACGTCCTGCGCCAGCCCCGAAGCACTGCGCCCCGCCCGGTGCACCGCCAGCACGTACAGCAACTCCGCGTGCCGGGGACTCAGTTCGCGCGACCACCGGCCCGCGCCGCCGGTCACCGTCACCGACCACCGGCGCGGCCGGGCCAGATCCAGCACGATCCTGGTCGCGCCCGGCGCCTCCGGCTCCGCCGTGCCGTCGCACGAGCGCACCAGCCAGCCCTCCGCCAGCGGCTCCAGCGTGCACGGCCCCAGCCCCGGCAGCCGGTGACGCCCCGGCGCGGGCGGCCCGGGCAGCGCGATCCGACGCGTGTACGGCATCCCGGTCACCGCCGCCGTCCAGCCGTCCGCGTCCACCACCGCCGCCCGGCCGCCGATCCTGGCCAGCACCGGTGCCGCCACCGCCCGCAACCCCTCCAGCGCGCCCGTGTGCCGCTCGCGCAGGGCCGCCTCGGCCAGCTTCGCCACCGATCCGACCCAGGCGAGCGTCGCCGGATGCACCGTGTCCAGCGGGCCGCTGACGTCGACCACCCCGAGCAGCCGCCCGCTGCGCGGGTCCGTGATCGGGGCGCCGGCGCAGGTCCAGGCGGTGTGCGCACGCACGAAGTGCTCGGCGGCGAACACCTGCACGGGCCGCCCGACCACCGCGGCCGTGCCCACCCCGTTGGTGCCGACCACGTCCTCCCGCCAGTCCGCGCCCAGCTCGAAACCGATGCCGTCCGCCTGGCGCAGCACCGTGGAGCAGCCCTCCCGCCACAGCACCCGGCCGTCCTCGCCGGCGACGACCATGATGTGCCGGGCGGCGTCCGCGACCGGCAGCAGCGCCTCCCGCAGCACCGGCAGCACGTCCCGCAGCGGCGACTCCTCCCGCCGCCGCCGCACCTCGTCCGGGCTGAGCAGTCCGGCCCGGACACCGTTCTCCGGATCGACGCCCCTGCGCAGCGTCCGCTCCCAGGACTGCTCGATCACCGGCCGGTGCGCGAGTGCGGTCCGCCGGCCGGCGAGCCTGGCGTCGCGCACCTCGCTGAGCATCCGCGCCGCCCGCGCGGCGTCGACGGCGAGCTGCGGCACGTTCAACGGCGACTTCACCACGGGGCCTCCCGGTGAGCATGCGGACGGAGGACCGGACGTCGCGCTCCTGCACCGACTGTTTCCGGTCTGGCGGGAAGTCCATACTGCCGTCCGCCGATGGCGGAGGGGCACAGTCCGGTCAGCGGGTTCTCCCGCGTTGCAACCCCCTGCAACCCTGGTCAACGTCCACCGGCCGGCCGAAACTTGTGGCACGCCGTCCCGAGCGGCGTTCCTGGCCTCGCAGGGCCATGCCGCGGGGGTGGTGCCGTGTCGGCGCGGCACCACCCCCGCTCCTGTCGCCATCGGTCACGGCACGGGCCGGGCCCGCTCCACGAGCGCCCGCAGATCCAGCGTGTGCGGCAGTGTCCCGAAGGCGGCGCCGCCGTCGCCGCCCAGCCGCGACGCGCAGAACGCGTCGGCCACCTCCGGCGGCGCGAACCGGACCAGCAGCGACCCCTGCAACACCAGCGCGAACCGCTCCGCGATCCGCCGCGCCCGCGCCTCCGCACCGTCCAGATCGGCCAGTTCGGTCAGCAGGTCCTTGATCGCCGAGTCCAGCCGGTGATCCGCCCCGCGCGCCCGCCCCACCTCCTGGAGGAACGCGTTCAGCGCCTGCGGCTCGCGCCGCAACGCCCGCAGCACGTCCAGCGCCTGGACGTTGCCCGCGCCCTCCCAGACCGAGTTCAGCGGCGACTCGCGCACCAGCCGGGGCATCCCCGACTCCTCCACGTACCCGTTGCCGCCCAGGCACTCCGCGGCCTCCACCGTCACCGGCGTGCAACGCTTGGTCACCCAGTACTTGGCGGCCGGCACCGCGATCCGCAGCAGCGCCCGCTCCTGCTCGCCGCCGTCGTCGCAGGCCGCCGCGAGCCGCAGGCCCAGAACCGTCGCCGCCTCCGACTCCAGTGCGAGATCGGCCAGCACGTTGCGCATCAACGGCTTGTCGAGGAGTTTCCCGCCGAACGCCTCCCGGTACGCGCTGTGGTGCACCGCCTGCGCGACAGCCGCCCGCATCAGCCCCGCCGACCCCAGCACACAGTCGAGCCGGGTCGCCGCCACCATGTCGATGATGGTGCGCACCCCGCGCCCCTCCTCACCGACCCGGCGGGCCCACGTCCCGTCGAACTCCACCTCGGCGGAGGCGTTCGACCGGTTGCCCAGTTTGTCCTTGAGGCGCTGGATCAGGAACGGGTTGCGCGTGCCGTCCTCCAGCACCCGCGGCACCAGGAAGCACGTCAGCCCCTCCGCGGCCTGCGCCAGAACCAGGAAACCGTCCGACATCGGTGCCGAACAGAACCACTTGTGCCCCGTCAGCACATAGGTTCCGGCCTCGGCCAGCGGCCGCGCGGACGTCGTGTTCGCCCGGACGTCGCTGCCGCCCTGCTTCTCCGTCATCCCCATCCCGAACAGCGCCCCCGCCTTGTGCCGGGCGGGCCGCAGCTCCCGTTCGTAGATCGTGGACGTCAGCCGCGGCACCCACTCGGCCGCCAGTTCCGGGTCGGTGCGCAGCGCGGGCACGGCCGCGTGCGTCATGGACAGCGGACAGCCGTTGCCGGCCTCCACCTGCGTCCACACCAGGAAGCCCGCCGCCCGCCGCACGTGTCCGCCCGGACGCGTCCAGGCCGCGGTCAGCCCCGCGCCGACCCCCTTGCCCAGCAGCCGGTGCCACGCGGGATGGAAGGCGACCTCGTCGACGCGGTGCCCGTAGCGGTCGTGCGTGCGCAGCTCGGGCGGATTCTCGTTCGCCTGCACCGCCCACTCGTGGAGCTGCGCCGACCCGGCGGCCCGGCCCAGCGCCGACAGCTCGCCGCGCGCCTCGTCGAGCAGTTCCGGATCGAGGTGCCGCTCCACCGCGGCCACCAGGACCCGGTCGGTGCCGTAGACGTCGTGCCCGAGGAGGGGAGGGGGCTGGTTGGTCACGGTGTGCGTACTGCCTGCCATACCGGGAAGGTACCCCCGCGCACACCGGTCATGGCCGTGAGGGCCCGGCGCGCGCCGCACGGCACCTGCCGCCGGCCCCGACACGAGGACGGACCGGGGACGGACCGGGGACGGACCGGGGTGGGTCACCGGACCGGGGACGGGCGCCGGGCCCGGCTCTTGGTGACGGGCCCCACCGGAGGTGAGTGCAGCCCCGCACGGCGGATACCTTTAAGGCGTGCAGCCAGCAAGTCAGTCACCCGAGCAACCCGAGGCACCCGGCGGGCGTCTCCATCGGGCGCGTGCCCTCTACCGGAACGTCTCCAAGCGCAGGACCGCCTGGCTGCTGGTCAAGGACACCGTCAACTCCTGCATCGAGTACCGCATCCTCGGCCTCGCCGCCGAGGCCGCCTTCTTCACGCTGCTGTCCGTGCCGCCACTGCTGCTCAGCCTCATCGGCCTGCTCGGTTACGTCGACGACTGGACCGGCACCGACACCATCAGCAGCCTGGAGTCCAACCTCCTCGACGCCTCGCGCACGGTCCTGTCCGAGAAGGGCGTCGCGCAGATCGCCCAGCCGATCCTGGACGACGTGATGAAGGGCGGCCGCCCCGACGTCATCTCCATCGGCTTCCTGTTCGCCCTCTGGTCCGGCTCGCGCGCGGTGAACGTCTTCATAGACACGATCACCGTCATGTACGGCCTCGACGGCGTGCGCGGCATCGTCAAGACCCGGCTGGTGGCGTTCCTGCTGTTCGTCGCCGCGCTGCTGATCGGCTCGATCGCGCTGCCCCTGATGGTCGCCGGACCCGACGCCGTCGTACGGATCGTGCCGTGGTCGGCGACGGTCGTCCAGGTCCTCTACTGGCCCGTCGTGATCGTCCTGTCGATCGCCTTCCTGACCACGCTGTACCACGTGTCCGTGCCGGTGCGCTCCCCGTGGATCGAGGACGTGCCCGGCGCGCTGGTGGCCCTCGCCATGTGGGTGCTCGGCAGCTTCCTGCTCCGCATCTACCTGGAGAACACCATCGAGGGGGCCACCATCTACGGCTCCCTCGCCGCCGCCGTCGCCGTCCTGCTGTGGATCGGTGTGTCCGCGTTCGCCGTGCTCGTCGGCGCCGCCATGAACGCCGCCATCGACCGCGTCTGGCCGGCCGCCGCGACGGCCGCCGCCCGCGACGCCAACGAGCGGCTGCGGCAGGAGGAGGCCGCCGAGTACGTCGCCCGGGTGGCCGCCGCCCGCGTCCACGAGGACCCCGACGACCCCGACATGCCCTCCGAGTTCCCCGAACGGTGGTCCCGGTTCCTGCCCCCGGAGGACGTCACGGGCCGCCTGCGCGCCCACGCGAAGGCCTCGCCGAAGGGGAACGGGGGCGGGGAGGAGTGCCCGCCCTCCGAGAGGTGACACCGGTGCGTGCCCTCGGTGACCTCGGGCAGCGTCTGTGAGGCCTGCGGCGACGCGGGTGGTGCCTGGGCGTGCCTGCGGCGACGCGGGTGGTGCCTGGGCGTGCCTGCGGCGACGGTGGCGTCACCCCCAGGTGCCCGCCGCCGCGGCCTCCTTCACGTATGCGGCGAAGTCGCGCGGCTCGCGGTCCAGCGCCCGGCGCACCCCGTCCGTGAGCTGCGCGTTGCGCCCGTCGAGCAGTTCCTCGAACAGCTCGACCAGGAAGTCGGCCTCCTCGTCCGGCACCCCGGACCGGACCAGGCGCTCCCGGTACTCCCGCGCCGGCACGGTCCGGTACGACAGTGCCCGCCCGGTCACCGCGGCGATCTCCGCGACCGCCTCGCCCCACGCGACCAGCCGCGGCCCGGTCACGTCGATCTCCCGCCGTGCATACCGGTCCCCCGAGGTCAGCGCGGCCACCACCACGTCCGCGACGTCCCGTACGTCGACGAAGGGCTCCCGCAGCCGCTCGGCGGCCGGGAACACCAGCCCGCCGCTCAGACGCAGCTCCTCCGCCAGCGGACCCTCGCTGAAGTTCTGGGTGAACCACGCGGCCCGCACGATCGTCCAGTCGGCGCCCGACCCCCGCAGCGCCTCCTCGGCCGGTCGTGCCCGCTCCTCGCCCCGCGCGGACAGCAGCACCAGCCGCCGCACGCCCAGAAAGACGGCTTCCCGCGCGATGTCCCCGACCGCCGGGGCCGCCTCCGGGGAGCCGACGTCCGTCGGGAACGCCAGGTAGGCGGCCGTCGCGCCGCGCAGCGTCCCCGCCCACGTCGAACGGTCCCGCCAGTCGAAGCCGGTCGCCCGCGAGGCCGCCCGCACGGTGAGCCCCGCCGCCCGCGCGGCCGACGCCACACGGCCGCCCGTACGGCCGGTCGCGCCGGTCACCACGACCGTCATCCCCGCCGCGTCCGCCGCTGTGCTCGTCGTGTTCCGTACCCTCTGTGCCGCGTTCCCGGCCGCGTTCTGTGTCATGACGTCAGTCAACCGTCGTGCGCCGCGGGGGCCCATCGCCGAACGGCTCATTCCCATAAGCGCGCGTCTACGCTGGCCGCATGGACGCTGCCCCACGCTCGAACGGGCTCACGCGGGGCGACCCCCTCGCGGGCCTGCTGGAAGGTCCACGCGCGCGTGGCGCCCTCATGATCCGCGCGTGTTTCGACCCGCCGTGGGCGGTACGGGTCGAGGACCGCGCCCCGCTGACGGTGATGCTCATGGTGCGCGGCGGGGGCTGGGTCGTGCCCGACGAGGGCGAGCGGGTCCGGCTCACGGCGGGCGACCTCGCCATCGCCCGCGGTCCCGGCGCCTACCTCTGTGCCGACGACCCCGCCACGGCCCCGCAGGCGCTGATCCTGCCCGAAGGGCGGTGCGCCCACCCCGACGGCCGGTCCCTGAACGGCTCCATGGACCTGGGAGTGCGCGCCTGGGGCGACCGGCTGGACGGCTCCACCCTGCTGCTCATCGGGACGTACATGATGGAGGGCGAGATCAGCGGGCGGCTGCTGAGCGCCCTGCCGCCCCTGCTGTCCCTCACCTCCGACGCGTGGCCGTACCCGCTCACCCCGCTGCTCATGGAGGAGATCGGCCGCGACGAGCCCGGCCAGGAGGTCGTTCTGGACCGGCTGCTGGACCTGCTGGTGATCGCCGCGCTGCGGGCCTGGTTCTCGCGGCCGGAGGCGGAGGCGCCCGCCTGGTACCGGGCCATGGCCGATCCCGTCGTGGGCCGGGTCCTGCGCATGCTCCGGAGCGACCCGGCCCACCCCTGGACGGTGGCGTCCCTGGCCATGAGGGCGGGTGTATCCCGGGCCGGTCTGGCCCGCCGCTTCACGAAGTTGGTCGGCGAGCCTCCGATGACCCACCTCACCGGGTGGCGCCTGGCCCTCGCCGCCGACCTCCTGCGCGACACCGACGAGACGATCGGCGCGATCGCCCGCCGGGTCGGTTACGGCAGCGCCTTCGCCCTGTCCAGCGCGTTCAAGCGGGTGTACGGCGTCAGCCCGCAGGAGCACCGGGGCCGGGTGACGAGGGCCGGTCTCCCCGCCGGGGGCGGCGCGTAGCCTGGGCCCCGTGTACGAGGAACGGCCTTCCCGGCTCACCGGTGCGGTGGTGTGGACCAGCACCCCGACGGGCGGCGCCCCGAGGCCCGTGCTGCCCGACGGCTGCATGGACCTGTTGTGGAACGAGGGCAGGCTGATCGTCGCCGGACCCGACACCCGCGCGTACGTCCCCGACGGCCCGGCCACGCCCTGGGCGGGCGTGCGCTTCCATCCCGGCACCGCGCCCGCCCTCCTCGGCGTGCCCGCCCACGAACTGCGCGACCGGCGGGTGGAGTTGACCGACCTGTGGCCCGCGGCCGAGGTGCGGCGGCTGTGCGCCGGGATCGAGGCCGCGGGACACCCGGCGACCGCGTTGGAGGAGCTGGCGCTGGAGCGGGCCGCCCCGCCCGACCCCGTACTGCGCCGACTGGTGACCGCGCTCGCGCGGGGCCGTCCGGTCGCCGCCGTCGCGGAGGAACTCGGGCTCGGTCCACGGCAGTTGCACCGGCGTTCCCTGCACGCCTTCGGCTACGGCCCCAAGACGCTGACCCGTGTCCTGCGTCTCCAGCGCGCCCTGGCCCTGGCCCGGCGGGGCGTGCCGTACGCGGACACCGCGACCCGCGCCGGCTACGCAGACCAGGCGCACTTCGCCCGGGACGTCAAGGAGCTGAGCGGCATGACGCTGACGGTGCTGCTGGGCCGGTGAAGCCGGGGCCACGGAGGCCGGGCGCCGCGGAGGCCGGGGTGGTCGGGACCGTGTGGCTCCGGGGTGGCTGGGACCGAGAGGTCAGGGACCGGTCAGGGGTGCGAAGAGGTCGACCTCGTGACAGTCCGGGTCCTGTACGACGGCGTACCGCTGACCCCAGAAGGCGTCCCACGGCTTCAGCTCGCCCGCGCACCCGGTCCCCACCAGTTCCTCGTACACCGCGTCGACCTCGGCCGGGTCCTCGCAGCGCAGCGCGAGGGAGTGCCGGCCGCCCCGGGCCGGGGTCAGCCGGCCGGGGTGGAAGGACCGGACGGTGTCCTCGGTGTCCAGCATCAGCCGCAGCCCGCCCGGCAGCACGGCCTCGGCGTGCGGCTCCCGCTCGGCGCCCCCGGGGAACGCGAAGCCGAGCCGGCGGTAGAAGGCGACGGAGGCGGCCATGTCGGAGACGACCAGGCCGATGGCATCGAATCGTGGACTCATACGGCCCACCGTAGGCAGCGCCGTTCGACGGGTCTTGAAGGAAACGGACACACCGTGGCGCGCGGGGCCCGTCCGCCGCACCCGCACCGTCCCGCTCGTCAGGTGAAGGTGACGGGGCCGTTCGGCGTGGCCACCGTGTACGACAAGCCCGCCGGCCCCTCGCGGAGGACGAGACCGGTGCCGAGCGCGGTCAGCAGGGCGTGGACCTGGCCGGGGTCCGGGGCGGTGGCCGTCAGCTCCAGCAGGGGCGTGACCGGCAGGCCGGAGGCCGACGGGTGGGCCCTACCCGGCCTCGGGACTGGTAAGCCCACATGGTGAGGTGTCGCGTATGCGCGGCTGAAGCCCGCAGCTCAATGACACTGAGTGAGCAGTCGGGGGGCGGCCTGATCATCCCCATCGACAAGCGCAAGGGCCAGGCGTCCAGCGTCGCCAGCATCCACCGCGCCCTCGGTCGCACTCCTGGCCGTGGGACCGCCGGCCCTCCCCGCCAGGCCGAACGTCACTGGCCGCCGGAGCGGCGCGGTGCTGTCATGGGTAGGGAAGACGGCGTGGACGAGCCGGCAGGGGCTCGGAGGCCGCCGCGCCGCGCGTGGTCCGCCCGGGCGGTCCGACCGCGGCCGCCCCGTCGCACAGCGGAGGAGGCCGATGCCATGCTGTACCGCCGCACGGTCGGTGACGTGATGACCGAGGATGTCGTCACCGTCCGCCCCAGCACACCGTTCCAGGAGGTCGCCGCCCTGCTGGACGCGAACGACATCGTCGCGGCCCCGGTCGTCGACGACGACGGCGCTCCGGTCGGCGTCGTGTCCGCGTCCGACGTGCTGCGGCACGAGACCGGCATGCCCGATCCGCAGAGTCAGGACGGGAACGACGAGCGTGCCTGGGGCAAGGCCCGGGCCCGGACCGCGGGCGCGCTCATGAGCAGCCCCGTCTTCACCGCCCGCGCCGACTGGACGATCCCCCGGGCCGCACGGGAACTCCGCATGCGGCACGTCAAACAGCTGCCGGTGGTCGGCGACGACGGGCTCCTCACCGGCATCGTCACCCGCAGTGACCTGCTCGACGCCTTCATCCGCTCCGACGCCGAGATCCGCGGCGAGGTCGAGCAGGACGTCCTGGGGCGCATCCTCGGCCTGGTCGAGGGCACCGTCGCGGTCGAGGTCCGGGACGGGGTCGTCACCCTCCGGGGTCACGTCCCGGAACCGCGCCTAGTTCCGGTGGTCGTGGGCCTCTGCCAGGGCGTCGACGGTGTCGTCGCCGTGGACGCCCACCTCGCCGCCGCCCGGGCGGGCTAGGGCGTGTTTCGAAAGTCCCGTCTGCCCGGCGACGCCTGGCACGCACGCTCGCCGCGTTGTCGGGATCGCCCCGATACAACCAGTATCGG
>NZ_JBFBCB010000094.1:0-14970 GCF_040682975.1 Streptomyces sp. NPDC051051
CGTGCCGTGCGGACGCTCGGGGGTCCCCTCCGAACGCGGGAAGAACTCGTACCAGGAGCCGTACAGCGCCCGCTCCCGCTCCACCAGCAGGGGCAGCGTCTCGGACTCGGTGACCAGCTCCCGCACCGGATGGCGGGCCAGGACCACGTCCACCTCGGGGTCCAGTGCCGCCGCCAGCCGGGAGGCCGCCGGACGGGCCTCGTCGCGCAGGGCGTCGACCGCGGCGAGCAGGACGTCCCGCTTCGCCCGGGCGTCGGCGTCCGCCTCGGGCACCCCGGCGGCGGCGCGCTCGTACAGCCGGGCGCCCTCCTCCAGGACCAGCCCGGTGTCGATGCCCGCGGGGATCTTGATGCGCGCGTGGTGCCGCCAGGTGCTGACCGGGTCGCCCCAGGCCTCCACGGTGTACGTCCAGTGGCCGGGCTCGTCCGGGGTGACGTCGGCACCCCAGCGGTCGGTGCCGGGGGCCAGCTCGCGCATCGGCGTCCAGGGGCCGGGGCGGCCGTCGGGACCGCGCAGCACGACGTTGGCGGCGACGGCGTCGTGCCCCTCGCGGAACACGGTGGCCGAGACCTGGAACGTCTCTCCGGTGACCGCCTTGGCGGGGCGGCGGCCGCGCTGGACGACCGGCCGGACGTCGAGGACGGGTATGCGCCCCACGGCCGTCCCGTCACCCGCGGAGGACCGCTCCGGGGCCGGCGGTCCGGCGGCGGCGGGACGTACGGGGGGTGGTGCCGCGGTGCGAGGGGGTGTCGGGGGTGCTGACGAGTGGTGCGTGGCGGGCATGACCGCTCCTGTCCGCATCAACGAGGGTGGGCGGATGGATGTGGGGAGGTGGGTCCTGCGACATACGTGCTGGGTGGTGCCGGGCGGTGCGGGGGTGTGCCGGGAACCGGGCGCGCCGGAGCGCGGTCCGGCAGCCGGGTGCCGGGGTCGGGCACGTCGCACGGCGCGCTCTCGTCGTACGGCGTGCTCCGGTCGTACGGGGTTGTACGGGTCGTACGGGTTCTGTACCGGAGGAGCCTTCCCACCCTATTCGGGTGAGCAATCCGGCACGTTGCTAACTAGTCGCGCGCATGTATTCATAAAGTCCTGCCTCTTCCGTGGGGCGGTTCCGGCGAGCGCGGCACCCGCCGGAATTCGTCCGGCGAAGCGGGAATCCGACCGGACACCTTGCCGTTCGTGGCTTCCGCGACCAGGCTCTTTTCCACCGGCACCGGGGTGTCCCCGGGTGCGCGGCCGTAGACGGCGCACCCGCGGCCGCGCCGTACGGTGGCGCCGCAGCCGTGCCGGAACGGGTCGCGCGTCCCGTGTCGCTCGTCCCGTGCCGCTCGTGTGCCCCGTCGCGCCGGTGAACACTCCGGGGCGCCCCGGGGCACCTCTGGGCGAACAGACCGAGCGCCGATCCATGGTCCGGGCGACCCTCCTCGACTCGCTGCGTGGCGGCGGTGCCGGGTGCGACCCCCGCAGCCTCTCGTGCGGCGCGAAGTGTCACAAGGTGGCCCGTGGGGGTGGAACCGGCCATAAAGGGGCGCACTCGGGGGCTCCGGGGCGCCGGGCAGGGCGGCAGCGGGGGCCGGGCGGGCCGACCGGACCTCCCCGGGATCGTCCGGTGTCCACCGGTGCCGTCCGGCGTGGCGCGAAAAGATCCGTCGGCGGCCGAAAGCACGGGTCCGGCGGCGGCCGCCTCCAGCAAGTCCGGCACCGACGCCGGTACCGTCGTCAGAGACGTTGACGCACACTGCCGTGCGCCACTTCCTCACGCACGCCGAGGTGGAATGTGAAGGCGATCCGTCGATTCACTGTCCGACCCCTTCTCCCCGAACCCCTCCGGCCGCTCAGTGACCTCGCGCGCAACCTGCGCTGGTCATGGCACGCGGAAACCCGTGACCTCTTCCGGCAGGCCGACCCCGAACACTGGGCGGCCTCGGGCGGCGACCCCGTACGGCTGCTCGGCGCCGTGGACGCGGCACGCCTCCAGGAACTGGCCGGGGACGACCGCTTCCTGGGCCGGCTGACCGCCGCCGCCGACGATCTGCACGCCTACCTGACCGGCGACCGCTGGTACCAGCAGCAGTCCGCCGAGCTGCCCGCCGCCGTCGCCTACTTCTCCCCGGAGTTCGGCGTCACGGCCGCCCTGCCCCAGTACTCCGGCGGCCTCGGCATCCTCGCCGGCGACCACCTCAAGGCCGCCAGCGACCTGGGCGTCCCCCTCATCGGGGTCGGGCTGCTCTACCGGCACGGCTACTTCCGCCAGACCCTCTCCCGCGACGGCTGGCAGCAGGAGCACTATCCCGTCCTCGACCCCAACGAACTGCCGGTGACCCAGCTGAAGGAGGAGGACGGCACCCCCGCCCAGGTCTCCCTCGCCCTCCCCGGCGGAAAACAGCTGCACGCCAGGATCTGGCTGGCCCAGGTCGGCCGGGTGCCGCTGCTGATGCTCGACTCCGACGTCGAGGAGAACGACCTCGGCGAACGCGGGGTGACCGACCGGCTCTACGGCGGCGGCAGCGAGCACCGGCTGCTCCAGGAGATGCTGCTCGGCATAGGAGGTGTCCGCGCGGTACGCACGTACTGCCGCCTGACCGGGCACGCCCCGCCCGAGGTGTTCCACACCAACGAGGGGCACGCCGGGTTCCTCGGCCTGGAGCGGATCGCCGAGCTGTGCGACGAGGGGCTCGACTTCGACTCCGCCCTGGAGGCCGTCCGGGCCGGAACCGTCTTCACCACGCACACCCCCGTCCCGGCCGGCATCGACCGCTTCGACCGCGAACTGGTCGCCCGGCACTTCGGCCCCGGCGCCGAACTCCCGCGCATCGACGTCGGCCGCGTCCTCGCCCTGGGCAGGGAGACCTATCCGGGCGGCGAGCCGAACCTCTTCAACATGGCCGTCATGGGCCTGCGCCTCGCCCAGCGCGCCAACGGCGTCTCCCTCCTGCACGGCCAGGTCAGCCGGGAGATGTTCGCCGGCCTGTGGCCCGGCTTCGACCCGGAGGACGTGCCGATCACCTCCGTCACCAACGGCGTGCACGCCCCCACCTGGGTCGCGCCCGAGGTGCTGCGCCTCGGCGCCCGGCAGATCGGCGACCGGCGGGCCGAGGACGCGCTGAGCGTCGGCGGCTCCGACCGCTGGGACTCCGTCGCGGAGATCGCCGACGAGGAGATCTGGAACCTCCGCCGCGACCTGCGCGGACAGCTCGTCGCGGAGGTGCGGGACCGGCTCCGCGCCTCCTGGCGGCAGCGCGGCGCCGGCACGGCCGAGCTGGGCTGGATCGACGGCGTGCTCGACCCCGACGTCCTCACCATCGGGTTCGCCCGCCGCGTCCCGTCGTACAAGCGGCTCACGCTGATGCTGCGGGACCGCGACCGTCTGACGGAACTGCTGCTGCACCCCGAGCGGCCCGTCCAGATCGTCGTGGCCGGCAAGGCGCACCCGGCGGACGACGGAGGCAAACGCCTCATCCAGGAACTGGTGCGCTTCGCCGACGACCCGCGCGTGCGCCACCGCATCGTCTTCCTCCCCGACTACGGCATGGCCATGGCACAGAAGCTGTACCCCGGCTGCGACATCTGGCTGAACAACCCGCTGCGCCCGCTGGAGGCCTGCGGCACGTCCGGCATGAAGGCGGCCCTCAACGGCTGCCTCAACCTCTCCGTCCTGGACGGCTGGTGGGACGAGTGGTTCCGGCCCGACTTCGGCTGGGCCATCCCCACCGCCGACGGCTCCGGCACCGACACCGACCACCGCGACGACATCGAGGCGGCGGCGCTGTACGACCTGCTCGAACAGCGCGTCACCCCGCGCTTCTACGAGCGCGGCGCGGGCGGGCTGCCCGACCGCTGGATCGAGATGGTCCGCCGGACCATCACCCACCTCGGCCCCAAGGTGCTGGCCGGCCGCATGGTCCGCGAGTACGTCGAACGGCTCTACACCCCCGCCGCCCAGGCCCACCGGACCCTGGACCCCGACGCGGCCCGCGACCTCGCCGCCTGGAAGGCGAAGGTGCGCGCGGCCTGGCCCGCGGTCACCGTCGACCACGTCGAGACCTCCGCGGCCACCCCGACCGCCGAACTCGGCACGACCCTCGCCCTGCGGGTCCGCCTGCGCCTGGGCGACCTCACCCCCGACGACGTCGAGGTCCAGGCCGTCTCCGGCCGCGTCGACGCGGAGGACCGCATCACGGACGGCACGGCCGTCCCCCTGAAACCGGTGGGCGGCCCCGACCTGGAGGGCAACTGGCTCTACGAGGGCCCCCTCTCCCTCGACCGCACGGGCCCGTACGGCTACACGGTCCGCATCCTCCCCGACCACCCGCTGACCGCGTCGGGCGCGGAACTGGGGCTGGTGACGGTGCCTTCGGAGGAACTGGTGGAGGGGGCGGGGGTGTTGATGCGGTAGGGGGTTCCCGGTTCTTCGTCTCTTCGCCTCCTCGTCGCCGGGGCTCGGGGGAGCCCCGGCGACGGCCGTCCCGTGGAGGCGGACGGTTCGGTGAGGGAGACGGCCACGGGACGCGGTCCGGTCCGGTCCGTGGCTACGGGTGCGGCTTCTCGCCCTTCGCCAGCATCGCCACGTACTTCTCGATCCGGCGCGCCCGGGTCTCGGCCTTCTTGGCGTCCTGGATCCGGTACAGGATCGCGTAGCGGTTCTGCCGGTCCAGTGTCGCGAAGAACTCCGCCGCGACCGGGTCGGCGGTCAGGGCCGCCGCGAGGTCGTCCGGCACCGTGGCGGTCCTCGCGCCGTCGTAGGCCGCCTCCCAGCGGCCGTCCGCCTTGGCGCGGTCGACCTCGGCCTGCCCCGGCGGACGCATCCGGCCCTGCTCGATCAGGGCGGTCACCTTGTCCCGGTTGACCTTGGACCACTTGCTGCGCGGCTTGCGCGGGGTGAACCGCTGGAGCCACCACCGGTCGTCGAACGCGGCCTTCTGGCCGTCGATCCAGCCGTAGCAGAGCGCCACGTCGAGCGCGGCGGCGTAGTCCAGCGCGACGATCCCGGGGCCCTTCTTGCGCAGCTTGAGCCAGATGCCGGGCGAGACCGCGTGGTTCTCACCGAGCCACGCCTCGAACGCCCCGGCGGATTCGAACGCGACGATCTCCAAGTCCTGAGTCACCCCGGCAGCGAACCACACCCGGCCGGTTCGCATGACGCTTTCAGGGCGGCCCCGGGTGCAAGATGCCCGCGGCTCCTGCGTGATCGTCCCTGTTCCCGACGCAGGACGAGCATGTAGGAGCCGCGGGCATGCCCGGCGGTGCGGGCGAGGCGGTTGCGACCAGGGTGGCGCCGGCTCTGCGAGGGCCCTCTCCCCGCAGACCGCACGGACCCCCACGGCTGCACGTTCTGCGTCCTCCCTCACCACTCCCTGATCGCCTCGGGTGTGGAACTAGGCCTGGTGACGGTGTCGTTGAAGGCGTTGACGCAGAGAGCGGAGGTGTTCCTGAGGGAGGGGGATGCGAGGTGAAAACGGGTCCCGTGGCACTTGTGTTTGCTACGGGACCCGTTCCGTATCGCTTGGAGGCATACGGGGTGTTTGCGCATCGTGATGATCCCTTGACGCAATGTGAAGGGTGGATTTTCAATGTGATCGATCTTTGAGGATCTTGTGACTTTGAGGGCGGGGGAACAGTGCCGGTGGGGCGGGGCGGTAGACGTGCGACAGGTCGGCTGAGACACGTGCGTCGCAGGGGGAGCGGGGCTACGGCTACCGCGTTCGCCGTGCTGTTGGGCATCTTGGTGTTGCCCGCGCAGCAGGTGTCCGCGACGGAGTCCGATCCCGCGCCGTTGTCCGAGGGGCAGCAGGCTCTTGCCGATGCCAAGGAGTCCGGCCGACGGGTGGAGGTGACAGGGGAACGCTCGGAGCGGACGACCGTTTACGCCAACCCCGACGGCTTCACCTTCACTTTGGAGGAGTCGGCCGTTCCCGTGCGGGTGGCCACTTCGGACGGTGGGTGGCAGGCGCCGGACGCGACCTTGGTGAAACGTCCCGACGGCTCGGTGGGTCCGAAGGCCGCAGCTGTGGAGGTCGCGTTCTCGGCGGGGGGCGAGAAGGCGCCGCTGGCGCGCATCTCGGATGGAGGAAGGTCGCTCGCGCTGGACTGACCCGGGAAATTGCCGGCTCCGCAGCTGGACGGGACAAGCGCCGTATACGGCGACGTGCTGCCAGGCGTCGACCTGAGGGTGACGGCGACACCCGAGAGTTTCCAGCCCGTGTTCGTGGTCAAAACGCCCGAGGCCGCGGCGAACGACGCGTTGAAGAAGCTTACTTTCGGGCTCAACGCCGAGGGTCTGGATCTGCATGAGGGAGCTTCCGGCAACCTCACAGCCGTCGACGGCAATGGCCGTACGGTGTTCAGGTCGCCTCCCGCGCGCATGTGGGACTCGGCCGGCCAAGACTCCGCGGCGCAGCCACAACTGCTGACGGCTGACACGCCGGGTACCGCGCAGGCCGAGCCGTCCGACCCGTCTGAGAGCGCCCCGTCGGGGTCAGGGCTGGAGCCCGGGCAGGGCGACACGGTGTCCCGCATGGACGTGGCGGTCACCGAGGACTCCTTGTCCGTGGTGCCGGACGAGGAGATGCTCACGAAGACCGAGGCGTCGGCCTTCCCCGTGTTCATCGACCCGACCGTGTCGTGGGGCGAGTCGGAGCGCACGCTGCTGCGCAGCGACGGCTACGAGTCCTACGGCTGGTCCAACGGCGACGACGACCAGGGCAAGGGCGTCGGCAAGTGCGGCACCTGGAACGGCTACTACTGCGGCCCGGGCTACGTGCAGAAGCTGTACTTCGAGTTCTCGCCGGCCAGCCTCAAGGGCAAGAACATCCTGGACGCCACGTTCCGGGTGACCGAGCCGTGGGCTTTCCAGTGCGACCCGCGCTGGGTGGATCTGGTCCGCACGAACAACATCTCCTCCGCCACCACGTGGTCGTCGCGGCCGGCGGAGCTGGACCTGATGGTGGACCGGAACATCTCGGCGGGACGCGGGTCCCTGTGTGACCCGGACGCGCCGGACGCGCCGGTCGAGTTCAACGACAATCCGGAGGAGACGAACGAGAACCTGACGCCGACGGTGCGCAACTTCGCGGCGGGCAAATTCTCCCGGCTGACCCTTGAGATCAAGGCTCACGACGAGACCGACCCCTCGGCGTGGAAGCGGTTCAAGAACGATGCCACCCTGGCGGTGAAGTACGTCGGATTGCCTGACACGCCGACCGAGGTCGGTATGGTTTCCGGCTCGTCCTACGTGTGCGCGTCGAACTCCACCGTCCCGAACATCGTTTCTGATCCGACCCCGCTGGTCCAGGGCAAGCCGCGCACGGCATCGGGCGGGTCGGTAGGAGCCAGCCTGCGCATCCGCTGGAGGCTGGAGAAGTCCGACGGTGCGGTGTGGAGCCTTGTCACCGACCTCGACAGCCCGACCTCCGGATACGTCGGCAACCTGGTCAAGTAGTCCAAAAGCATGCCCGCTCTTGCGGAAGGACCGCTCTACCGGCTGAAGGCACTCACCCTGTCCTACTACCAGGACGGCACCAACCGGCTCAACTCCGGTTACTCCGTGCCCTGCTACTTCAAGGTCGACCCCACCGCGCCCAAGGCGCCGCAGGTGACCTTTGGGACGCCATACACGGAATGCCTCAGCAATGACTGTGTGGCACACGGCGGGCCTGGAGTTTCGGGCACCTTCACCTTCAAACCGGCGGCAGTGGACACCAACGTCGTCGCTTACCAGTACAAGATTTCCACCGGGGCGGTGGGCAGCTCCACGTGGTCGGCCGACCGGCCTGTGTCTTCGCCGACATTCACGGTCACTCCCGCACAGGCAGGCAAGTACACCCTGTACGTCCGGGCCAAGGACAATGTAGGCACCGGCCGCTACGGCGCGGAGACACCTGTCGAGTTCATGGTCGACGAAGGTCAGGACCCGGTGGGTCGCTGGCACTTCGACGAGGCCGGTGGGGCTGCAGTGGACTCCGGGACCTGGGACGGTCGGGACGACGCGACGCTGAACGGTGGCGCGGCGCGCGACGACCGAGGACGCCGCGGGCTGCTGACGCACGACGACACGGGCACAGCGCTCGCCACTCCGGTGACGGACAAGGGCCTGAACCTCAACGGCACCAGTGCCTACGCTGCGAGCGCAGGCACTGTTCTGGACACCTCAGCCTCTTACACAGTCTCCGCCTGGATACGTGTCGACGCCGCCGCCACACGCACTATGACAGTGCTTACTCAGACACCTGAGAGCGGTAGCCCTTTCAGTCAGAAGTACATCCCGTTCGGGCTGTCGTACGCCGGCGGGGGTGACAACAAATGGAGCATGAACGTGCTGGCCACTGACGGCGCAATCCGCAAGGCAAGCGCTCAGCAGGCCACGGCGCGCGACGTGTGGACCCATGTGGTCGGGGTGCACGACGCCACGACGAAGAAGATCAGTCTCTATCTCAACGGCCAATTCCAGAGTTCCGCCGATGCGGGTACAGCGTGGAAAGCGACAGGCCCGCTGCAGATCGGACGTGGTATCTGGGCCGACGCCTACACCGACTACCTTCAGGGCTCCGTTGATGAAGTCTCTGTTTGGCAGCGGGACCTGTCCGCGATCGAGGTCGCAGAAGAGGCGAAGCTGGCGCAGTTCGACAGATACAACAACGTTGAGCTGGTCGCCGACTGGTCGGCGGACCGGGGCAGTGGCACCAGCGTCCCGGACACCACTTCCGGATATGGGAAGTCTCTGGCACTGACCGGTGGGGCATCGTTGGACGGAGAGTCGATGGTGCTGGACGGCGTGGACGATGCGTCCGTCGTTGCCGGCCCGGTCGTCGACGACACCGGGTCGTTCACTGTGACGACGCTGGTGTCTGTCGACGGAGACAAGCTCGCCGGAAAGGCCACCGGATACACCGGCCAGATAGCGGGCCAACGGGCGGCCGACGGGTCTGCGTGGGGTCTCTGGTACAAGCTGACCGGCCAGGACATCGTGCCCGACGATGACGGAATGGAACACACGGTGCCCGTCGGCAAGTGGCACTTCGGCCGTCTGGACGCCGGCGGCACTTTCTCGTCCGTCGTCTCCCAGGACAGTGCCCTGGTGGACGGCATGGTCCGGCTGACAGGGGTCTTCGACGCCCAGGACCGGGGCGGCACGATCAGTCTCTATGTGGGGGGCATCCCGAACGGCGACGCCGAGGTGTTCACGGCGAAGGCAGGCTCGGGCGACTTCGCCATCGGCAAGGGCTTCACCAGCGGTGCGTGGCAGCACTATCTGCCCGGCAGCGTTGCGGAAGTGCGTGTGTGGGCCGGTGCGATGGGCGGCTTCGCGCAGGTCGGAGACCTCGTGGGTGATTGACGGGTGTTGGGGGCCGGGCAGCCACGGTTGCCCGGTCCCCAACCGCCGCGGAAGCGGCGGTGCGCGGCGTGGGCGGGCTCTTCTTACGGGACTGGGTGGGGACGAAAACGATGGTCTTTGGCATAGGCACCTCAAGACGGCGTCGTGGGGGTGCGCGGTACCGCGCTCGGTTGTTGGTGCAGTCGTTGAGCTTGGCGCTGATGGTGCCGGTGGGTGTGGCCCAGGTGGCCGAGGCCGCAGGTATCAAGGGCCTGGGACGACCCGACGTCCCCGAGTCCCGGGTGAGCAAGGTCGAGGAGTTCGACGGACCGGGTGCGAAGAAGGCCCGCGAGCAGGTCGCCCGGGAGAAGAAGGCCAACGCCGCTCAGGCGGCCAGGGCCCGCACGGAGCAGAAAGCCGTCTGGCCCGGACGCGGCGCGGCGACCTTGACCCTCGCGGCGGGTGAATCGAGAACCGTCGATCCGGGTGGTGTCGCGGTCACGATGACGCCGTCACCCGGTGCCGGGGCCGCAGCGGACGGTACCGTCCGGGTGACGGCGCTGGACCAGACGGCGGCCCGCAAGGCGGGCGTCACGGGTGTGCTGCTGACGGCCGAGGCGGAATCCGCGGGGACCGCGGAAGTGCGCGTCGACTACAGCGGCTTCGCCGCGGTCATCGGCGGAGGATGGTCCCAACGCCTGCGTGTGGTGCAAATGCCGGCTTGTGCCCTGACGACTCCCCAGAAGTCGGAGTGCCGTACGCAGAAACCGCTGCTTTCCGAAAACGACACCGTCGGCGAATCGGTCTCGGCGAAGGTCGGTCTCGGTGGGGCCACGGCCGGCAAGGCCGCTCAGCTGATGCGCGCAGCCGAAGGCGCCACGTCCGCCACGGTACTTGCCGTCACAGCTTCCAGCGCTGGTTCCGGGCAGTCGCCCAACGGCGCCGGGGATTTCTCGGCCACCCCGCTCTCGGAGTCCTCCTCATGGCAGGCCGGCGGCAGCTCGGGTTCCTTCACCTGGTCGTACGGTTTCACGGTGCCGCCCGCGGCGGCGGGTCCGGCGCCCGGACCGTCGTTGACGTACGACTCCGGCAGTGTCGACGGCCGTACCGCCACGACCAACAACCAGGGCTCGGCGGTCGGTGAGGGTTTCGCGCTCACCGATTCCTACGTCGAACGCTCCTACGGCTCCTGTGACGACGACGGCCACACGGACGTGTTCGACCTGTGCTGGAAGTACGACAACGCGCGCCTGGTCCTGAACGGCAAGGCCAGTCGCCTGGTCAAGGACGACGGCAGCGGCCAGTGGCGGCTGGAGGACGACGACGCCTCGAAGGTGACGCGTTCCTCGGGCGCGGACAACGGCGACGACAACGGGGAGTACTGGACCGTCACCACGGGCGACGGCACCAAGTACGTGTTCGGTCTGGACAAGCTGGCGGGCGCGGACACGCAGCGCACCAACTCGGTTTGGACGGTACCGGTGTTCGGTGACGACTCGGGCGAGCCGGGCTACGCGGCCGGTGACGCCTTCGCCGACCGGGCGCTGATCCAGGCGTGGCGGTGGAACCTCGACCACGTCGAGGACACCCGTGGCAATGCGGCCACGTACTGGTACACGAAGGAGTCGAACTACTACAAGAAGAACAAGGCGACTACCGCGAATGCCTCCTACACACGCGGTGGCTACCTCACCCGGATCGAGTACGGCCTGCGCGCAGGCGCGCTGTTCACCGACAAGGCGGACGCCAAGGTCACCTTCTCCCACGCCGAGCGCTGCACCGCCTCGGACTGCTCCAGCCTGACGAAGGACACGGCCGACAACTGGCCGGACGTGCCGTTCGACGCGATCTGCTCCAGCGGCGACGACGAGTGCAACGCGGCAGGCCCGTCCTTCTTCTCCCGCAAGCGCCTGACCGGGATCGACACCTTCTCCTACAACGCCACCACAGCTGCCTACGACGCGGTGGACTCCTGGGACCTGGTGCAGGACTACCTCGACGGCGGGGACATCGGCGACAGCTCCGACCAGGTGCTGACACTGAAGTCGCTGAAGCGGACCGCCAAGGCGGGCGATACGAGCATCACCGCGAATCCGTTGTCGTTCACGTACCAGATGCGGCCCAACCGGGTGGATGCCACGGATGACATCCTGCCTCTCACCCGTCCCCGCGTCTCGACGATCACCTCGGAGACGGGTGCGATCACGACGGTGACACTGTCAGGTGAGGAGTGTGTACGCAGCGAGGTCCTGGGCGCGGCACCGGACAGCAACACCCGCTCGTGCTACCCGCAGTTCTGGAACATCAACGGTGCCGCGGACGCTTCGATCGACTGGTTCCACAAGTACCGAGTGCTGGCCGTGACCCTCTCCGACCCGGCCGCGGCCAACGAGACCGTCGAGCACGCGTACACCTACAGCGGCGCGGCCTGGCACCACAACGACGAGCCATTCACCCCGACCGACGAGCGGACCTGGTCCGAGTGGCGCGGTTACCGCCAGGTCACGGCGTGGACCGGCGCGACGGACGTCACCCGCTCCCGGACGGTCTCCCTGTACCTCCAGGGCATGCACGGCGACAAGAACAAGGACGGCACCACTAAGTCGGTCTCCGTCTCCCCCCTCGCGTCACCGGCCCTCGCGGCCGCCGCGCTCACCGACAGCGGTCAGTACGCGGGTCAGTTGCGCGAACAGGTCACCTACGACGGCTCCACGGCGATCTCTGCGACGGTGAACGATCCGTGGTCGAAGGAGACCGCCCGTCAGAGCGTGCCCGGCGCCGGTGACCACGCCGCCCGCTTTGTGCGTACGACGAAGACGCACACATACACGTACCTGACGGCGTCCCAGACATGGCGTGAGTGGCAGACGGCCACGACCTTCGACAGCTACGGCATGCCGGTCACCGTCGAGGATTCCGGCCAGGTCGGCAAGGCCGACGACGAGACGTGCACACGCACCTGGTACGCCCGCAACGCCGATGCCGGCCTGACCGACCTGGTCTCCCGCACCCGCACGGTCGCCCGCACCTGCGCGACGGCGGACACCTCGCTGGCCATGCCCGCGACCATGGACCCCGCCAACCCCGCTCGGGGCGACGTACTGGCGGACACCGCGACGGTATACGACACTGCGAACGCCACCACCTGGTCGGCCACCCAGACGCCCACCAAGGGCCAAGCGACCTGGACCGGCCGCGCCACCGTTTACGCCGTCACCGCCGACTCCGCCGGTGAACGTCTTGCGTCCGGCTGGCAGACCGTGGCCAGAACGACGTACGACACGTTGGGCCGTCCTCTGGCCGTCACCAACACCAAGGACGAGACCGTCTCCACGGCTTACATCCCCGTGGACTCGGGTCCGCTGACCAGGATCGCCGTCACCGGTCCGGCCCCCAAGCTGTACAAGTCGTATCAGTATGTCGACCCGCGGCGTGGCCTGCCGACGCGGACCTTCGACATCAACTCGAAGAAGACCGAGAGGACCTACGACGCGCTCGGCCGCCTGACGGCCGTCTGGCAACCTGATCGGAACCGAGCCAACAACGACGCGGCCAATCTGACCTTCGCCTACCACTTGGACAACATCAAACCATCCTGGGTGTCGACCTCGGCTCTGAAGAACGACGGCAACACCTACAACACCGGCTACGCCCTCTACGACTCACTCCTCCGCCCGCTGCAGACTCAGTCGCCGACTCCGCAGGGCGGCCGTCTTCTGACGGACACGCGCTACGACACCCGCGGCCTGGCCTACGAGACGTACGCGGACATCTTCGACGGCACCAGCACTCCGAACGGCACCTACACCCGCGCCGAGTACGGCCAGACCCCTAGTCAATCGCAGACGGTGTTCGACGGGGCGGGCCGCCCCACAAACAGCACTCTGTACGTCTACGGTGTAAAGAAGTGGGTCACGGAGACGAGTTACACCGGTGACTCCGTCGCGACGACTGCTCTTGAGGGCGCTTCGGCCGCACGCACGATCACCGACGTACGCGGCCAGACGATAGAGAACCGCGAATACACGGGCACGAGCCCAGCCGACACGTCCTTCGGTACCGGCCCCGGAGCCTCATACACGTCAACGAAGTTCGCCTACGAGCCGGACGGCAAGCAGAAAACGATCACCGGCCCGGACGGAGCAATCTGGTCGTACGCCTATGACCTGTTCGGCCGCCAGGCCAAAGCCACCGATCCGGACAGAGGCACCACGATCACCGCGTACGACGACCTCGACCGGGCCGTCAAGACCACGGACGCACGCGGCATCTCTCTCCTGACCAAGTACGACGAACTGAGCCGCGTCACCGGCACATGGAAGAACTCCGAGACGGACGCCAACCAGCTCACCGGTTACACCTACGACACCCTCCTCAAGGGCCAGCCCACCTCCTCCACCCGTTACGTCGGAGGCAAGACGGGCAGCTCCTACACGCAGACCGTCACCGCGTACGACAACCTGAGCCGACCCCTCGGCGCCGAACTTCAGTTGCCCTCCACTGACCCGTTCGTGACTGCGGGCCAGCCGTCCAAGCTGACTTTCCAGACGTCCTACAACGTCGACGGCACACTGCAGACGGCCACGGAGCCTGCGCTCGGCGGGCTGCCGTCCGAGCCACTGCAATACAGCTATGACGGGCTGGGAAACCCGACCGGGCTTGCCGGCAGCACCGGGATGGGGTACCTGCGGGGCGTCGCTTATTCGGCCCTCACCCAGCCGCAGCAGTTGACCCTGGGGCTGGGCGGAGCCGGCAACAAGGACATCTTCGTCACCAACACCTACGAGCCGGGCACCGGCCGCCTGACCCGCAGCAACGTCACGGACCAAACCCACTCGTACAACCTTCAGGACCTCAACTACACATACGACCAGGCCGGCAAGGTCACCGCGATCAGCGATTCGACCAGTCTTGGCGGCTCCAGCTCCGCGGACACCCAGTGCTTCGCCTACGACGGCCACCAGCGTTTGATCGAAGCCTGGACGCCGTCCTCCCAGAAGTGCGAGGACGCGCGTAGCGCCGCCGGTCTGTCGGGCCCGGGCCTGTACTAGACCAGCTACAGCTACAACGACGCAGGTCAGCGCACTGGCGAAACCACTCACAAGACCAGTGGCGACACGAAGACGACCTACTGTTATACCAAGCCTGCACAGCCGCACACGCTGACCGGAACCACCACCGGCACCGGTTGCACCACCCCGCAGCGCTCCTACGGCTACGACGCCACCGGTAACACCACCAGCCGTCCCGGAGCGACCGCCGGCCAGACCCTGCTTTGGTCCGAGGAGGGCAAGCTCAGCAAGCTGACCGAGAACGGCCGCGCCACCGACTACCTCTACGACGCTGCCGGGAACCTGCTGATCCGCAGCACGCAAAACGGCGAACGAGTCCTGTACGCCGGTGCCTCGGAACTCCACCTGCGCGCCGACGGCACCACCTGGGCCCAGCGCTATTACTCGACAGGCGGCATCACAGCAGCTTTCCGCTCCAACCAGTCAGGGAGCCCTTTCCAACCTGACGCTCTTGTCCGGCTGTTGGGCTGACAACATGGCGAAGCCCCTGGTAGATGGGTTTTCGACCAAGAAATCCGTCTCCACCAGAGGCTTCGTGTGCTTGTCTACCCGTCGGGCGTCGACGTGTCCAGTTCTGCCCTGCGCTTC